>JAITGI010000009.1 GCA_031280785.1 Candidatus Nomurabacteria bacterium
GAAATTTCCGCCGGCACGACGATATAATAAATCGGAATCGCGTATTTGACCATAGGCAGCGACACCGAGTCAACCGCGTGCCCCGCCGCCCGCAGTTTGTCCGCGAACTGGTTGATCCGAGCCTTCACGTCCGCGTCCACGCCGTCGTCCATAAATTCTTTGATTAGGCCGATTTTGAGGGGTTTTAATTCAGGTTTTTCACATACAACCTGCAACCATTTTTTCTCACTAACTCTATAATCATTATAAGAAATATGCAGGTTATTGAAACCGGCGTTTTCCAACATTTTAGTAAAGTCATTTTCGTTGTGAAATTCAAAATACCGCTTTCCGTTCGTCAAATTATCTTTCCACATTGAGCCTTCGCCGGTTTGGACGCAAACCAAAAATTTTCCGTTTTCATTTAGCACGTTAAAAATTTTTGTAAAGATTTTTGGCAAGTTATTTTTGTCAAAATGCAACAAAACAGCCGTCGCAATTATGATGTCATATTTCTCTGTAAATTCGTCTGCCAGAATATCAAATTTTGTCGGGTTTAGTTTTTTACTTTCTAATTCACTAATAAATCGTTTCACGACATCAGAAGTTTGAACTTGATAGCCAAGACTTCGTAAATATTCTGCGTCGCGACCCGTGCCAGAGCCAATTTCAAAAATTTTGGCATTTTTTGGCGTATCAGCCAAACTATCTTTTAGCCAGTTTTGTAGATTCTGCCAATCTGCTGATTTTATATAATCATTTTTGTCACGTTCACTATAATCTTTGGCGTATTTTTCATATGTTTTAATTGTTTCATCATTTTTCTTATCTATAATTTTATTTCCAAAATACTCCGCCAAAACCGTGCCGTCGCGGCCGTCTGGGCCGGACAAAATGTCGCACAATAACTCAATATCGGCGACGCTGCCCGCGATCGGGCCGACCACGTCGGTGCTGCTCGCCATTGCCACCACGCCGTAGCGGCTGATCATTCCGTATGTCGGTTTATAGCCGACCACGCCGTTGAAACTGGCGGGTTGGCGAATGCTGCCGCCGGTGTCCGACCCCAGAGCGAACGGCACGATTCCGCGCGCCACCGCCACAGCGCTACCGCCTGACGAACCGCCCGCCACGCGCCTGTCGTCGTGGGCGTTTTTGGTCGCGCCAAACGCCGAGTTTTCGGTGCTGCCGCCGTGCGCGAACGCGTCCAGGTTGGTTTTGCCTATGCAAATCGCGCCTTCGTTTTCCAACCGCTCCACCGCCGTGGCTTGCAGCGGCGCGGTGAAGTTTTCCAGCATTTTCGCGGCGGCAGTGGTCTTGCTGCCCAGCGTCAAAAAGTTGTCCTTGGCGACAAACGGCACACCCGCCAGCCGCCCGACGTTTTCGCCGCTGGCGATTTTCGCATCAATTTCGTCGGCTCGCGCCAGCGCCCGCTCGCGCACGATTTCCAGCAGCGCGTGCCTGTCGTCGGCTTCGGCGCGGGCGATAGCATCGAGCACATTCTCGCGCGCTGTTTTGCCGTTGTTTAAGATGTCGTTGATTGTCATTTTGACTTTTGCCATCTTAATATCTACCTCCATCCGCCACCAAAACCGTGCCGTTCACAAAGCTAGCGTCGTCGCTCGCGAGAAACGCAATGACCTTGGCAATTTCTTCGGGTCGTGCCATGCGTTTTAGCAAATATTTCTCGTTTTCAGCGTCAATCATATCCTGCGGCAAATCCTTATTCATCTCGGTGTCTGCCCAGCCCAAAGCCACAGCATTCACCCGAATTTTCGGCGCAAACTTAATCGCCAAATCACGCGTCATCGACTGGATTGCGAGTTTACTTGCCGAATAGTCGATGTTATCTGGCCAAAAATCCAGCATACCCGAGGTCGACGAGATATTCACGATGGCACCCCCCCCTGTAGTTTCGAGTATCATCTTGCCAAAAGTCTTGCTCATCAGCAAAGTTCCCCAAACATTCGTCGCGAAAATCTTGTCAAAATCATCACGAGTGTGTTCGTCAAAATCCTTGTCGACCACAATCCCAGCGTTATTGACCAAAATATCGAGTTTTCCGAACTTTTCCTGGATAGTGTCGCGCATTGCCAGAACCTGTTTTTCGTCGCTGACGTCAGCCTTGATAGCCGAAGTTGCAACCGAGTATTTTTCATTTAATTCTTTTGCTAAATTGTTGGCGATTTCAGAACTATGCTTATAATTTATAATGACGTCTGCGCCGTTTTTCGCAAATTCCTCCGCCGTTGCGCGACCGATACCGCGGCTCGCACCAGTAACCAACACTGTTTTATTTGAGAACTTCATCTCTCCTCCTCTTTCCATTTTATCACTTGACACGAATTTTTAATTTGGTATAATGGAGGTATAAGAGCTCGTGCAGTGTCCCGAATAGGGTTGACCGCAAGGTTGTAAAAGTATACACAGCACGAATTCTTTTTTGTTATCATCATTTTATAACCTCAATTTTACTTTCTTTGTTAATCAACAGCAATCGGCTGATGGCTTTTGATCGCTTTGCTTTTTTTGTGAAATAGTTCAGCTGGTTGCGAATTTTTCGGATATCCATCTTGGACTGGCGTGCGTCGAAAATAATATTTCTTGACTGTTTGAGCGCGCGGTTAAACTGATGCTGAACGTTTCGCTTTCCTTTGCCGGTCGGGCTTTTCAGCTCCCACGCAACCCCGTTAATGACGAAGTCTGGCGTCGCATTCACTTTGCGCAAGACAAACTCAAGATCATACTCAAAATAGCCCAGCAAAATATCCGCCGCTGTCAGCTCGAACTTTTCTGGCGTCGGGCGCATACCTTTTGGGATTATGACGTGGCTAATTTTCATTCCTCGTCTATCTCCCCAAACAATACAACCAAGATATTGTCAAATCTATGTCTTGTCGAGTTCCTGGTTTCGTCGCTTAAATCATCAAAGTCTTTTATCAGACCGTTTTTGACATTCTGCCTAGCGATGTCAAGACCATTTTTTTTATGCACCAACTGGCATTCAAACAACATCGGAATATTATCGAAATGCGCCAAAATATCGGCGTCAGCCACACATTTTTCCTCGACAGTATTGCCATTGTGGCTGCTGCGATGATTGAGCACACACTTTCTGACCTTCTCGATTTTATCGGACGGATAGTTGTATTTCTCCAGGATTTCAACACTTATTTCAGCCCCTCGTTCGTGATGGTCGATTTTTTCTCCGCCCTCGATCAACGCGATGTCGTGCAATAGCGCCGCTAGCTCGACAATCTCTTTGTCGGCGTCGTTTCTTCCAGCTAAGTTCAAAGCATTTTTCACCACCAAACGAATATGCTCGTTCCAAAAATCATAGTTTTCAATATTTTGCCGGTATTTTTGGCTCCGTGCGATTACTTCGTCTCTGATGATTTCGGTGATTTTCATATTATTTCCTTTTTCAGCCAAACCGCTTGACATAGATTTTTAATTTGATATAATGGAAGTATTGAAAGCCCGATCAGTGTTTGGTGACACAGGTCGGGTTTTCTACTTTTGGCTGATGAAATCATTTCAAAACCTCTACTTTCTCTTCTTTGGTGATAAAAATCAATCGCTTCAGAGTTTTCGCGATCTTGGCTTCATTTTTCAATTTATTGCGGATACGGCGAACGTCGTCTTTTGATCTGCGGGCGTCAATGATGATATTTTTCGACTGTCGCATCGCGCGCGCAAACACGTGGTGGATATTATGCTTACCCTTGCCAATCGGACTCTTGAGTTCCCATCGCACGCCGTCAATCACGAAATCTGGCGTTTTGTTCGACATTTCTGGCAAGAATTCAATGTCACAGCAAAAATGTTTTGCCAAAATCTGCGCCGCTGTGATTTCGAATTTTTCGGGCGCCGCACCTTGCGGAATTATCACACGGTTGGTTTTCATTTTTCCACCTTTCGGAAACGTAGGATTTTTTTGCCGTCGATTTCGACCAGCTCATTCCACATCCGATACGGGCGCGCCCAGATTAAACCGTTATACAGCGCCTCGTAAATTACGAAAATCCGGTCGATGTCCTCCGAGAAAATCGCAACGTCGACCACGCGGTAGTGGTCGCCTTTGTAATGTTCGTATTCCGCGCCGATCTCGATCTGGGTTTTGATTTCGGTAATTTTGGCGCGCAATTTCGCGTGTTCTTCGTCTCGCGTCGTCATAGCACCCTCGGCACTTTCACAGATTCGGCGGTGCGCTCGGGCGCGAGACTTAATAATTCCTCGCGCGGGATTTGCGGCAAAACCACATCGTCGCGCATCACATTTTGCAAGCCCGTCACCTGATAAGTCGGCTCGACGCCAGCGGTGTCCAGCTCGCCCAGCTCGCTGATATATTCGACGATGTTTTCCAAATCCCCGGTCAGCGCCGTCAATTCGTCGTCGGACAACGTGATGCTGCTGAGCGCCGCCAGATGTCGCGCCGTTTTCAAATCGATTTTCATAGCCTCAATTTTATCACATTTGGTGCGGCGATGCACGGCAAATCAAACGCCCGGCACTACTTGCGAAACTTTACCGCCGTGCCATAACAAAGCATCTCGATCGTGCCGTCGGAAATACTGCTGGACGAAAAGCGCATCGCGATCACACCGTCGGCGCCCAACTCTTTCGCCTCCGCGACCATCCGCGTATAGGCGATATCGCGGGCGGAATTAGTCAGCTCAGTGTAGCTTTTTATCTCGCCGCCAGCAATATTTTTGAAGCCAGCCATAATATCGCGACCGATGTGGCGCGCCTGCACCACATTGCCGCGCACTATGCCGAGTTCCGTGATTTTATGTCCGTTGATTTCGTTTCCTGTTGTAATAATCACAACATCTCCTTTCTACTTTTTAAACAAACCCTCGTGACGCTCATTGTCGATAATCATCGTGGGGATTTTGACAATTTGGATTTGGTTCTCGACGAGGTCGCGGGCGGCGTCGACGGCGGCGCGGGTTTCAGCGTTGTCGACCGCGGCGGCGATTTGCTCGATTGCATTTGCGTCATAGCCAAAATCAGCCAGCCAGCTGTTCAAAGTTTGGCGCGCTTCGGCGTCGGAATATTCGTTGTTAAAGTCCTCCTGCCAGACGATTTTGCGCGGACTGTTTTCGGTGAACAAACGATCAATAATGCGCCATTCCACAGCGCGCGTCGCGTCCGCCTGCGGCACACTTCGGCTGGCGAAAATATAGCGCACAATCAAATCGGAATTAGCAAAACGATAATCGTCGTCGTCGCGCAAAGCGAACGGCAGGAGCGCCGTATTATACTTGTCAAAAAATCCCGACGCCAGCTGGTTGGTATAGGATTCGCGGCAGAACTTGCAGCCCGGGTCAAAAATATCCAGCGCCGCCGGCTTGTCCGCCGCCTGCGCATCGCGATATGGATAATCCGCCGGGATGTATTCGGCGGCATTTCGCGTGCTGAACTTGATCGGCAAATAAACAATCGCCTCGCCGAACTCGACGAACCAATTACCCAACCACTCGACGGGATTCTCCGCCGTTTTTGCCTCGCCGGCATAGCAAGCCTCGGCGTCGCCCACCACGCAAGCTTCGGGCGTAACAATGTCGCACATGCCATACGCCGCCAGCGAAACCAGCGACTTGGCGCCAACCGCCAACGACCAAATCGTGGTCAAAATAATCAGCACCGACAAAACTTCGATCGCCACGCCGAGCGGCTTGACCCAGGTCGGACGCCGCACCACCACACGCCGCAAAATCGAGTTTTTGACATCGTCCTTGAACGTCGAATCACACTTGCGAAAAGTCACACGGTGCGTAAAACAATAAATCGATTTTTTGAACAAATTCCAAATATTATCAGCAGTTTTTTTGCTAAAAATCCGAATAATCGGCAACGACAAAACGCAGATCGCCAATAAAATAAATGCTGCGATACAAACCATTATTTGAACACCTTTCCGAGTAATTTTTCCACCGCGTCGATGTCCGATGAGCGATTGTGCAGCCCCAATGACATTCGCACCAGCGGCGGATAATGTTTAATTTTGTCGAGATAATAATGACAGCAAAAATAGCCGCTGCGCGTCATAATCCCCTGGTCGGACAGCGCCTCGGCGAGCAAATGCGCGTCGAGTTTGTCGTGATACCAGGCGAGGATGGGCGTCGGCTGGTCGTTGATAAGTTTGACGCCCGGCAGCCCGCGCAAAATGTCATAGAGCCGCTGCGACAGTTCGTCGAGCTGCGCCGAACTTTTGACGTTTTCCAGCCATTTGATCGCCGCGCCCAAGGCGATAATTTCGCCCCACGCTTGCAAACCAGCTTCGAATTTGGTGTAGATATGATTCGGGCTGTCGGCGGACAAAATATAGCTGTCCACGCCGGTCACGTCGTCGACCATCCCGCCGCCGATGAAAGTCGTGTCGAGTTGCGCCGCCAAATCGCGCCGCGCCACGATAACGCCAAGGCTGGGCGCATACATTTTGTGCGCCGAAAAACAAATCGCGTCGGCGCTGGTTTTTTCCAATAATTCCTTGCCGAACGTCATCCCCTGCGCCGCGTCGAGCACCACCAAACCGCCGCCACGATGCACGGTTTTGATAAGCTCGTCGATATTGCCAAGCCGCCGCCCGTCAACATTCGACACCGTGCCAACCACCACCAACGCGCCGTCAAAATCATAGTCGCCGAGCTCGATCGAGCCGTCGTCCCGCCGCGTCATCACCTCGCGCGGCAGATTGTTTTTCGCGGCAAACGTCATCGTCGCCAGGAAAGGCGAATTGTGTTCGGCATCGCTGGTCATCACTTTTTTGATACGATCGGTGCGGAGCTGACTCAGAATCAAGTTTAGCCCATAAGTCGTATTCAGCGTGAAACTCACGAAATGGTCCCTGGGTTTCAATTTCAGATAGCGCAAAACCAGCTGGCGGGTTTCGTTGACCCGAGCGTCGGTCTTGACCCCCCAAGCATATTTAACCCGCTCGCCACAGGAGTTAAAAGTCGTGTAGTATTCATTTAGAGCGTCCAGCACCGGCTGCGGCCGCAAACTCTGACAGGCGCTGTCAAGATAAACCGCCGCTTCGGACAGGTAGGGAAAATCATGTGTTGCGTTATTTACTCTTTGCAAAATTAAACTCCTTGCGTCTTTCCCGTCATTCTAACATAAATTTTTTTTAATTCAAAGTCGTCAAGCGTTGGTATTTTTGAATATTTTTATCGAGAGTTGGGTATTTGGCTAAATCCGCGCCGGTTGCGATGAACTCGTCCGCTGCCCGTGCCGCGCGGGCGATGAGTTTGGTGTCAGCCAGGCTGGCGATTTGCAGGTTCAGCTCGCCGTGCTGGCGCGCGCCATAGATTTCGCCTGGCCCGCGCAGTTTCAAATCAACCTCGGCGAGGTAAAAACCGTCGCCGGATTTTTCGATTTCGCGCAGTCGCCGCGTCGGCGCGCTACTGTCGCTGGTGACCAAAAAACAATACGATTGGTGCTCGCCGCGCCCCACCCGCCCGCGCAGCTGGTGCAGTTGCGCTAACCCGAACTGGTCGGCATTTTCGATCACTACGACACTGGCGTTCGGCACATCGACGCCGACTTCGACCACTGTCGTCGCCACCAAAATATCGATTTTACCAGCCGCGAAGTCGCGCATCACTTTTTCCTTTTCCGCCGGCGTCTGTCGTCCGTGTAGCAGCCCGACCGCATAGCCAGATTTGTCCCTGCGAGGCGAATTTGTTCGCCGCGGCAGTCCAGGTTCTGTCTCACTGGATTGCTTCGCTGCGCTCGCAATGACCGGGCGGTCAAAAACTCTCTTGATTTGCTTGAACGTCGCTTCGACGGATTTTTTATCACTCTGCCCATTCTCCTCAATCAACGGCGTGATAACATAAGCCTGCCGCCCAAGCGTCAACTGTTCGCGAATTTTTTCGTAAAGCTCCGCGCGACGATTTGGCGAATAAATCTTGGTGACAATCGGCTGACGACCGCGCGGCAATTCGTTCAAGATCGAATTGTCGAGATCGCCAAACAGCGTCAATTGCAGAGAGCGCGGAATCGGCGTGGCGGTCATCGCTAATAGATGTGGCATCGCGCCGGCGTGGCTCTTCGCCAGCAGCGCCTGCCGCTGCTTGACGCCGAAACGGTGCTGCTCGTCGATGACGACGAAACCAAGTTTGTGAAATTTCACAGCCGGCTGAAACAGAGCGTGCGTGCCGACCACGACAGAGGCCGTGCCGTCGGCAATCCGCTCCAACAGTTCCGCGCGCGCCGCACCCTTGACCGAGCTAGTCAACAGCGCCACATTCACGCCGTATGGTTCGAGCAGCCGGCCGAGAGTATCGGCGTGCTGGCTCGCCAAAATCTCGGTCGGCGCCATTATCGCCGCCTGGAAACCCGCCAAAACCGCCTGAAAGCCGGCCGCGCCCGCCACCACAGTCTTGCCGCTGCCGACATCGCCCTGTAACAGCCGGTTCATCGGCGACGGATTTTCGAAATCACACAAAATATCCCACAACGCCCGCCGTTGCGCGCCGGTCAGGACGAATGGCAGGTCGCCGACAAACTGCTTGATTTTCGGCTGGTCAAAGGGGATCCGGAAACCGCTGAGCTTGCTGTTTTCCCGCTTGTTCAGGCGCGCCGCCAGTAGTAATTCAAATAATTCCTCGAATGCCAAGCGCTCACGCGCCGCGTCGGCTTGTTCGGCGCTCTCTGGAAAATGCAGCCCCAGCATCGCGTCGGCACGGCTCATCAGCCGCTCGCGCGCCACGATTTGCGCCGGCAAAGTCTCCGGCAACATCGTGATCAGCGGTCGAAGTTTGCCGAGCACCGAGCGCGTCAAAGCCGGCTTCAACCCCTTCACCGCCGGATAAATCGGCAAAATCCGCCCCGTCTGCACCGGCAAATCCTTGACCGCCTCGGCGCTGGGGCTGGTCAGCTGATACCGCCCGGCGCGAAAACCGAACTCGCCGCTGAGGAAAAACTCCGCGCCGGATTTCAGCTGCGTCTCGCGGTAGGGCTGGTTGAACCAAACCGCCTGAACTTTGCCGGAATCGTCGACCATAACAGCGGTCGTGACCCGCATTCCACGGCGCACAGGGCGTGTGTTGACGCTCTCGGCGCGAGCGCGGATCGTGACTTTGGCGGGCTTCAGCTCAGAGATCTTGCTAACCCGCGAAAAATCCTCATACGCCCGTGGCAAAAACTCGACTAAATCTCCGACCGTCGCGAAACCCGCCGCCGCCAACTTCTCGGCGGTCTTGGGGCCGACGCCTTTGATTTTTGATAGTTCGTCGTCTAAATTCACAACCCAATTATATAACGTCGGCGGCGAATCTGAAACGATTACCTGTTAAAACAGAAAACCCGCCCCTGTTATGGGGCGGGTGATTCACGATAACTTCCTTATTTACGCCAATCTCCGCTCGGCAAATACGCCGAAACATCTTCGCCATTTTTGCGTTTTGTTTCAAATGTATGCCATTCTTTGTCGGAAAGCGTGTTCATGAAATGGTTGTTATAAAATCTATACCATTTCATAAACGTCTCCCTGTCGGGCGAAACGTGCTTATCAACTTCCGGATCTGGCACGTCGATGCCAATTTTCTTGCATATCGCATACAATAGATATTCAATATCATATTGCAGCTCTGCAAGATCTTTTTGCATGGACGCCCAGGCTTTATCTGAAATATGCCCACGCGAATGATCGCGGGATCCGTCATGGTTCAACCTCCAAGCAATTTTCGTGACGGAATAGTATTCGAGAAACAGCTCCCACTCGGCTGCATTCTCGATACGCTCAACATCGCGGCTGCCGGGATCTATCCCGTAGACACGGGCATTTTCAGCCCGCTCCGCTTCCGCCTCGGCATTGGCTTTTTCCGTGTCCTTAATTGCCGTTCGGACAGCCGCCCCTCGCCCCGAATGACCTTTGTTTGGAAACTGAGTCTGATTTGGATTATTCGGACTGCATATAGGACAGATATAAATATCTCCGTCCTCGGTTGGCATCATTTCCGAACCACAATAGCAATATCGTTTTTCCATAATTCTCTCCTTATCTATGACGCTTGGATTGTGACTTTGGGCAAACTTCGTGTTTTTGCCCTAACCACCTACCCAACAGATAGGCAAATAGGGCAAAAACATCTCTATCGTAAGTCATCATGTTAAGGTCCAAGGAGTGAACAAGAGTTTTTGTAAACAAAAACTCCCTGTATATACAGGGGAATCCCCATACATACCACCTCCCCGCGTAGTTATTACTAACTATACCCCCATTATATCACAGATTGAGCGAAAATGCAATACCGCCGTGTTATGACTCAGCCTACCAGTTCTGCATATTAAACCAATTGAAAAAGGGGCGCCCGAATAGGCGCCCCGTAGGGGTATTTGTTATCGCGGTTCCTTTCGCGGCTCTTTTTATAGCTCTGAGCTGAGCTGTCATTCATAGCTCAGGGAAAACATCCACTGTATACGTATACAGTAGGTTTCTCGCCTCCTCGAGAGTCACTGAATACTCTCGATTCGACAGGGGCGTGAGCCCCTCCAACGTCCCCAGGTATTCGCCAGGGTCATGCCCACCCAAGGGCATACGGCTATGTATTTTATAACCACCTATATCGTATTGATATAGGATTTTTGCGTCCCTCCCCTCGACCTTTTGAACGTGATATCCCGTCGGAAGGGCGTATCCGTCCTCATATGCCTTTTGCATAGCGAGGTCTTTCAACTGGTATAAGTCCAGTTGTTCACCCTTCATGTCCCAAACGGGTTCGCCGCGCACACCGGCGTCATAGAGCGCTTGTTTCTCTCTCGCGCAAAATTTAGCGCGGTTCGAGACGATGTGTATCGCCTCACCGAGCTCTTCTAGTGAAGGCTCGCTTTTAAGAAGTTTTCGATACTCTCTATACGTTTTTTCAAACTCTTTCTCCGTCATTTTGACAGCAAAAGAGTTTATCTCAATGTTTTCGTCTTTTGGAGATATGTCAGTTGATTCAATACCTCCATCTCTCCATCCCCAACAGTCATATATGACTTTGGCGAATTTTTTATCCTTTCCGACTACTGCGAAATAGTAGTCGTAGTTATATTCATTATAGACTATAACGTATTCTTTTCGGCCCATATGGGCCAAATAGATCATTGCCTCCTCTTTTGTGGTGAAACGGGGGCACCCATCGTGGATGAGCACTTCTTTCACCAGCTCATATTCTTCTGCATATTTATTATATTTGTATTCATTTTTATCGTCTACGATTGCGCCTAATAGTTTCATTTTTATCTCTCTCTTTCTATTTCGACCGCTCGCATCCGCGGTCAATTGAACGTAAATTTCGATTGCCACGGGATGCACCGTGGGGGTTCATATAGCTACGCCCCATAATATAGGGACAACGGAGACAATCACAGGATTTTCACTTATTTCACTTCCTTTCATAAACCCTGTGACGGGTTCTATATTAACGCGCCGTGTGCGCGATTTTGCCAAATTGTAAAAGACCGATCTATGCCTACCCTTGCCGGGCAGAGACAGATCGGTCAGCGAGGACCTGTCCCAACCCACAAAGGTCAATACCTTTTTATTTCAAGTAAATAAAAAGGTATGCAGCTGCATACCGAACCGACTCGATATGCGCAATAAGTGTTTAGCAAGTCATGTGTAATGGCATCACACCACCTCTCCATTGTATCACAGATACGATAAAAAGTCAATACTGCTTAGCATTTTTATTTATCATTAGCAAGCTGTCCCTTATGCACGTCGTTTATTTAGTGCTGAATATTTGACAGCAAATAAATATTTCCTAGATAAACATTGACATTTCATGTCTCCTTACCTATAATTAACACACTATGAGCATCAGAGACTTTCCGCCGAATACGCGAAGTGTTGTTACCGAATATTTTGATGTGCCAGCCGACCGCCTTGAATCCGAAGCTCCAGGTCATGGCAACATGGCTTATGATTGCCGCAGAGTTCGCGCGCCGGATGGGCGGGCGGTTTTTGCAAAATCTCACACACCGGATAATATATTTCGGGAGCGGGGACGACGCCGGTGATGTGAATAGGCATATCGAGAACGATCTGAATTACTTAGAGCAAGAGGTCCAAAACTTGACTCACGTCAACCAGCACGCTCCCACGCTGGCGCCCCAGCTGCTCATATGGAAAAACGGTGTAATGTTAACTGAGCTACTGGACAGCTACCACTGGCTGGCGCCAGGGGAGGCATTGGGTCGATATGTCCTGAACGCCATCGAGGCGTTTGATAGCCTGGGAGACCTACCGCGGGACCCTCGATATGATGATTCTGCTGTCGATGAGTTAGTCGCTAATGGCTGGGGGGCGATTGATTTCAGCCAAATTCACTATGAATGCAACTTCGACACCAAGCAGGCTCGTCGTCTTGGCGCCGCTGCTGCCGCGAATATAGCCACTGACCATATCGCGCATCACGACGCTCGCCAAACCAATATAGCCTGGCACCCCGAAAACGGCAGTCGGCTAATTGATTTAAGCTGAATGGATTTGGGGCCAGCCAACGCCGATATGACCACGTTGCTGATAGATTTGCACAAGTATGGTCACAACGTGACGGACTATATGGATCGATTCGAGCGATCTTATGCCTGGCTACGGGCTGGTCATTGGCTGCATCGTCTAACTTTACCACCCAGCCCGTCGAATGTGAAAATTCGCGAGTCTCAACACCGCTCGGCTATATCGGCATTACAGTTATTGGGCGTTATCCAAAAGTAGTAGCCTATGTAAAAATTAGCGCCGTTTATCCCGAGATATTACGGGTCAATCATATAACATCGCCATCGTCCGGCGCAAAAACATTTTCCGGCAAATCGCCCAAATCATAGTCGCCGCGGTGCACTAAATAGAATTTTTTATTCGGGAATTCATGCGCATATCCCAGCACGCCGAGGTAATTCAAATGTGACTCATCACTCTCGCCGAACCGTGTCGAGTCCAGGAATAGTGTCTCGGAATTATTCACGATCTCGTCCAAACCCGGACATTTTGTGGCGTCACCACTGAATCCGAGGTGCTGATCGCCATAAATAATCTCGTAACCGCTCGCTGGCTGATTTGTGCCGTGCAACACAGTGCGCGCCACGATTCTGTAACCGCCGATTTGCGTTTCAGCATCAGTCAGCTCAATAAAATCCAGATTATAAGCAGTGGCATCACCGAGCGGACTTTTACCGCCGTCGCCAAAGTATCTCTCCATCATCTCCGCGATAACATTTTTAACACCTTCTGGACCGACAATCGTTAGCTTGGTGGCATTCTTGTAAATTATTTTGCGTTTTAACAGCAGCGCTGGGATGTCAAACAAGTGGTCAGGGTGATAGTGCGTGATAACCAGATATTTGATAGCGCCAATATCCGCGCCATAGTTTTGCAGACCACGAATTGTGCCCCCCCCCACATCGAACAGCAGCTCACCGCCCAGCAACATACTAGTCAGCGCCCGAGTCTTCGCACCAAAAGTCCCCGTTCCGATAAATTGTAATTTCATACCATTTATTATAGTCGGATTGCGATAAGTTTCAAGTGTAGCGCGCTGAATAAAAAAGCCTGCGCAGAATGTGCCGCGCAGGCTAAATAGATGTTTTCGGAGTGTTTTTATCCGGTGAAAACCGGAATCGGTTCGCGCTTGTGAGCGGTGAAGCGGTATCGCTCGGCGATGCTAGCGTCCGCTATCGGATCACCCGACGAACCATCGAGAATCCACTTATCGATTTGTTCGTAAGTGAACCCCAGCTCGTCCTCGTCGGTCTGCCCCTCGGCCAGTTCCGCCGACGGTGCGGCGTCGATGATCGACTGCGGCACACCAAGGGCGCGCGCCAAGATGTAGACCTCACGCTTGGTCAGCATCGACAGCGGTTGCAGGTCGTTGGCGCCGTCACCCCATTTGGTGAAATAGCCAGTGACGTTTTCACTCAGGTTATCGGTGCCAATGACCAAGAGGCGTTTCAGAGTGGCGATCTGGTAAAGGACGTTCATTCGAGCGCGCGCCCGAATGTTCATCTTTGCCAGCTCCACGTTATGCGCCGAAGCCTCGACCCACAGCAAGCTGTCAGCGGGCAATTCGCTCGCCCGACAGCCCGGCTCGATATCGACCACCCCCAGAAAATCGATCTCAGGGAATCGCTCGACCAGCTCCTGAACACGCGCCGCCGAGCCGGATTTGTCCATTCCGTCGCCATACGGCAACGAAACGCCACAAACTGGTTCCTGGGCACGGACGCAGAGAGCCGCCACGACAGCGCTGTCCACGCCGCCGGAAAGCCCCAGCACCACGCCGTCGCGCCCAGCTGCTCTGACTATAGCCTGAATCAAAATGCCGATTTTGTCGGCATAGTTCATGGCGCTAGCCTCAGTAATAACGAATGTTTTGCCGAATCTTTTCATTTCTCTACCTCCTAGATTCCGTAAACTCTGATTGATTCGTCACGAACTCGCTGTCGGATTTCGTCAAAAGTACACAAAGCATCTTTGACGAAATCGCCGTTGAAATACACCGGACGCAGCATGTTGACAGCATCATACTGGCGCAAACCGTCAAAATCGAGGTCGTCAACCAACTGCAGCTCACCTTTTTCGTCGCGCACCACCGCCACCAGACCTTTTTGCGACTTTTTGAAATTATTCTCCTTGTCGCGGTCGGTTTTGGGGTCTTTGAAAATCTTGACGAACTCGCCGTTGATGATGGCCGCCGTGGCTTTATAGCCATATCCCTGGGTGTCGCGAGTGTTGTATTGATAGGTATAACTACCAATTCCAAACACTACATTCGTGCTGGCGAATCCCTTGTCCATCAGGCGCTGACAAATGTCGAGCGCCCGCTGAGGCGTAATGGAATCGCCGTAGACCGCACCTATGTGTGGGTCTAACACTTTGTAACCCTTGGAATTTACCGTTCCGCCGATGATCTCATACAGCCGCTCGATCAGCCCCTTGCGAATCGTCGGATCGTCCGAATCTGGGTCGCCGCAAATAATCTTTACGGGGTCACCAGAGTCGGGACGCAGAGAAACTTTACCCTGCCGACGCATCACTACGCCCTTGATCTTGGGTAGGATATTATCTACCACGCCCCAAAAATCGTAAGTATCGCTGACGATAGTGATATTTCCCGAAGGAAAAACACCGGTATCAGGATGAATCAGCGCCAGATAGGCTTTGACCTCGTCGGTGCCATAGGAACACATCACCGAATGCTCGGTGGACGGCCCATAGGCGTTGACGTCGTCCCCTGCGAAGTAATACTGCTTCGCATAAGGTCGCGCCGACACCGTCGAAGTCACGCCAAAACTAGTCAGATGCGCCGCGCCCACGCGCTGAGCTGCCTCTGGGCTTGCCAGTCCCCGCATCGAGAAATCGCCGCCCTGCGTAAAGGTCACCTCGGGCGTATCGCTAGTCTTTGCCGCGAACTTGTCAAAAATCCGCTTGTAGACGTTGGCGATAGTGGCGTCGGTCATACTTTGCCACAACGAGGTGGACAGTATAACTTCCAGATAGCCAGGCAGCCAGTAGAACTCCGGCAGAGTATTCTCGACCGTGAACATCGGCACGCGCATTGGCACGAACGTTCCCTCGGGCAAGGCTTTGACCAAAATTGGCAAATAACCCAAGCGATGCAGGCGCCGAAACGGCTCGTAATCGAAGTCCACCGCCATCGCCGGACTGGTCTTGGCATAGGTATGTTCGACCTGCTCGCGAATTTCAGAGATGACTTCTTCCTCGGGTCTTTCAAAAAACCCGTGCCGGAAATCGTGCGTTAATTTCGCCAGAACGCCCTGTAAACCAAAGAACACGGCGTGAAAATTGTCTTCCACAAAACCGTTAGCTTTGGTCAATCGGGACATTCGCGGCGTCCAAGTGTAGCTCATCCACGTCGTCCCTTTCGGAAACATCGTGTGATGAATGAACTTGTAGTGGTCAGTGTCGAGGAACGGATTCTGCGGCAACTCCGCTAACAAAGTCAGCTCCTGCTCGAACTTGTAATTGGGAATATTTATCATTTATTCCACCTCCTTCTGATAGTCTGTGTTGAGATAAACGATTTTCGGGTGAGGCAACTCGCCCAAGCTTTTCGTGCAAACAAAAATGCGCTCGATTGGCGAATCGACGCCCAAAAGTTTCCCGCGGAAAACCGTCGGTTCCAGGTGGGAAATGACGAGATAAATATCTCCGTCAGCCCCCGCCGCGCGCAGTTTCTCGCCGGCACCATAGAAAGTGCCGCCCTTGCTGCACAGGTCGTCGACGATGACCAGGTCATAGCCGCTGCGAGGCGCGCCGGATTCGATTTCGGTCTTATCGATAACACCGTTGGTGCGGTGTTTACCGATAATGATGATATCGTCCTCGGTTACCCCGGGCAGCTGCCCCTGGTAGCGCGTGAAAGCACCTTTGTCGGGGAATACCCATTGGATATTCCTGTTGCTTTCCAAATAGCGCCTTACATCCACGAGCGCCGTCGCAGTTGGATAGATCGGAACAGCATTTTTATACTGCTTTCTAAAATCGTCGCTGTGCGGCTCCACTCCGTAGATCTTGTCGAACCACGGGTTGAACAACGCGGCGTTGATAGCGTTGGCGTGCATCAGGTCACCGTCCCGACCAAAAGGCTTGTCACACCTTGCATTCGGAATATATTCCATATACAAGATGTTGGTCGCCTGCGGGCAGGTTTGGCGCAACTGCACACCGATACAGAAAACATAATACATCTCTGCATCGTTTTCGTATCTGAACTTGACGAGGTTTTGCTCCTCGTCCGGCGCCCAGCATTGGACGAGTTTAGGCTCGCCGCTCGGAAAAGCGCCGTCGTAATTCTCCCTGCCATAATTGACAAGGATTCCATTTACAGTAATCATCGTGTTTCCTCCTATTCGTTCACGACTTCGACGAGACAGGACTTCATCACGGCGAGGGCAGCTCGATGCCCCTCCGCGCTCAGTCCAGCCGTGCCAAGTGCGTCCACCACAATGCGGACATTGGGCAAAAACGCCTTGACCAGCAGCACGTTTGAGATCACGCATATCTCCGTTACGAAACCATAGAACCGGATCTCTTCGATCGGCTCTTCCAGGTTCAGCTTTTGCAGATACGCTACGAGATCTCGCGCGCCAAAAGTCTCCTTGCGCACGCACCAACCGCCAGCGTCATACAATTTCAAGCGCAGCGGTTCGACCACCTGCTGATCCGCCGACCCATCACCACAATGATATGGGATAGACTGACCTTCGAGGGTCTTTTTGTATTCCTCCTCGCTGGCTGGATGCGTGTCCTCGGTGAACACGAGCTTGTAGCCGGATTGCCTGAGCCATCCAACCTCATCTTCCAGATACGGCAAGCACTCAATGGCGCTTTCGTTCCGGAGACTTCCAGTGGTAAAACCTACCTGACAATCAATAAATACTGCAACTTTCGACATAAAAATCACTCCTTCCTGTTAAAGGACATAAGTCCCAACCCTAGCTAGATACAATTATCTCGCTTCCTATACCTGCAATTATATCATATTTACCTATGTTTAGTCAACCAATTGAAAAGAGGTCTGAGTAAATGTCACCCAGACCTCCGAAAAATAGATACTGCTTAGCCGAAAAGATAAACTTTTTCATCTGTCGCGATGGTAAATTTACCATTCGAAAACCGCAATTTAGCGCTCTCATCGATCGCGGCGCAGACAAACTCCTTGGCGGTGTTGCGAAAAACATTGGTACCGATAATTTTGCCGTCGGCTGGATCGAAAATCGTGTTATTTGCGAAACACACGCCGGACAACGGTGTGGCTGAATATTTCAGTACATCGCTGTCATATTCGATAGCCTTTGCGCCGAAAATCAAGGTGCGAAAATTGCCGTTTGGCAGCTGATAGATCAACAGCCATTTACCGGTTTCAATGTCGCGCCTAATCGCATATTCAGCGATCCTACCAGTATAGTCAATCTCGAAATTGCGTCCGTTACAGCTGACCAGCGCTTTGTTTGGATAGCGATTGATGACAAAAATCTCGCCGTCATCCGCCACACTGAACAGCGGGCGATAGGTTTGCGCGACAATACGTTTCATATTGCCTTGCTCGGTCACTCGCACCTCGCTCAGACTGCCAGTCGGGTCGATATAGTATAGGCTGTTGCCCTTGACCGTCGCATAAGTGCCGTGAGCTCGTTCCAGTCGTCCGGTCGGTCGGTCGTCGATGTCATAAATCTCCACAGCGTCGACATCCGCCACCAAAGCAAATTTACCGTTTTCGGTAAAATTCACCTGTTTGCCATGTTGATATGCCATCTTGCGACCAGTCGGTATGTGCACGATTTCATTGCCCTTGGTCAGATAAATATCAGCGCTAAACAGGACTGCTATATCAGTCGCTTCGAACAATACCGTCATGCCGATTCCGATAGCCGTTTTGACCGCCACTGGCGCCATTACCAGCTTCGCCTCGCCGCTGCACAGCGGACAATCAGCGTATTTACTGTAATAGTAAAGCTCGTGTGTCGGACAATATTTGGAATTTTTCAGCTGGTCTTCAAGCAACGGCGTGATATCTTCGCGTTTACCTTTTTCAAACACTTCACGTAACTGCCTTTTCAGATCAGGGCTGAGCCATTCCCAGCTCGGAATCATCTTTGGAATGATGATATCTTCCTTGCCCAGCACCGAAATACCACGCTTCATGCGCTCTGTCGTCGCCATGTTTTGATCTTTCCGAAGCGTCCCGTTAAAGGGGTGGATCCGCGCCAAAACATTGAACGCCAGCACGGCATAGGCAAACAAATCGGATTGTGCGGTCATTTTGACCGCCCCGTTCTGGTAGCACTCCGGCGCAGTGAAAACTTCCGTATAAGCATCCGGCGGCAGGTTTCCAACACCCCAACTATCAACATCTATTAAA
>JAITGI010000040.1 GCA_031280785.1 Candidatus Nomurabacteria bacterium
ACGATATACGATTTCAAAGTTTTCGTCGCCCAGATGCGAAAATTTGTAGCAGTTTTTGATTTTATGCGGTAGCCGACCGACAAAATCATATCAAGATTATACATTTTAACACTTCTGGACACCTCTCGTGCGCCTTCTTTTTGAACTTGCAAGAAATCCTTGCGAGTTCGTTCGTCAAGTTCACCTTCTTTGATGATATTGTTGACGTGTAAATTGACATTCTGCCGAGTCGTTTCAAAAAGTTTCGCTATGGCGGTTTCTGAAGCCCAAATAGTTTCGTCTTTAACATCAGCGTTGAATTTGATTTCGCCGTTCTTTCCCTGATAAATCACAATTTCATTTTTCATTTCCGCCCCCTTTCTTTTAACTTTCCGATTTTTCCGGATAGTTCATTTTCCTCCGCAAAAAGCGGCTCGTATTCCAGCCCAGCGAGGTCGGAGCCGGTTATTTCGCGGAGGATTTTGTAGTCGCGGTCGGCGAGGACTTTTTCCGCCAAATCGCGCGCCAGAATCAAGATTTCGCCGTCAACCGCCGCCTCGACGTATTTCAGTTTCGGGTTGACCGCCAGCGCCATATTCGCCGGCAGCGTCCACGGCGTGGTTGTCCACGCGAGGAGATATTTTTCGTCAATACAATCATCAACCACCTTGCCGTCCATCAAATCCTGCGCGCGTTTTTCAATTTCGGCCATTGCGGTTTTCATTGCTTCCATTTTTGCCTCATTGGTTTTCAGGATACCGGGGTCTTTGATATCCCACCAAATAACATTTTCACCACGAAACCAATCAGGTGTTTGGAACTTTTCGGCAATATTTACAACCAAATCATAGTCTTTCAGCATTTCGGGCGTTAGTTGTTTTCGCGGTTCGTGCGTAATGTCAATTCCGTGTTTTTCAAGCAGTAAAATCTGCGCTTTTGACTGGTAATTTTCAATGCCAAGTTCTTCACTGACGATTTTGTTGCGTTCTGCAATTGTTGTTCCTTCTGGCTGTTCTTTTTCAACACCAACTCCTGCGCTTTCGGCAATATTATCGCCTATCAACTTATTATAAATCGCTTTGGCAGTTTGCGAACGGCTAATATTTGCCCAACAGACAAATAAAATTTTTGAATCTCTACTTAACATGATGTTCGGCTGTTTGTCTTTTACTTTAAACTTCACAAAAACACTCGGGTCGGTGACGGTTTGATAGGCGTCGTTGTCCATTGTGACTTCGGCTTTGGACACGGGCGTGGCGAATTTGGTGTCATACATCAGGACTTTTTTGCCTTCGTAGATTTTGCCAGCGTTGTAAAGTTGCTGGAACGCCCACCAAACGCTTTCCATAAAATCTTTGTCCATCGTGCGATACGCGCCGCGAAAATCGACCCAGCGGCCGACGCGGTCGATATAACTTTCCCACAGCGCGCTGTTCGCGACCATAGATTCGCGCGCCTTGGTGACGTATTCCGCGAGGCTGATCGGCGCAAGTTTTTTGCCGTCTTTTTCGATCGGCGCGGTCGCCCCAATCTGCCGCCTGTCCTCGATCCCGAGTTGCTTTTCCACGAAATTTTCCGCCGGCAGCCCGTGACAGTCCCAACCCCAGACGCGCTCCACGCGCTTGCCTTTCATTGTTTGGTAACGCGGAATCACGTCCTTGACGACGCTGCTGAGCAACGTGCCGTGATGCGGGCTACCGGTGATAAACGGCGGCCCGTCGTAAAAAACATAAGCGTTCGCGGGGTCGCGCTGGGCGATTGATTTTTCGAAAGTTTTGTCCTTTTTCCATTTTTTTGCGATATCTTTTTCGTATTCCACCGCGCGGCGGCGGGTGTTGTATTTGTATTTCATTTTGCCTCCTTTTTCAATTTTGATACTTGACGTTTCGCTTTCGGTTTGCTATACTGTCTGTATGAACTCCCGTTAGGGATCCGAGAATGCTCTGCCGCGTGCGGAGCATTCGCCTTTTCAGCCATCAACTTGAACAATTTTTTAGTCAGATTATCGTGAGTATTCTCGCCGATACGATAGATCTTGCGCACCAAACGGTTCGCGCTATACAGCCGGATTTGCGACAAAATCGCAAGGCTGTCCGCGCCGTCCTCACGGTATTTTGGTAGCTCAAAATGAAACTTGTTTTTCTTCGCCACAGATGTCAACGGGATACCTAGCAGCATTTCCTTGTTGAATTTGCGAAAGACAAGCACCGGACGCTCGAATTCCGTGCCCTTTCCGTCCTCTTCAAAACCGACATTGAGCCCCATTTTGCACCACCAAATATCGCGCGTTTCAAAATCCGGCAAAATATCACGTTTGTGAACGGTTTTTTTCGCCTCGTTCCAAGTGTCAAAATCTTTTTCGTATTCCACCGCGCGGCGACGTGAACCGTATTTGTATTTCATAATTCAATCTCCTTCGCTATCTTTCCTAAGCCCTCAATACTCTTATCAATATTTCGCATACCCTGCCCCACGGGGTAAAATGTGGCATAAACTGGATACGTTTTACCGCTAACTTTCAGCTCATGTCGCCTAAGACGGCTCTCGGACACTTTATTTCCCTTCTCCAAGAGAACCGATGACACCTGATTGCCAAAAGCTACAATAATCCTCGGCTGCACTATTTCTATTTCCTGCCTCAATAATCCCAAGTATTCTCTGAACACTCCATCGGGCAAAGACCGAACATCCGCCTGTGTGCATTTGCCTAAATTCGTTATAAAAACGCCATTTCGCCGGACTTCGTCATAAACCCTCCCTGCAAAATCCTCACTCCAATCCGGCGCCCTCTTGGATCGTATCTCGTCATAGATTTCCTTTGATAATAATTCAGCCTCACATAATAATTTCCAAATATTTTTCGTGCCAATCCACGGCGCGCGAATCCCATGCCAGTCAGGACGCGAGGCAATATTCGCTCCTGTCGGGTTCATGAATATCAGCATTAACTTCGGCTTGTTTGTCTCTCCTCCGAAATAAATCGATTTTAACTCGGGGTCGCCATATTTTAATTGTAGAGCGTCATATTTATTCGCTAAATCGTCCAGTTCACTACAATCGCAATTAACGTCCAATTGCTTCGCATTAGCTTCTCCTTCCAGTTTTGCCACTTTCGGACTCGTTTCTTTCATTTCCCAGTTTTTGGTAAACCTTTGGTTTTTTAGCGCGTTCTTCATGATCCTTCTTCCTCTTTCCGTGTATTTTCGCCAAAAAGCACGCCGTCTCTCGCGATAATTTTATGATCATCAGCCCATTTTTTCCAATCGGTCAGACGGTAACCATTATTAACGGGGTCAAGGTCGCCAAAAGCTTCCTTTTCCCAATTGCCCAAGATGTATAATGCGATAAAATCGGCGTTCGCCTCCTTGTCCCACTGAACGTAACGCGTATATTCTTCGTCGGTATAGTTTCCTTCGTCCTTTAAATTATTCTCCTCGGATCTATTGATATCGTCACCAAACAATTCTATAAAATCCTCGTTGCTTCCGTCAATTTCATTTCCTTGTATGATATGTCCAATTTCATGCGCTAACGCAAAAAGCTGGATAAACGATTCAGTCGAATCGATGTCTTCCGCACTTGCTGTGCCGCCAAGCCTTATACTGATCCTGGATTTCAAATTCCGGCTCACAATCTCGCCCGTGCCAAGAGCGATATTTGCTACGTTTGCATCACCATCATTACCGCCGGCAAAAACACCTGCGTTGCCATATATTACAGTAATTTTATTTGGTTGCAGTTGCGCTATGTTCGGAAATAATTTAGCCGCTGTGTTGTAGATTTCCAGAAGCCAGACCCCTTTCTGACCCGGGAAATACTGTGGTAATTCGTCTATTGTCCCGCTGCGCCATTTTACTAGTTGCTGGTCCAACTCTGTGCTTTTACTCATTTCACCTCCTCAATATATTTTCCCGACTCCTTGTGGAACTTTTTTAGCAGGCGTTGACCGTCCGGACAGTTGTCGTTTAGGTCAATCCAGTCTATCCACGCGCCGTCGTGAAACGCACCACGCTCGGCATCTTTTTCGGCTTGCACGGTGCGGATTTCCTCCTTCGTGAAACCGCGCGCGACGATATACGATTCAATCAGCGTCAGTAAATCAGCGATTTCTTTTTTTTCACGCCCCGCGTCGCCGGCGGATTTTTCGTCGATCAGTTCTTGCAATTCCTCTGGGAATTTGCCTAAAATCGCGTCTGCCAGCTCGTCCTTACCGAGCCTGCGCATTTTCAAAATATGTCCCTCTGCCCTATGCAACGCTGGAATCTTGTCGCGCACCAATTTGCCGTTTTTGTTGTAATAAAATTTGGTCATTTTTCTTCCCCGTATTTATCGACGCCTTTGACGGGCTGATAATCGTAAGTTTCCCGCAAATACTCGCTGATATCGGCGTAAGATTTGCCAGCCAACATACCGCCAGCGAGCGCTTCGTCTTGCGTTATGTTTGGACCACAAATCGCTGGTTTTCGGAACTTGGACATTGCGTCCTCGCTATCAAACTCAAAATCTATCTTCACTAAACCAACTAGCGCGTCTAAAAAAACATCTAGCTCCGCGGTATAGCCGTCGATTTTATAGGCAAAGCGGCGTTTCTTGAACTTTTTACCGTCATAGACGTTCAGCGCATCGTATTCAGCGCGCGTCAGTGAGATTGTGTGTTCGACCTGGCGCGAAGAGTCGCCGTGCTCGCAGTCATTGTCCGCACTGTCAGTCGGATATTTTTTAGTAATCATTAAATTGTCACCTCTGCGCCGAATCCGAATTATCGGATGTTTCGCCGCGCGCGGCACGAAATTGTCCTCGATAATCTTCGACGGAAATTTGCCCAGATCCGCCGGTAATTCTGTGACCAAAAATGTCAACTCGCGTTCCAGCTCCACCATTTTTCGCTCCTTTCGTTTATTAAAACCGCCCCAAGTTGCCAACCGCGAAAAAATCCGCTGCTGGAACTCGGGGCGCGAGCGTTACCATCCAACTTCTAAGGAATAATTGTTCCTTAGCACTTAATTCATCTTTGACGCAGATTCACGGCAGGTTCTACTCTCTTCCGTAGGGGAAAGATTTCTTCCCGCGGCTCGCGGTTGATAACCGCTGATGACGCCTTCATGAGAATTATATCATAAACTCTGCATCATTTCGAGCAATTTTTCGTAAACTTTATTCGCCAGCATGACGTGACCGCTCTCGGCGATATGCACGCCATCGCTGCTCAGATCTAAATCACTAATTTCCAGCCAATTTGCGAGCTTGGTTTTCAACTTGGCATTTAGTTTCAGCCGCAGTTCAGCGTCGCCATCAAAATAACCGACCGTCGGCACAAAATTCGGCGGCAAAACAAATAACATCGCGGGCATTTTGCTGAAATTATAACCGTCCACCAGATGCGTATGCCCCTCATACCACAAAATATCGTCAACGATCCGCCCAAGCTCGCGACCATAACGCCGATTCAGATCGTTCGTGCCCAGCGCGATGATCACCAAGTCCACCGGTGCCGCCGATGCCAGCGCCACGTCGTAATGCTTTTGCCCGGACAGATTGTCGTCCTCGGTCGCAAAATCACCCGCCACGCGACCGCATAATCCCTCCGCCGTCACCGTCCATTCGCGTCCCAAACGCTGCGCCAAGATATTCGACCAACGTTTTTCCTCTGGAAGACGTTCAGTGTCGTCTGTACCCTGCGCGAAAGCTGTGCTGCCCCAGGTGTTTGAATCGCCGTAAATCAAAATGTGTTTCATGTCCCAAGATTATACACGAATTTGCGCCACGGCGCCAGCGCGATAAACGCGCTATTTCTGTGACGTTGAATCAGATTTTTTTCGCAATTCATGCAAAGTTTCGACAAATTCGTCGGCGGTTTTGAACTCGCGGTAAACGCTGGCAAAACGGATATATGCCACCTCGTTGCGATTCGCCAGCTGCTCCATGACAAAGTCGCCGATTTGCCGCGACATGACTTCGAGCTCGCCCAAGCCATACAGGTTGTCCTCGACGCGGGCGACGATGTCTTCGACCTCGGCTTCACTGTCCAGAAACTTGCCGACCGAGCGCTGAATAGCGTTGAATAGTTTCTGGCGGTCGAACAGGACTTTGCGTCCGTCCTTTTTTATAACCGCTAAATTCGGTCGTTCCAGCCGTTCATAAGTGGTATAGCGATGACCGCATTCAATACATTCGCGCCGGCGCCGAATCGAGCTGCCGGTGTCGCGTGATTCGATAACGCGGCTTTCCTCGCCGCCGCATTTGCTACAATGCATCAGGTTCGTCCTCTCTTGGTTCCTTTTTGCGCTGCCACCAGCGACGCGCGCGTTGCAGCGGTGGAACGTCGATATCATCCTCGGTTGGCACCTTTGGTCCGTCGGTTTCGGGGTTATCGTTAGTGACGTCTTCGGCGGATTTGTCCTCGTCGTGCCAGAGCTTACCGTCACCTTCGCTGCCGATGAAATCGTCCGTGTCGACGGTCGGTTTGATCGGCTCGTCGGTTACCACGTCGATGTCGTCAACCTCGACATTGGGTTTGACGATGTTGTCCTCGTTCTCAGCTGGCTCGTCATCGGAGTTGTCCGACACAGTCGGTTGGTCGTCCTTGCGACCATACGACGCGTCAAAACCGGTCGCCACCACCGTCACAGCGATTTCCTCACCCAGGTCCGGGCGGATCGCCGCGCCGAAAATAATATTGGCGTCCGGCGACACTGTGGCGCGAATCGTCTCGGCGACTTCGTTGACCTCGTCCAGACTGAGCGTGTCATTGCCCGCCACATGGAACAGCACGCCGCGCGCGCCGTCAATGCTGACCTCGATCAGCGGCGACTCAATGGCGTGTCTGGCGGCTTGAGCGGCACGGTTTTCGCCACTGGCACGACCAATCCCCATCAGAGCCGAACCGGCGTTGCGCATAATCGCGCTGACGTCGGCAAAGTCCTGATTGATCAAGCTTTCCTCGGTAATAATTTCCGAAATACCCTGAACACCCTGGCGCAAAACGTCATCGGCAATTTTGAAAGTTTCGACCAGCGGCGTGCGGCGATCGATAGTTTGCAGCAACCTGTCATTCGGAATCGTGATGAGGGCGTCGACCTGGCGAGCCAGGCGCTCAATCGCCCAATCGGCATTGGCTTTACGTTTCAAGCCCTCGAATGTGAAGGGCCGCGTGGAAACACCGACCACCAAAATTCCCATTTCGCGAGCAATTTCCGACACGATATGTCCCGCACCCGAACCAGTGCCGCCGCCGGCGCCGATAGTCACGAAAATCATATCCGCGCCGTCGAGAGCTTTCTTGATCTCGTCGCGCGATTCCTCGGCGGCTTTTTGACCCAACTCCGGATCGGCACCCGCGCCGAGACCCTTGGTGGTGTCCTTGCCGATATGGACCTTGACGTCGGCTTTAGAGTTACGGAGAGCCTGGGCATCAGTGTTGATCGCCACGAATTGCACACCTTTTAACCCGGCGTCCTTCATACGATTAATAGCGGAATTGCCAGCGCCGCCGACGCCGACTACCTTGATTGTAGCTGTTGATTTTATGTCGTCTGGTGTAATTTCTGGCATGTTGCCCTCCTTACTTTCCTTTTCATTAATTTCTAACGAGTAATAATATTATACACCCCAAAAACCGCGACGTCCAGTGTTTTACGCGTTTTTTCCACGTGGCGTGAAATTGTATAAAAAAGTGAGTTTTAAATAGTCCCGATGACGCAAAAACATATTTTTACAGATACCAAATTTGAACAAATTATTTGTTCAAGTTGTGAAGTTAGGATCCGACCAAGCCCAGAAACTCTTTCTCGTCAATAATTTTCGTGCCGAATTTGTCGGCGGCGGCGCGTTTGCTGGCGCCGATTTTTCCGCCGGCGACCAAATAGGTGGTGTTTTTGCCCACCGCGTTTTGGAAAGTTCCGCCCAAACTCCGCACCCGTTCCGCCGCCGCATCGCGCGACATTCCCATCAACGTGCCGGTGATAACGAAACTTTGCCCCGTCAAACGTCCCGCCGATAAATCGAGGTGTTGCGGACTGACCCCCAACTGCTGCAACTGCGCCAGCAGCCGAATGTTGTCCTCGTCCGACAGCCACGCCATAATCGACTCGGCGACCACCACGCCCACGCCGTCGATGCCGAGCAAATCGTCCAGACCAGCGTCCAAAAATGCGTCCAGCGAGCCGAAATGATTCGCCAAATCAACAGCGGTCTGAGTGCCGATATGCCGAATGCCGAGACCCGTGATAAACCGCGCCAGACCGGGACGTTTGCTGGCAGCAATCGCCTGCACCAAATTGTCCGCCGACAGCGTGCCGAAACGTTCCAACTTTGCAAGCACGGGGCTTGCAAGAGTATAGAGGTCAGAAATGTCGTGAATTAGCCCCGCATCCACCAGCGCCGCCACGTTTTTCTCGCCCAAACCTTCGATATTCAGCGCCGGACGGCTGGCGTAATATTGCACGGCGCGTTTCAGAATCAGGTCAGAAGTCTCGCCGCGCACGCGGTAAACCACTTCGCCCTCTGGCCGTTCAAACTCTAATTCCGGATATTGCGCGCTGAGCGCCTTTTCGTAATCAAACTTTTTCGCATCCTTGGGCCGCAGTTCAGTCAACACATTCGCCACCTGCGGAATGATATCGCCAGCCTTGTAGATGACCACGGTGTCGCCGATTCGCACGTCCAGCCGCGCGATTTCGTCGGCGTTGTGAAGTGAAGCGTGGCGCACCGTCGTGCCGGCCACGACGACCGGATCGAACACCGCCACCGGCGTGGCCGCGCCCGTCCGCCCGATCGAAATCACAATGTCGCGCACGGTGGTGGTGGCTTCCTCGGCCGGGTATTTATATGCCAACGCCGCCCGCGGATTTTTGCCGACAACGCCGAGCGCGTCGAACAATTTCCGGTCGTTGATTTTCACGACCAAACCGTCATTATTAAACGGCAACTTTTCGCGCTGGTCGTGAAATTTTTTGGCATAATCAAGCACGCCCGCGAAAGTCTTTTCCAAGTGCGCCTGCGGATTAACGACGAAACCCAGCGCGCTCAACTTTTCATACGCCCGCGCGTTGGTCGGAATATCACCCATAATCAAGTCATAGGCGTGAAATTCCAGCGGGCGGCTGGCTGCCACGCGCGGATCGAGCTGACGAATCGTGCCTGCCGCAAAATTACGCGGATTAGCATAACGTCCGGCGAATTTGGCGAAATTCTTTTTCGTCATGATGACTTCGCCGCGAATTTCCAGCGATTTTTTTTCAGGAATCGACAACGGAACGGTTTTAATTGTGCGAACATTATGCGTCACAACCTCGCCCGTAAAACCGTCGCCGCGCGTCACGGCGCGCACCAATTGTCCGTTTTCGTAATGCAGCGCGCAGGCCAGCCCGTCCATCTTGACGTCGACCCAAAATTGCGCCTGGGCGACGCGCGAATCGACTTTTTTGATACGTTCCAGCCAAGCCGTCGCCTCGTCGTCGGAAAAGGCGTCGAGTATCGAAATCATACGCGCCGAATGGCGCCATTTTTCAAACTTTTTCAGCGGACGAGCCGCGATGCGCTGCGTCGGGCTGTCCGGCGAAATCAATTCCGGATGCTCGGCTTCGATCTTTTTCAGCTCGCCAAACAGCGAATCGTAAACCGCGTCCGACACGCTCGGGCGGTCCAGCACGTTATATTCGTGGGCGTATTTGTTCAGCAGCGCGACTAATTCCGCGTAACGCCGCTCATGCGACGCGCTTAGCGGGCGGGTCTTTGTCATCCATTATTCTCCTGTATAAAACATAGATATAACTCGCTGCCCAGACCAACGTGAGCGTCGTTAAAATCAGCGAGGCAAGCGGCACCAACGGCAGCCAATCTATCCGGATCGCGTCGTCGAGCAAAATCACCGGCAGCAGGACGACCAACCACATCACCAACATTGGCAACAGCATGAACAGCAACCTGAGCATGATTTTCAGCCGCCGCCCCACCACCATATCACCAGCCAAACTGATGGCCTGGAACGGATAAACACCCGGATTCGTCACAATGACAAGCGCGATGAATGACGTCGTCAGCCAATATAACGTCAACGCCGCCACCGCCGCCAGCGCGCACCACGCCGCCATATTCTCGATGCTGATGTCCAGATTGATGACGCCGACGCCGGACAACGACGCGTATGCCAACAGCGCCAAAGCCAGCGGCAACAACTGGGCAACGATGATAATCAGCAACATAAAAGTCGCCATTATCGGCGAGCCGGCGGAATACAGCGCGTCACGCAGACGAATCTTGTCGCCCGCCATACGCCGGCGCAAAATCCACACCACCACCAACCACCCCATGAGAATCAGCAGCCCAGCCACGATTTGACTGGCGATAGTAACCTCCTCGCCAGTGCCGCTGCTGACGGCATTCGTAAACAGCGAAACCCATTTACTGATACCGAGATCCTCGCCGGTGTTATTAAGCTGATCACGCAACGCCACGTAATTTCCCTGATTCAGGGTGCCGACCAAAATCAGCGATAACAGCGAATACAGCAAAATAAAAAAAGTGAATATTTTTTTATTGCGCCAAATCCACTGCCAAACCTGGTGGCTGAATGCGAAATATCCCGGTAATTTCAGGCTTCGGTTGCTGTCGCGGCGGCGCGTCAGGAACAAGCTGCGATGTGGGCGACGCTTCATAAAATCGCGGTGGCGTTTAATTTGGCGCGAAAACCAACGCTTGATCATTCGTCCGAAACGCACGAATGGGCGGGCGAAAACTGGAAATTTTTTGAGTGGTTTTTCGGCTTTTTTGGTCTTTTTACCCCTGTGTTTGAGAAATTTCAACATATGCGACCTTTCTACATTTTCTCCGCGTTGTCACGCAGGCGTTTAATTCTCTCGTCCAGCGGTGGATGAGTGCTGAAAAGTTTGCTGATAAAACCGCTTTTCAGCGGGCTGGTGATGAAAAGATGTTCGACGCTGGTGTTCTGTCGGCGCATCGGGCGAGAATGTTGTCTGAGCTTTTCCAGCGCCGCCGCCATTCCCTCGCTGTCACGCGTGATTAAAACGCCGGACATATCTGCCAAATATTCGCGTTGACGCGACAACGCCAGCTTGACCAATAACGCCACCAGCGGCGCAATAATCATAGCTCCCAAACCGATAATCATCAAAATCGGATTCGAGTCGCGGTCATTGCGGTTCCAAAACGTGATCCTGAGCAGATAATCGCAAATCATCCCGATGGCGCTGACCAGGCCGAACACCACCATCGAAACCAAAATATCGTAATTTTGCACGTGACTGATCTCGTGCGCCATGACGGCTTCGAGCTCGCGTTTGTCCATCACCTCCATCAGCCCTGTTGTTACCGCCACCATTGCGTGCTTGGGGTTGCGTCCGGTGGCGAAAGCGTTGGGCGCCGGGTCGTCGATGACGAAAACCCGTGGCATAGGGATGCCGGTCGTGATTGACAGGTTTTCGACGATACGGTAAAGCTCCGGCGCGTCTTTTTTAGCGACTTCGTGTCCGCCACTAATCGCCATGGCGATGTGGCTGGCGGCGAAATATTGAATCAAGGCGTAAACGCCAGCTGCCGCCACTACGAAAATCACCACTGTATAGTCGCGATAAATATACGCCGCGAGCGCCCCCAAGCCGCCGATAATCACCAAAAACAAAACTATCATAAAGATCGTGTTTCGTTTGTTGGCGGCGACGGCTTTATACATTTTGCTCCGCCCCTAGAACTTAATTTCGGTGGCTGATTTGTCCAAGCCTTTGTCGAGCTCGGCGTGATCTGCGGTGTCCCACAGCTCGCGCGCGCCGAATTTCAATATCGAGGCGAACAAATTGTTCGGGAAAATCGTGATTTTGATGTTATATTCGCGCACTCCGCCGTTGTAAAAGCGTCGCGCCGCTTGGATTTTGTCCTCGGTGTCGACGATTTCCTCTTGCAGGTGCATAAAGTTTTGGTTGGCTTTCAAGTCAGGATAAGCCTCGGAAATCATTCGCATCCCCTGGATGGCTTTACCGAACGATACTTCGGATTCCGCGGCGTCCCGCACATTGCCGCTCTCGACCGCTGCCGCCACCGCTTTGCGCGCGTCGGAAAACTTGTTCAAAATATCGGCTTCGTGTTTGGTGTAGCCCTTGACCGTCGTCACCAAATTGCCCAACATATCGTTGCGGCGCTTCAGCTGCGCGCCGATGTCCGCCCACGCCTCGTCGATGCGCTTGGACAGCCGCACCAAGCTGTTATATGTCGCCCAGACGAACAGCAATATCAAAACCGCCGCGCCCAGCACGATCCACAACCATAATAGTTCCATATTTCCTCCTGTTACTCTTAGTTTAACATTACCATTCTATCACGACTTGCATTTTTTTGCGAGTTAAAATACAATGGAATCACGCGCAAGAATATGCGGGTTTAGCTCAGTTGTTTAGAGCGCTTCCTTGCCAAGGAAGAGGTCGAGAGTTAGAGTCTCTTAACCCGCACCAGCGTTTTTTTAATAAGGTGCTTTTCGACAAACAAAAAAGACGCGCTTGATAAAGTTCATTATCGCGGGCGTCTATAACTGGAAAAAGATACGATTGATTCAATACAGTATCTTTCGTATCCTTATCTAGCTACATTGTAGCACAGGTAATTAGGTAATGTCAATAACTTTTCGCGATTTAGTAATGATTTTAAGATGCTTGATATGGTGCGCCTCTGTTTTTAGGTAAAAGTTGATGCGAGAAACCGCCTTGTAATAATTCATTTTGCAGCGGCTCAAATCTATGACAATATTTTTCGACTGTTTCCTAGCGGCTCGCAGATTATTCTCCATCGTCTTTTTACCGTTGCCAAGCGGGCTCTTGATTTCCCATTTCTCATCTCCGACTTGTAAATCTGGTGTCTTTTGACTACCGGAGCGCAAGAACACCACATCAGATCGAAAATGCCCAGCCAACAGTATAGCAGCAGACATTTCGTGGTCACGCGGGCGGTCTCGCACGGAGGTCTTGATGATGATTTGGTATTTCATAAGCTATTGTCCAACTGTGCTAACTAGTCGGTCTAAATCATCCCCCCACCATACGACAACACGGCGCACAGGGCGATGAAAACCACCAGCCCGACTTTATAGAGCGCGTGGTGTCGTTTCCAGGATTTCTGCCAGCTTTTTGGTAAATTGCGCCGAAAAGCGTGTGCCAGCAGCGCCACACAAGTAACAATCCCCAGTAAAACCAAGGTCACAATCAGCGACGGCGTCAAACTCGATATACCGCGCCTGAGCCGCGTCCACAGGTCGTCGGCGTTTTCCGTGACGCCAACTTTTTCGCCGACAGTGTCGCCGGTGTTCGGCACGCCGACCGGTCGCGCATACATCGCCACCACCAGCGTCGTCGCTTGCCCGTTCATCTCGCCGCTGAGC
>JAITGI010000019.1 GCA_031280785.1 Candidatus Nomurabacteria bacterium
AAATGGCGGCGACTTTGACTTGGTAATCGGTCAGGAAATTTCGCACAGCGTCGGCGACCGTTCGGTTGAAATCGCCGTAGCTGGGCTGCCCAACCCAGTCAGCATTGACGGCGGCTGGCGTTCGACCGGACAAAATCGCCAAAATCTGCAACAGGCTGCTGATACCGGGCTGAGTTTCAAAGTCAAAACCTATCGCGCCAACACTGTCAGTCGTCGCCGACATGATTTTTTGCGCCGCCGCGTCCGGCGCGTCGGACAGCAAAATTTTCGATTTGTCGTTCGCGTCGCTTTTGCTCATTTTGCGCGTCGGCTCAGTCAGCGAACGAATACGTAAACCCTGGTCGCGCCCCATAAATTTACTCTGGTCGGAGGTCGGCGCCGGCACCGTAAACAACTCGCCAAATTTATTATTCATGCGCGCGGCAACATCGCGCGTGATTTCCAGGTGTTGGAACTGATCCTCGCCGAGCGGCACATATTTGGCGTCATACAGCAAAATATCAGCTGCCATCAAAACCGGATAATCGAATAGCCCAACAGTGATATTTTGGCTGTTCTGAGTCGATTTATCCTTGAACTGGGTCATGCGACTGAGCTCGCCAAAATAGGTAAAACAATTCAAAATCCACGTCAATTCCGAATGCGCCGCGATGTGACTTTGGCGGTAAATCATGACGTTTTCATTATCACCGGGCAAACCCGCCGCTAGGTAATATTTCACGCCGGAAATGATATTATCATAGAGTGTCGCATGGTCAATCGGCGTCGTAAAACTGTGCAGATCGGGCACAAACATATTGATCTGGTGCGTGCCGGCGTATTTTTTCGCCAGCTCCACCATTGGCACATAGGCGCCAAGGTAATTCCCGAGCGTCGGCTCCTCGTTGGCGCGCACGCCGGTCAAAATAACTTCCTTCATAACTGTTATTATAGCACCGGGCGCGCGAAAGACCAAATTCGTTATTTGACGATATCCGCTAATTGCTTCATGACGGCATTGAAAAGCGCGCCAAAGATTTGATGTCCGCACCTTGGGATTTCAGTTAGCGCGATGTTTGATTGTTTAGCTACCTTTTGATAGTTTTGGCGGTTTGACAGGAGGTCGGCTTTGCCGCGCACCAGGTAAATCGGCATTTCTAAGCTTTTTATACTATCCATAGAATGATTTTCCAGCACAATATGTCGCATAGTGCGTCGAAACGCCACCTGGTTGACGTCATAATGAAACCGGGTCGACAGACTGTGCATAAACTTGGCAATCGGGCGCAGAACTGGATTGTCGGCCGCCATTTTACCCAAAATCTCCAACGAGGCGCTGTTCAACTTGTCGAGCAGCCGGCGATTATTAACCGGCGGCATCAGGGGCGGAGCGACCAATAGGAGTTTTTCAACCGGTATCTTCCGGGCTAATTCTATCGCTAAGACCCCGCCCATCGAATGCGCCACGATAAGCAGCGGCGTCTTAATACGCAGTTTGTGCACGGTTTTTTCCAGAGCGCTCATATGATCGTCTAGGCTGTATTCCAGCCATTCCGGCGCTGGCGATTTGCCCTCGCCCAGCAAGTCAAGCGTAATCAGGCGAACGTTGTTGAACGCGCCACATTTTGACGCCTCGCTCAAAACATCGCGCCAAAATCGCCCGTCAACCGCCAAACCGTGCAAAAACAGCAACGTCAAGCGATGATTTTTGGGATGAATATCACGCCGCACAAACAGCTCGAATGGCCACCTGAAAGTTTTATGGATAAGCTTATCGAACATATTGCTATCATAGCACGTAATTTCGCCAACGCAAAACCGCCCCCGTTGCGGAGACGGTTTTATCTTGGTGAAACTCCTAGCGCTTACTAAACTGTTCGCGCTTGCGGGCGCCGCGCAGACCGTATTTCTTGCGTTCGACCATACGAGAGTCGCGTCGCAGGTAGCCGGCTTTGCTGAGGCTGCCTTTGAGGTCGTCGTTGATCGATGCCAAGGCTTTGGCGATCGCCAATTTGATAGCATCAACCTGACCGCTGATACCGCCGCCCTTGACCAAGATGGTGATGTCGAAATCTTTTTGCTTTTCGACCAGAGCTAGCGGGTCGGTCAGCGCCGCTTCGAGCGCCTGATTATTGCTCAGATACTCAGCCGCCGTGCGACCGTTGATTGTAATATTTCCCTTGCCGGCATAGAGCCGCGCCGTGGCGGTGGCTTCTTTGCGCCGCCCCAGACCATAGAAATAACTTTTTTCAGCCATTATTTAGTCTCCTTGATAGTTAAGGTTTCTGGACTTTGCGCCGTGTGATCGTGTTCGCCGCCAGCAAAAACCCGCAGGCGTTTCATACGTTCGGCTTGTAATTTATTCTTTGGCAGCATACCGCGCACGGCGTTTTCGATGACGCGCGCCATTCCGATGTCGCCGGATGTGCGCTGCTTGATACCGCTGGGAAAGCCGCTATACGTGTAGTATTTTTTGTCGTCGCCCTTGGCGCCGGTCAAAACAGCCGCGTCGGCGTTAATGATAACGACATTGTCGCCGCTGTCCATATGCGGCGTGAACGACGGCTGGTATTTGCCCGTCAGCCGCGTTGCCACGAAAGTCGCCAAACGTCCGACCGGCACATTCGCGGCGTCGATTAGCACCCATTTGTGCTCGATCTCGCTGGCTTTTTTGGAATAAGTTTTAAACATTACTTATCTCCTTTCTTGTTATCGGTCGAAGGGGTTTCGATGGATTGCTTCGTTTCGCTCGCAATGACGGGGTCGGTTTTAATTTCGTCCACGAACTCGATCCGCGCCATCGGGGCGTTGTCGCCGACACGCGCATCATCGAGCTTGACGATGCGCAAATAGCCGCTGTTGCGCGCAATTTTGGGCGCAACCTCGTCGATCAGGTGATTCGACGCCGCCACGTTATTGCCCAGCGCCGCCATCACGCGCCGCCGGTTCGCCAGGTCGCCTTTTTTCGCCTTGCTGATCAATTTCTCAGCGAAAGGACGCAGCTCCTTAGCTTTGGGCAAAGTCGTCGTGATAGCGCCGTGCTCGAACAAGCTCAGCGCCAAACCGCGCTTCAACGCCCGCCGCTGATCGCGCTCCCGCCCAAATTTTCGACCTTTGTATCCGTGTCTGTGCATATTAAAACTCCAAATCTGCAATTCGTTTGCTTACTTCTTCGAATGCGGTTTTACCAAAGCCCTTTAATGTGTCAAGCTCGCCGTCATTATATGCCGTTACTAGCTCGCCAATGGTGCTGATATCACCGTTGATCAGGGCGTTTGATGTCCGCGCCGACAGCGACAGTTCATCGATCGGTAAATCCAGCATCGAAACACCGCCAGCTGGCGAAACTTCGTTTGGTGCCGGAGCCGCCTCGACCTTAGTCGAACCAGCCAAAGCTTGGTATTGATTAACCAAAATCGCCGCCGCTTCCTCGAAGGCGTCCTTGGGCGAAATCGAGCCGTCGGTATCGATCGTCAGCACCAATTTGTCGAGGTCGGTGTCCTGACCAACGCGGGTCTTTTTAACATCGTAACGCACGCGCGTAACAGGGCTAAACATGGCGTCCAGGGCGATCATATCGCTGTGTTTGCGCGTCAAGGACGATTCCTCGATCGGCAGGTAGCCGCGACCGTTGTCCGCCACCATTTCGAATTTAACTTTGGCTTTCGGGTCGTCGATGGTGCAGATGGCCGCGTCCGGATTGACGATTTCGATCTCACTGTTGGCTTTGATATCGCCAGCTGTTACTGCACCGGCGCCCTTTTTCTCTAAACTCAGTTCGACTGGTTCGTCGGAATGCGACACCAGCGCCACATTTTTCAGATTTATCATGATCTCGACCACGTCTTCCTTGACCCCAGGTAAAGTTGTGAATTCGTGCGTGGCGCCATCGACACGAAACGCCACGATGGCGGCGCCGTTAATCGACGACAGCAAAACGCGTCGCAACGAATTCCCCAGAGTATTTCCATACCCGGTGTGAAGTGGCTCAACCGTAAATACCGCGCTGTTCGTGCCGTTCGGCGCGACATCGCTTAGTTTTGGATTGTTGATTGCTTTGGTCATTTTATTCCCTTCCCTTTCATTTACCGAGAGTAATACTCGACGATTAGTTGTTCATTGATGTCCGGCTCCGCGTCGCTGCGACTCGGGTTACCGATAATTTTGATGTTCATCTTCTTAACGTCGGCTTTGATCCAGCCGACCGGTTGCGTCGCGGCGTCGCGCACAATTTGATCAAGTCCGGCAAAATAGCTCGATTTGGCAGATTTAGGTCGCACGGTAATTTCATCACCGACTCGGACGCGAATCGACGGAATATCAACGCGGCGACCGTTCATTGTAAAATGCCCGTGGCTGACCAGTTGGCGCGCACCGCGGCGCGTGGCGGCAAAACCAGCGCGATAAACCACGTTATCGAGGCGCCGCTCCAGCAACACCAGCAGGTTTTCGCCCGACATGCCCGGCGCGCGGTCGGCCTGTTTCATTAAATTCGAAAATTGCTTTTCCAACAGACCGTATAATCGGCGAGCCTTTTGCTTTTCGCGGAGCTGGGTCAAATACAGGGATTGACGACCCATCCGACCGTGAGCGTGTTGACCGGGAATGCCAGTCTTTTTCACCATCACTTTGTGTGCCTTGGGCGCCAATGCCATACCCTCGCGGCGCGATTGTTTGACGATTGGACTTCTGTCTCTTGCCATTATGCTCTCCTCTGTTTCTTAGGTCGGACACCGCCGTGCGGGATACCGGTCACGTCGTTGATGCTGTCGATTGTCATATCGTGGTTCAGCACTGCGCGCACCGCTGCGTCGCGTCCCAGCCCCACACCTTTGACAAAAACGCTGACTTTTGCCATACCAAATTGATTTTTTGCCACATCGGCGGCTTTGTCAGTGGCGATTTGCGCCGCATAGGCCGTGCCTTTTTTTGACCCGCGAAAACCGCAAGCGCCAGCGCTCGATGCCGCCAAAACATTGCCGTTCGGGTCGGAAAAAGTGATGATCGTGTTGTTGAACGTCGCCTGGACGTGCATTTGACCGATCGGGATGCTGCGTTTGACTTTTTTGCCGCGCTTTTTGGGCGCTGGCTTGTCCGTCGCGGCATCGGTTGCCGGCGTTGTTTCGCTGGCGGCGACAGTAGTTTCGTTTTCCTTATTAATATCTTCTTTAACCATATTTTCCCCTATGTCTTACTCGCTGCTTTTGGCTGAGCGCCGCCGACTGCCACGCGTTTGCCGCGCTTGGTGCGGCCGTTGGTGCGAGTGCGCTGTCCGCGCGCCGGCAAATTCTTGGCGTGGCGATCGCCGCGATAGCTTTTAATATCACGCAGACGCTTGATGTTGCCGACGACCCGGCGACGCAAATCGCCTTCGACAACAAAATTAGCGTCAATCTGATCGCGAATGCTCTGTTCCTCGGCGTCGGTCAGATCTTTGGTGCGCTTGGTCGGGTCGACCTTGGTGCTCTCCAAAATCTGAGCGGCGTGCTTCGGACCTATGCCATAGACATATGTCAAAGCGATCTTGATTTGTTTGCCGGCTGGCACTTCGACGTTTGCAAATCTTGCCATCTTAGCCCTGCCTTTGCTTGTGTTTAGGATTGTTTGGGCAGACGATTGCTGCTCGTTTTTTGCGTCGGATAACCTTGCACTTTGGGCACATCGGTTTGACGCTGGCGCGAACTTTCATCAGTTCCTCCTAATGAAACCTTAAATTGATATTATGTCAGTTCGTGAAACGACGTCTGTCCCGCGAACTAATCTTTCAGCCGGAAGGTGATTCTGCCCTTTGTGAGATCATAAGGGGTCATCTCGACCTCGACCTTATCGCCCGGCACTAGCTTGATGTAGTGCTTGCGCATCTTTCCTGACACGTGAGCGATAATTGTATGACCATTCTCGAGTTCGACACGAAACTGGGCGCTTGGCAGAGTTTCCACCACCTTCCCGACCATTTTGATGACTTCCTTTTGCTTGGTCATAAATTACAGTTGTTGATTATACAGCATTTTTTTCGCGAATGCAAGGGTAAAATGAGATTTTTTACAATAAAATTCATTGCACGATAATCTGCGTGTTATCGGGCGACAACGCAAGGGTTTTACCGGAGATGGTGAATTTTGCCAAATCACCCAAGGTAAATGTCCCCGATGTTTTTTCAGCGACCACCGTGCCGGTAGGCGGATTATTTGCGGAGCTGTATCTGACCGACAGCGTCCCGATGATGTTATCGAGGCTGCCCGTAACACGTATCCAATCCGACGTTTGATAAAAGTAAATGTCGCCAATTACTTCGATCGGCACCGTGCCGGCATCGGGATTCAGATATAGCCTGCCGCCATTTTGGATCGCGATGGCATTATTCATGCCGCTGACAACGGAACTGGATATTGTCCCGCCGTTATAATAATAAGGATTCAGCGAGGCGATAATATGACAGCCAAAGCCACCACTTAGGACATATTTTTCAACCACACACTTGAATGAAGCGCCTTCCAGTAGCGTCTCTCCCGTGAGTATGAAAGGAAAAGAGCTTCCAGTTGATCGCGTGGAATTATACTCGAACAGTATACCGGGTCGCACAGTAATATTAGTTGAGGACAGCGTAAAAATGACAATGCCTGTCGTATCATCCTCATTCACGACTACTTTCGTCACTCCACTCTCATTTGGATTTGGCTCCATAATGCATTCCGTGGCGCAATCGATATATCCGAGCCCGCTCATGGATACTCCAGCAGTAATTGTCCCTGACAGCACCAAATGCGCCGGCTCGCCGACCGGCCAGTCGGGATTGTTTCCGCTGTCGTATGCGGCGCTGATTTTAGTAGTAGCATCCTCGAAATTGTCAAACGGGTTGTCCTCGCTGCCGTCAGCACCGTTGGCGGCGGAATCGCCGGTTTCGGCAACATAAACGTAATTGATGGGTTCGACGACGGGTGGCACCGGTTCGCCGACCGCCGTCCATGTAACGGTCGTGCGATACGTTCCGGCGGGCACGGTCGTATCGACTTTGCTGCCAAAAAACAGCGTCGTGCCGTCGGCGTTGCTGGGCGCGGTCGTCTGTTTGATGGTCAAGCTGCGATTGGCGGGTGTGGGATCATCGGGGTTCGGCATACTGGCGTATTTCGCCACGCTGGCGGTGGAACTATTTTCCTCGGTATACGTGTTATCGAACGGTGCGCTGGCGATTTGGCTGGTCAGTCCGACATCGGTGCTGGTGATGCTGCCGAGACCACTGACATTAGCGGTATAGGCAGCTTGATTTTTAGGCACCGCGAACCCCCAGCTGTTCGTAGCCAGGACAGCCGCGCTGGCGGGCGGGTTCGAGGTGCTGATAATAGCCGGTGTGGGATTGATGGCTGTGGGATTCAAATATAACATCGCATTTGTCGGATTACCGCTGTTGTAATTCGGATTCGAGCCAGACGCCGCGACCGACAGAGAGTATCCCGGCGTATTTGCGCTGACGATGACGGTATTCTGGCGGCTAGTCAGGTTGCCAGCCGGCGTTGGCGTAATTGGCAAGTCCGTAGTAACGGCGAGCGCATTAGCGCTGTCCTGGACTGTCATCGCGATTGCCGTATCAATATCCAGCGTAACGCGAGCATTGCGGTCGACAGCGTGCGCCGGCTCGGATTGGCTCAGGACAAGACCTGTAAGGGTGCCCCCCCCCCCAGACCATTAAAGCTATAATCGACAAAATAACCCCTGGTTTATAATTGCTCCCGCCAACTCTACATTTCATGTCGATTATGATTTTAACGAATTTTAGCAGAATGCACAACCGCAAACAAGTATTTTCCTGTGGAAAACTACTGCGTCAACACCGCACGGATCAGTAAACGATGCGAAAAGGTATTTTTGTCCGCCGTCCATTCGCCGGCGCAAGTGATGATATTCAGCCCCTCGATATTGGCATCGGCGGACTTCATCATTATCGACATATCGACCTGTTCGAGCGGCGGTTCGGATCTCTCGGCAATTGCATAGCGAAAAGTTTGACCGTCGCCGCGTTCAATATTGATTTCATCACCGACCGCCAACTCGCCCAGGCGCCAAAAAACTCCGCGCGCGTTGACGCCGGTATTATGCCCGTCATATAGCGCCGCCGGCTTGCCAGCAGTGACAGCACCAGGTCCGGCGCTGTCCATATACCAGCCTACATCGTAAATATTGTTCGGGTCATCCAGCCGATTTTCACTGCCGACCAGACCCAACGCCACCACGCGAGCGCTATTGATACCGATTTTCGGGATCGACATATAGCGCGGTCGATCGGGCGCCACCTCCCAGGCGCTGGTCTGTTCAAGTGTGACAACCTGCTCGTCGAGGTCGTTTCGCGCCTGGAATTGCTGCTCGCCGTTTGTTTGACCATCACCCAGGAAAAATTTCAGCCCAAAAAACACGCCCGCCGCCACCGTCGCGAACAGCAGAATCGACAATAAAATCCATAAAACCTTCCGATTTTTCCTATCGTGTTTTGGCATAACCATATTATAGCACAGATGGTTTATTTATACTCGTCATACGTGACCATCAGGGCGCGTGAGTTGAGCTGGCGTAGTGATTCCAACGCCACGCTGACCACGATGAGCAGCCCCGTGCCGCCGATGGCGAGCTTGCCGATGCTGACACCGAGCGCCGCTGAACCGTATTCAAACACAAACGGCAAGACCGCAATCAAGCCAAGCGCGATTGAGCCGAACAACGTCAATCGATTGACGGTAGTTTTTAGGTATTTTTCGGTCTGTTTGCCGGGGCGGACACCCTCGACGAAACCACCTTGCTTTTGC
>JAITGI010000011.1 GCA_031280785.1 Candidatus Nomurabacteria bacterium
TGCGCACGGCGGGGCGATATTCCTGCGGCACGACGCCGCCCTTGATCTCGTCAAAGAATTCAAAACCTTTGCCCGGCTCGTTCGGTTCCAGCCGCAAATAAACGTCGCCGTATTGACCGCGGCCGCCGGACTGCTTGATGTATTTGCCCTGCACCTCTGTTGTGCCACGGATAGTCTCGCGGAACGCCACTTGCGGCTCGCCGACATTGGCCTCGACGCTGAATTCACGCTTCATTCGATCAACGATAATTTCCAGGTGCAGCTCGCCCATACCACTGATGATGGTCTGTCCAGTTTCCTCGTCGGTGTGGACGCGGAAAGTCGGGTCTTCCTCGGCCAGTTTTTGCAGAGCGATGCCCATTTTCTCTTGGTCGGCTTTGGTTTTCGGCTCAATGGCGATGCTGACCGGCGGATCGACGAAAGTGATGCTCTCGAGCTGGATCGGGTGCGCCGGATCGCACAGCGTCGTGCCGGTCGTGGTGTTTTTCAGTCCCACCACCGCCGCGATATCGCCGGCTTCGACTTCGGAAATGTCCTCGCGCTTGTCGGCAAACATCCGCACGATGCGCCCGATTCTTTCCTTATCGCCCGTCGTGGTGTTTAAAATATAGCTGCCGGCGGTCAATTTGCCGCTGTATACGCGGATAAAAATCAATTTACCGACAAACGGATCAGTGGCGATCTTGAACGCCAGGGCGCTGAGCGGCTCGTTGACGTCGGGTTTGCGGTCGATTTCGTCGCCGGTTTTGGGGTTCGTGCCCCAGATAGCGTCAACATCGGTCGGCGCCGGCAGATAGCCCACCATCAAATCCAACAGTTTCTCGACAATCACACCGCGACCATCGCCGCCAGTGACCAAGTAAAACTCGCCGGACAGCACGGCTTTTCGCAATGCGCCGCGCAGTTCGTCCTCGGTGATTGATTCTTCGCCTTTGTCGAGGTAACGCTCAAACAGCGCGTCGTCGTATTCCACCGCTTTTTCCACCAACAGCGTGCGGGCGTTTTTGGCTTTTTCCGCCATATCGGCCGGAATTTCCTCGACTTTCAACTCTTTGTCGTGATATTCGGTGTAGGTATACGCCTTCATATCGATCAGATCGACCACGCCGCGAATGTCTTTTTCAAAACCGATCGGCAAGTGAATCGGCAAGGCGTTTTTGCTGAGCCGACCGTGAATACTCTCCAACGATTTATAAAAATCGCCGCCAATTTGGTTGATTTTGTTGATGAAACAGATACGCGGCACGCCGTATTTGTTGGCCTGCCGCCAGACGGTCTCGCTCTGCGCCTCCACGCCCATTTTGCCGTCAAAGACCGTGACCGCGCCGTCCAAAACGCGCAAAGAACGCTCCACCTCCGCCGTAAAGTCAATGTGGCCAGGCGTGTCAATAATGTTGATTTTGTGATCTTTCCAATAGCAAGTCACGGCGGCACTGGTGATGGTGATGCCGCGCTCGCGCTCTTGCTCCATCCAGTCGGTCGTGGTGTCGCCCTCGTGAACCTCGCCGATTTTGTGGCTGAGGCCGGTGCGATACAAAATCCCCTCCGTCGTAGTAGTTTTGCCCGCGTCGATGTGGGCGATGATGCCGATGTTACGAAAGCGTTCCAGCGGAACATTTGTTTGTGCCATTTTATTATTTCCTCGCTATTAAATAATTATTATTCGATAATCGCCGATGCAAAAACATCGAGCGGTTAACTCTCTTGGGAAAGTATAGCACAGATGGAAAAAAATTAAAACGACCTCGATTGTGGGTTCGAGGTCGTTGATGGATAAGTTAATACTGATAGTATATTATTGCAACACGCCCACAGCATCTTTTTATTTCATAATTCCGTTCGTTAATCATGTCCTGACAAAAATCGTGTATACTATAGTAGCCCGTCGCGGACTCATTTTTAATAACATCGAATGCGACATGATACAAGACGGCATATGCATATGGATAATCTCGATCTTGACCTTTTTGATGTATTTCGTCTAGACATTCAAGTAAAAGGTTTGCGATGCGCTTGTTCCTGATGTGCAATAATATTTTCAATACTTCCTTCTCACCTATTGTTTTCATACTCCAATCTCCTCTCAAAATTAGAGAGACCGAGCCGAGAATGGCTCGGTCTCTTTTGGCTTTGAACTAGTAGGCTGGCGCTGGCTCCGGTGTCGCCGCGATGGCAACTTGCGGCTTCGCCGTTCGTTTTGCCTCACGGGCGAATGCGGACGCCGCCGAGTTGAGGTGAACCAGCACCTTTCTCAGCTCAACCCGCATTTGAACGCCGTCATGGCGGGGCGCCGCGGCTTCAATCTCGTCGTCGGTCAGACTCGATATAACGAGTCCAACTTCACCGAGAGTGGCAGCCGGATCGTCGGCGACGACGACGTCAACACCGTGAGACGTCAGCAACCGCATCAGGGTTCTGAACCCCGCGTCATTGCCAGTTAAACATCTTAGCTGATGCACCGGCTCGCCCCTGTCGCTGCGCGCGACGCGAACGAAAAATTCCTTCGTTGCGCCTTTCGGGAGTATGTCTAGAACCTCCCGAAACTTTTCGTCGCTCCGACGGTTTTCGCCTACTTTAATTCTTTTTGCCATCCTTCTTCTCCTTTTCTTCATGAAAAAATAACGTTTCTATCTCTTCAACTTGCGTGGAGGTTGGAAAAATGATTGAAATGTGCTGCGCCATTCCAACTCTTTATCCCACACAGAGGTTGCTATTATTGCCGAAACAGCGTTATGGAACCACAGCCTACATCATTATCTCTATTTTTACAAGCAAAATCACCCCGTCGCGGGCGGGAAAACGTGTGAAACCGACCGAGAAACCTTGCCAAATTGACAAAATGTATGATATAATTTTGCTTATGAAAACTACGGAGGGGAAAACGCGTCGGGCGCTATATGGGGCGAAAATCGTGTTTGCGCGTCCGCCATATATCGCGCTGGGGTTGGCGACGACGGTTGTGTTTGTCTTTGTTTTTAATTTGTTGGGATCGGGTAATACTTTTTTACAACTTTTGCTGAGTTTGCCGTGGCTGGAAAAGTTTTCCGTCGTGGGCGAGGTCTACCTAAATTTCCTGCAAAATATTTGCTCGCTGGATCGAATTTTAATGCTCGGTCTGGCGATTTCCCAGGGAATTTTGATCAGTCTAATCGTGTTTGCCGGTCGGCGGCTGCACCGCGTTGACGAAAATTCAGTGCTGGGCAGCGGCGCGGCGGCGTTTTTAGCGCTGGTCGGGGCAGGCTGTCCGATTTGCGGCGGCTCGATTATTACGGCGGTGTTTGCAACTGTGGTGGGTGGCTCGGCACAATTCCTCGTCCAGACCGTCGCGTTGGCGGTTATGGCGCTGGCTTTTATCCCCATATTTTTTGCCCTGCGCCACCAGGGCGCGCTGTGCTATAACCTGTATCATGAAAGGAGTAAAAATGACAAAAAGTAACATCGACGCGGGACGCGTGGTGCGTTGGGGATTAGCGGTGGTTATGATCGGTTTCGTGGCGGCAATGTTCATCTGGAACGCCGTGAACAAGCCGGAAACCGACAAATTGGGCGTTTGGAACGTCGCCATGACCAAGGGCGACCCGGGCGCCGAACATCATTTCATCGAATATGTCGACATGCTGTGCCCATACTGCGCCAAGTTCAATATCGCCCTGAACGAGCACGGCGATGATTTTCGGCGTGATTACCTTGACAATAATAAAGTTTATTATGAGTTGAGGCTGGCGGACACGATTTCCGACCATAATTTGAACTCCTATCGCGGCAATATCGCCGGTTATTGCGCGGCGCGGGCGGGGGCGGAAAAGTTTTGGGCGTTCTATGACGCCGTGCAAACTTATATGAACGAAACGTATTATAGCAAGGGTATCGGCGACAAAAAAGGCGCACCGGAAATCCCGCAATTTGATAATCAGGTTTATTTCGATCTGGCGCGTGATGGCGGTTTGGACATGGAGCCGTTCAGGTCCTGCCTGGACAACCAGGAGACCAAAACCGAATTGGAGCAAAATACCACCCGCGCTCGCGCCACCATCACGTCCGGCGTGCCATATTTCGTGTTCAACAATTACAAAAGCTCCGGCTTCGACGGCTCGTATTCGACCATTGAGCAGATGTTCCGGGCTGGTGGGGTAAAATAGTAGTTAATGTAGTGAACCCATCAAAAAACGCCTCCATCTGGGGGCGTTTTTCGTGGTAATAGCGGCAATCTACCGCGCAAAATGCGCAAACGCGCGGTTGGCTTCCGCCATACGGTGCGTGTCTTCCTTTTTCTTGAACGCGGCGCCGGTTTCGTTGTGGGCGTCGGTAATTTCCAGGCTCAGACGTTGCTCATACGGCATCCCCTTGCGGGCGCGCGCCGACTGCACCAGCCACATCATCGCGAAATGCTCGCGGCGATGCCCCTGGATCGGGAACGGAATCTGGTAGTTTGCCCCGCCCACACGGCGCGATTTGACCTCGAAATTCGGGCTGATATTCTCGAAAGCTTTTTCAAAAACCGCCAGCGGTTCCTCGCTTTTCAACTTCTTCGCCGCGGCTTCCAGCGCGCCATAGACGGCTTTTTCAGCGATGTGTTTTTTGCCGTTCAAGATCGATTTGTTGATCAGTTTCTGCACCAGCACGCTGTTGTATTTGCGATCGGGCTGGATACGGCGTTGCAGAGATTTGGTAACTTTGCGTGGCATTATTTGCCCTCCTTTTTGGCGCCGTATTTGCTACGACCCTGTTTGCGGTTGGCGACACCGGTCAAATCCAGCGCGCCACGCACGATATGATAACGCACACCCGGCAGATCCGGCACGCGACCACCGCGCACCAGCACCACGGCGTGCTCCTGCAAATTATGCCCCTCGCCGCCGATATAAGCCCAAACTTCCTGACCATTCGTCAGCCGCACGCGCGCCACCTTGCGCAGCGCCGAGTTGGGTTTTTTCGGGGTTTTGGTGGTGACTTTGATACAGACGCCGCGTTTGAGCGGTGAATTCTGGTTGTAAACCTGCGTTTTCAGGGTATTTTGAATCGTGCCCAGCGCCGGCGCCTTGGACTTTTTGGCGGCGGTTTTGCGCGGTTTACGCAATAATTGATTGATAGTTGGCAAAATGCACTCCTTGTTGCTTAAAATATGTAATACTCGCACGCCCGGACAGCACTCCCTTGGCGACGATGAAACTCGCTGATTATTGTATATGATTTTCCGAAAAAATGCAAATTTTTATGGCATAGTCGGGTTGGTTGCTCCCGCTATGCCATTTTGTCGTGGTTTTTATACAGCCAATATATCA
>JAITGI010000039.1 GCA_031280785.1 Candidatus Nomurabacteria bacterium
CCGGCGCAGCAATCTCGGCGTATTGTTCGATGATAGCGGCGAGCAATTTCGCCTGACGTTCACTCATCATAGTATCCATATCTTAGCACAAAACCAGCACTCGTGCAAGGTGAGTGCCAGTTCCACGCACGGGCATTTTTGGTGTATAATGTTTTTATGAACAAGGAAGCAAAAATCGCCGGCGCCAAAGAATGGCTGGGCACGGGTTCGATAAACATTTTTGGGTTGGCATTTTCGGGCAAAGACACGGTCGGCAAACAGTTGGCGGAACTGCTCGGCGCAGAGTTTTTAAGCAGCGGCGACGTGGTGCGCGCTGCCCGCGAAAACACTTCTGATTCCGAAATTCGTTTGGCGGCTCTGACCAGCGATTCTGGTGTTTGGACTCCGACCGAAGAGTTCAAGCAGTTAATCGTGCCGTATTTGTACGACGAAAAGTTGGACGGCCGCGCGCTGATCCTCAGTATGGTCGGACGCTGGATCGGCGAAGAAGAGCCGGTGATGGCGGCGCTGGAAAAGGGCGGCCACAGCACCAAAGCGGTGGTTTTGTTGAACGTTTCCGAAGACGAAATTTGGCGGCGTTGGGAGTTGGCGCGCGACCCGGACGCGAGAAACGACGGCCGCGCCGATGATTCCGACGAGGAAAAACTGCGCGGTCGGCTGGACGAATATCACGACAAAACTTTGCCGGTGATTGAGATTTATCGTTCGCTGGGGCTGTTGGTTGAAATCGACGGCGAGCAATCACGCGACGCGGTGATGGCGGAGGTTATCGACAAACTATACGAATTCGCAGGCACTAATCCCGCCTGAGCATCACCGTAAACGCCTCGCTGGGAATGTCGACTTTGCCGAAACGTTTCATTCGCTTTTTGCCTTTGGCTTGCTTGGCGAGGACTTTTTTCTTGCGGCTGACGTCTCCACCGTAGAGTCCGATTGTGACATCTTTGCGATAGGCGCTGAGGTCTTCGCGAGCGATAAATTTGCCGCCAATTGCGGCTTGCAACGCGACCTGAAAGTTCTGGCGCGGAATGACTTCCTTTAATTTCGTGACGATTTCGCGCCCCAGTTTTTGCGCTTCGGAGCGGTGCGCCATCACGCTCAGCGCGTCCACCATTTCGCCGGCGACATAGAAATCCACGCGCACCAAATCCTCCACGCGATAGTCCGCCAATTCGTAATTGAACGAGCCGTAGCCGCTGGTCACCGATTTTAGTTGATCGTAAAAATCGGTTAGCAAATTCGCGAGGGGCGCGGCGAAAGAAATCAGCGCGCGACTGTCAATATAACTGAGGTTTTTCTGCACACCGCGCTTGCTGACAATCAGCTGAATCACCGCGCCAACGTATTCCTGCGGCACGACAATTTCGCCGGCGATCCACGGCTCGGCGATTTGGCTAACACGGCTAATGTCGGGTAATTCTGACGCGGACTTGATGTCCAACTCTTCGCCACTATTCAGTGTCACTTGGTAGTCGGTTGACGGGTTCGTCACCACCAAATCAAGGTCGTATTCACGTTCCAGCCGCTCGCGAATGATGTCCATATGCAGCAGCCCAAGGAAACCAATTCGCACGCCAAACCCCAGCACCGGCGAATTTTCCGGCGCAAATTGCAGCGCGCTGTCGCTGAGACTCAACTTTTCCACCGCGTCTTTCAGGTTCTGATAATCTTCGTTTGAAACCGGAAAAAACCCCGCGTAAACAAACGGCTTGACTTCTTTGTAGCCAGGCAAGGGTTCGACGATTAGGCGCGAATTAGTCATTTTGATCCATCAACCATTTAACTACATTGACTTTTCGTATACCATCAATGGTGCTATTATCCGGATCGGTCGTCAGCAGAAACTTTGGGAAGTTGTCGCGGATTTTGCTGAGGCTGGTAATCTCGCGTTCCAAAGTCGCCGTGTCGTGCGCCGTCCACGCCACCTGATAATAAAACCTTTCGCCAGCTGGATTTTGCACCACAAAATCCACTTCGCCGCCACCGTGTTTGCCCACCCAAATATCGCCGATATTGCGGCGCTTCAATTCCAGATAAACCAGATTTTCCAGCTTGTGGCCCAGATCTGCGTCGACCTTACCACTGACAAGCGCCGAACGTAAACCCAAATCAACCGCATAATATTTGTCTTGAGTTTTTAGGATACTTTTGCCTTTAATATCATAACGATCGGCTTTATATAGCAGAAAAGTCTCGGCCATATATTGAATATAAGTATCAACAGTATGATGCGAAATCGTCGTTTCGCCCTTTCGCAGCACCGAGTTGAGATTGTCCGTGATGCTGCGCGCCGAAATAAACGACCCGACACTGCCCAGGATAAATCGAAAAACTCGCTGAAAATTAAGCTCGTCGCGAATCTCGTGCCGCACCATAATGTCTTTTTTAAGAATAGTTTCATACACGTCTAGCAAATATTTGTTGACTAATTCTGGCGCGTCGGCTTTCAAGTGCGCTGCTTCTGGCAACGACGACGAATTGAGGTATTGCCCAAACAGTTCATTTTTAGCTGTTTCGGGAAATAGCTCAGTGTATTCTGCGAACGACAATGGCAATACGTGAACGGTAAAATACCGCCCCGTGAGTAGCGTCGCCAGCTCGCTCGACAGCAAAAACGCGTTGCTGCCGGTGATATAGATATCGGTGTTCTTTTTGATAAATAGGCTGTCGACCAAACGCTCAAAACCGTTGACCAGTTGCACCTCGTCGAGGAAAATATAATTCATTTGGTCGTCAATAAGTTTCGACTCGATCTGGTCGTGCAACGTCCGCCAATCCGTAAAATCAGCATTTTTGGCATCTTCGAAATTGATAAACTGGATCTGATTTTCCGCCACGCCGCCATCCAGCAACTCTTCGCGAAACAGCTGCAACAGAGTTGATTTGCCGACTCGTCGCGCACCGCTGACCACTTTGATTAGGTTACGGTCTCTTAGCTGGCGCAAGATTTTCAGATAATTTTCACGTCGTATTAACATAACAAAATTAGTATAGCCCAAAATACAAAAATATGCAAGGTTTGGGCAGTAATAACTCGCTTGTTTGATATCCTAATCGTGAAAATTTGCCGAAATATGCCATTTTTCACGTAATCTGAATGCTGGAACCGTGCCGCGCGCGGCTTTGTTGGCGGCGACGTTGTCGGTGACACCTTCTCTTTTTGCCCATTCGGACAGGGGTATAATCTTGCAACTCGTCAAAATCGCCAATCGTTTATAGAGCGATTCGATCAGCAGTCCAGCCAGCAATTTCGTGAAGCCATCAAATTTATTTTCGTGAACATATTCATCAAACAATGGATAATAATCGCTGTGTTTGCTCTTGTTTTGGATGATAACCGGCGGCAGATCAAGCGCCATCAATTGTTGGTTTATCAGCACGCGCCCGATCCGCCCGTTGCCGTCGCAGAACGGGTGAATATTCTCGATCTCGGCATGAAAATGCGCAATTTTATCAAGGAAATAATCGTCGGATGGGCGGTTGTATTTCGCGACCAATTCCGCCATCAAACTGCTGGTGAAGTCCGGATTGGCGCCAAGATGCCCGCCAACTCGCACCCACTCGTTGCCAGAGCGAAACCGCCCCGCCCAGTGGTCGTTGATGCCGGAAAGCAGGATTTTATGCAAAGCCAAAATCAGCTCGGTGGTCAATTTTGTGTGCGGATTTTTGAGCAACCCTTCTGTGATTTTCGCCAGATTTTTCGCCTCATAAACTTCGCGAATGTCGGCGTGTTTCTTGATAATGTCGCGCCAAATAATATCTTCCGTGTCTTTCAGCGACAGCGTGGAGTTTTCGATAGCGTTGGAGTTATAAACCATTTCGGGAATCTCTGCCATAGCAATTTCAAAAATCGCCTGCGGATTGTGGCGGAGTAATTTCCGATATTGCGCGCTGAGTTTCGCAATTCTTTCCTTTGTAACTTGATTCATCGCCATAATGTCCCCAATTATATCAAACTTTGCGTGAAAAAGTAAGGTTTCTCGTTATTTTTCACGATTTTTAACGATTTTATTCTTTCTGCAATCCGCGTCAATTTCAGGCTATTTGTTAATTATCTCTACTAAACTTTCGCCATCCTTGTAATACTTTCCAATTACCCTTTTTACCTCACTGAAAGCCGTGAACGAATAGAGGTCCGCTTTTTTAAAAATATCTCGTAATTTTTCTTGATCAGCACCACTATTGTGCGCGTCCATTAATTCAACCGCTACAACTGATGATGCAAGATTTAAACCGCGGTATCCATCAAGTTCTCTTGTAAATCTCTCTTCCCAACTTTCGACCTCGTCGGGGCTGATTAAGCCTGCGGTTTTTCTGATCATTTTTGGAATCACCTGTTCCGCCTCGATAAACTCATCTCGCTTATCCTGTGCTGTATACATTACGTGTTTCAAACGTTCGTGCTCTTTGTAGGCGTCTCTGTCGTATCCGAGATATTTTTCAAAAAATCCTTTTACGCCCAAATTAAATACATCCTGAAGAAATATTCTCTGACCAGCATAGTCAACATATAAATTTTCATGAATGAATTGCGGTTTTGCAAAATCAATCATTTCCTCCAGCACATTTTCCATACCACCCTTATATCCAGGAGACAATTCAAGCTCTCTTGGCTCTCCGTAGATGGAATATTCATCTTTCTCACTGCCAGAGTTTTCTGTGTTTGTCCCATGAATAGTATTGTGCTCCTCGAGAAAAGAGTTCATATAAGCATCATGCTCCTCTTTGCCGGTCTGCCTATATGACTTCTCGAAACGGAAGAGGTTATTTCTTGCTTCGCTCACAACGCTCATCAGCCTTAGCGCTTCGGCATAAATTTTACTTTCGTCTAGATCTTCGTGTGATCCTGGATCTATACCATCATTCCACCCTGTCCGTGGACTCATATCGGAAGTCTCCGATGTCTCGGCTGCTGCTATATATTCATTCATAATATATTCTCCAAACATTTCTGCTTCTTTGCAATGCGATAGCGCCAGAAATCTAAAACGATACCACAAGGTATCTTATCTATGCTCACGAATCAGCTTCCGCCTAACCGTTAACGTGGTGCCGTTTAATTTCGGCGACGCGCGCAAATGCGTTCGACCCATATTGTAAAGACAAGACTTTTTAAGTATAGCATAACATTTTCAACGCGCCAAGGAAGACTCTGATCAACATAAAACACCGCACGCTACAAGGAGGCAATACAGACGGAATTTGATTAAATCCAGTTTGTGTGAGCGAGCATTTTTATCGCCGCCCAGTATTCGGCGCGCTGGGGACGACTGGCGGAGCGTTCGGATCGGCATATTTATAGCCGTTCGCAATCGTTAATGTCTCAACACCACGCGTCACCACAATATCGACTTTGCCGGCGGCGTGAGCAGGCGCGATGAAGGTAATCGACGTGTCGCTCCACGCGGTAACTGTTGCCGAGGTGCCGTCAATCGTCACGGTGGGCGCGACCGGCGCAGACGGAGTGCCGCCGCTGATGATACAGCGCACCGCCGAGCCGCCGTTGCGCCAGGCGGCTGCGACCGGGCTAACTGAACCGGAATTGAAACCCGCGATCAGCACGCCGTTGGGGAAATTCGGGTAGGCCGACGACGACCATATATCAGCGCCCGACCCAGCGGTAAACCCGCCGTTGAAACTGCCCGAGAAAACACCCTTGAACGCGCCGGTATAGACCCAATTCGCTACCCGCGCGGCGTCCGATGACGAGTCCGGGCCGCTAGGAACTCCATTGATCATGCTGCCGTTTAGTATCGCAAACTCGCCTGCTCCACCGCCGGTCGGCATTCGCCAGCCTCTCGGACAAATACTGTTGGGCGCAACGTTGCCGTGTGTGCCATCGCCGGACATAGTAGAGGTGGATTCTCCAGCGGTCGCAGTCGCCCAGTTATACAAATAGCCGTAATTAGTAGCACCGCTGCCAGTATCGCCGCTGACCGGTCCATAGGCGCGCGGCGCGTCCAAATCAATCGGCGAACCCGCTCCGCCCAGTTGCGGTAAGTCAAATTGCAAAGTTCCAGCATTGTCGGTGATATTCGGGTTGCTGTCAACGTTCAGGTCAGTATCGTCACTAGTCAAAGTCATAGCGCCAGAAGTCGAACCAAGTCTCAGATTGTCCACCAACCAGCAATTGTTGTCAGCCAGTTTGCGCACTTCGTAAATCTGTCCATCACGCGTATCAGTCAAAGTCAAACTGCTGCCGACCGCCGGAAACACCGGCATATTAGCGCAATACACGCTGGTCATTTGCTGCATTGTGGTCGGAGTGACCATAGAGGGCAAAAGAAAATCGCCAGTAATCGTCACACTTTCACCGCCAGCAATCATGCCGGAATTGGGTGAAATGTTGGTGACCGTGATGGCTTTTGCGGGATTGCCGTTCTGCACAAATGAAAACCCGCCAACCATCATGACAGCCAGCACAAACAATCCGCCGACCACTCGCGCCGCGTTGACTTTACCACAGATGAACCTATTTCTAAACTTTTTCTTTAATATTTTCATATTGTCTCCTGTCTATTGTTTTTGTAAATCCACACGAGCCTATGCGATAAATTGTATCACAAGCAATATGAAAGTGCAACAATGTGCAGTGATCAGCACTGACGAAGACCGGTTGGTCGCTTACCCACGCCCAGTATTCGGCGCGCTCGGCACGACGGGCAGAGTCGGCGTCACAGGTGGTGCGGCGTTCGGATCGACGTATTCATAACCATTCGCCAGGGTGAAGCTCTCCGAGCCGCGGGTCACCACGACATCAACCCGACCAGCCGCGTGCGGCGGAGTGGTAACGGTTACTGAACCATTGTCCCACGCCGTCACAACGGCAGGAACGCCGTCGAGAGTGACATTTGGTGCCTCGTTGCTGACCTGCTGGTGCACGCAACGAATCGTCCGACCATATTCGCGGAAATCCATATAATCAAGGAATATGCTCGTATTGTCGAGAATAGCCAGCCAGACACTGTCGCTGTTTGCTGGATTGGGTTCGCTGGTCAAATACTGCGCCAGAGTGCCGTAACTTTGGTGCATTGTGTCATAATAGCCCGCAAAAACACCTTTGAACGCGCCGCCGAACGACCAGCTTGATTGCGACGGACCGACGTTCGAGGACGCGCCAGTTCCGCCAAAAGCTACGTCCAGCTTTTTCATGTCACCGCTGGAAGGCAGATGCCACCCGGCCGGACAAATGTCCTCTGTGATGTCGGCTGGCTGAATTACCGAAGACGTGCAAGCACTCGGGTCGGCAGCGCCGGCGACGCACCAATTGTAATAGTAGCCGTAAAAAGTGTTACTGGTGATATCGTTGCTATTGCCCGGAGCCGAGCTGTAAATACGAGGTGAGTCAAAATAAACGCTGGCCGAAGTGTCGACCTGCGGCAAAGTACGATCAGTTTTTATATTCGTGTCGGTCGGCGTCAGCGACGTCGTGCCGGTCGTGCTGCCGAGTTTCAAATTATTGAGCATCCAGCAGTTGCCATCCGCCAGTTTTGCTACCTGATATTGTTGGCCGTCGCCGCGCGGATCGTTCAGGGTGATGACAGCCGCCGAGTTATTACCGTCATAGACCGGCAGGCTGGCGCAATAGCCGTCCGTCATTGCCTGCATTGTGATTGGGGCCGCGGGTCTGAAATCGCCATTGATGGTGACCGTTTCGCCGCCGGTCGTCGATCCAGAATTCGGCGAAATTTGAGTGATTTGGATGGCTTTGCTTAGTTGCGAAAACCCTAGCAACGAAACGACAACCGCGATCGTTACTACACTAATACTTGATAACACTTTCATAAATTTATCTCCTTTCATATTATAAATTTATTACCATGCATAAACATTATAATACACTTTGTATTTTTACGTCAATAGTTATTATACGTTTTGTATTATAACTATATTTTGATCATGGATTCTATCACAATCCGCGCCCGGTATTCGGCGCACCGGGAACGATCGATGGCGCACTCGGCACGACCGGCGGAGTCACAGGAGCGTTCGGGTCGATATATTCGTAGCCACCGCTAAGCGCGAAACTCTCCGAACCCCGCGCCACCACCACATCAACCAAGCCTGCCGCGTGCGCCGGCGTGACAATGGTCATAGATGTTTCGTCCCAGGCGGTCACGGTCGCGGGGACGCCGCCAACAGTGACGGTCGGCGCGAGTGTGCCGCCCGGCGTGGTGCAACGCACAGATATTCGAAAAGACCGATTAGTATTGTTACTCACGGCAATCGAAGTCGCGGAAAAAATCGGTGTATATGCGTTGCCGGCTGAGCTGTGGTGCGACGACGACCAGTAGCGACCGTTCACTCCAACATTTGACCAAAGAGCGCCAGAGCGGTGTCCAGCAAACACGCCTTTGATCGGGCTGTCATACACCCAGTTGTCATAAAAATTACTGCTCGCCTGATACGTCGGGTCTTGGTCGTCGACAAAACCCGCCATTCGGGCGTTCAGATTAGAAAACTCGTTCGTGGCGTTGCCCGATACCCCACCGACCGGCAACCGCCAACCCGCCGGACAAATGTCCTGCACTGCGTCGTCCGGCATTGTCGAGCTGGCTGTGCAAGTATAGCCCGGCTGACCCGCGCTGGCGCTCGGCACACCAGCGGTCGCCGCGCACCAATTGTAATAATAACCATAAAAAGTATTCGCCAAGATATCGGACGAACCAGACCCCGGGCTGTCGACTATCGGGCTGTTGTGGTAATTCGTGCCCGACAAGCCGACTTGGGGCAAAACCCAATCGGCCGTAACATTCGAGTCCGCCGGCGTCAACGTGATCGTGCCGGTGGTCGAACCCAGTTTGAGATTGTTCAGCGTCCAGCAATTGTTGTCCGCCAACTTTGCCACCTGATACTGCTGACCGTCGCCGCGCGGGTCATTCAACGTGACGATAGCCGCCTGGTTCGTGCCGTCATAGACCGGCAAGCTGGCACAATATTCCTGGGTCACTGCCTGCAAAGTAGTCGGCGCGGCGAGCCGGAAATCTCCGTCGATCGTGACGGTTTCACCACCGGCGATACCACCCTGCCCGGGCGCAACTTGGCTGACCTGCACCGCCCGCCCGACACCAGCCAGACCGAACACCGCTACCGTCACCACGACCAGCGCGCCGGTCGTTACCATTATCGGGGCAAATTTCCTTTTGCTATTTTTCATACATTACCATTATAAGTGCACCCCCCCCCGTGTCAAGTATTTTAATATCGTCCGGTATTCGGCGCCCCCGGCACGACTAGCGTGGGTGGGCTGCCCGGCGCAACCGGCACAGCATTCGGGTCAATATATTCGTAGCCGCGTGTCAAAGTATAACCCGACGAACCAAGCGCCACCACCACGTCCACCAAGCCCGCGGCGTGCGGCGGCGTTTCGACGCTGATCGTCGTGCTATCAACCACCGTCACATTGGTCGCCGGAATACCGTCAAAAGTCACAGTCAGCGGAAATCGCGTATCATAAACCTCCAATTTCGCGCCGTTGCTTTGCGGCATATACAGCTTGCCGTCCAGGAACAGCGACCTGTTGCGAATCATAGTATTTTGCAGAGTTTCAGTTACAAAAGTATCGCTGGCGATATCGTAAATGTCCATCTCGGTGCCGCTGCTTCCGCGCGGCAGATATAACTTGCCGCTGTTGATTTGCGCCGTATAGTGTTGCACGCTGCTGGGCAGAGTTTTGGTCGCGACCGTCGCGCCGGCGCTGATATCATAGATTTCGAGTTTATCGGCGTCGCTCTGTGGCAGATATAATTTATTATCGTATAACACGGACGTATAATGGACCATACTATTCGCCAAAGTTTTCGTGTCGGTCGTGTCGCCGGCGATATCATAAACTTCGAGTTTGTTGCCGTTGTATTCCGGCATATAGATTTTACCGCCCGCCAGCTGAGAAGTATAACGCCCCATACTGTTCGGCAAAGTTTTGGTCACAGTTGTGTCGCCAGCAATGTCATAGATTTCCAGCTTGTTGCCGTTTTGCTCTGGCATATAAATCTTGCCGCCCGCCAGTTGCGAGGTGTAACGCATCATACTGTTTGGCAGAGTTTTCGTTGTTGCGGTTTCGCTGGCGATATCGTAAATTTCCAGCTTGTTGCCGCCAGATTGTGGCATATAAAGTTTCCCGCCGACCAGCTGCGACGTCCAGCGGTTCATAGCATTTGGCAAAGTTTTGGTAACAGACGTGCCGCCGGCGATATCATAGATTTCCAGTTTATTACCGTTGTTTTGCGGTGTATAGAGTTTGTTATTTTCAATTTGGACAGTGTAGCGCTGCATACTGTTTGCCAAAGTTTTCGTTTCGATTCCGCCGAGAATAATGTCAGTCGGAAAATCAGCGCCGTTGATAGCGACGGTTTCGCCGCCAGCGATCGAACCTTGGTTTGGGGTCGTGCCAGTGATAGTCACGGCGCTCGCCAACAAATTGGACAGCCCAAGCCACGCGCCCAGGACGACCACAATCGACACAGCGACCACTGTTTTTGTTAATTTATACTTTGTCATAACATTACCATTATAAGTGCGCCCCCCCCCGTGTCAAGTATAATGGTATAATATTGTCGCAATCAGGCTCACAAAATGATAAAAGGAGGAGAAAAATGGATTTTTATAATTACCAAGAAGAGGAACAAAATAAAACGACAAAAAAACTGCATGAATTATCTACAAAAGGGTCTTCTGAAATGGCAAATGATATAGACCCAACAAAAACTCATGAAGAAATAGTAAAATTATATAAAAAAATACCTGAAAACAAAAAAACCGGCGAACAGACACGGACTGCCGCCGCCGCTTTAATTTTACTAAAAAAATTTGATGACGCACGTTCATTATTGGATAAATGGCAGGATGCCGGCAAGGAAGACGAACAATGGAACATACAATATGGCTGGACATATTATTTGGAACAAAAATATAAAGAGGCAATTCCATATTTTAATAAAGTTG
>JAITGI010000008.1 GCA_031280785.1 Candidatus Nomurabacteria bacterium
GATGGCTGGCGTGAAAAAATCCAACCAATGAAACTCACCGATATCGCCGTCCATTATAGCGCCGAACAGTTCCACGTGATGCTCCTGGATAACACGCAGATTTGTATAAACCCGCGCTCTGTTGTCGTCGTCGATCGATATGACAGTGTGTGGACTTTCAAGCACGTCGTGAAACGCCTCGTCGCAGACCGGTTCGTCATCGATAAAATCGATTTCGAAATACAAACTGCCGTGTTCCAGCACGGACGTGTGCCCGCGCGTCGCGACCATTTCGACGAACTTGCGCCACGTGCCATCGCCGATTTTGTGCGTTGACTGATAGCATTTTCGACCACCGTATTCGGCTGCCTTGGGTGCGTCGAGATTGATCCCCATTTCGAGGATCTCAAAACTTGGAGCGATAATCTTCATTTTTTTCTCCTTTTCTGCTGGAATGTCAATGAACGTTAACGAATCGGGTCGATTTTTCCTCACCTCCTTGAAATCGACTGCTTGTTTTAGAAACTAAAACAAGCACGTATATACGTGCTGCCGCACGCGTCAAATCCAAATGTTAATAAGCTAATTAAACACCTGGTGTTGAGTTTTTACAAGCACGAGCGGTTATTTCTTCGGCTGAGTTATATTCGGCGGCGCGCCATATTTGGGTGTGACGATTTTGTGGTTTTCGCCTTTTTTTAACTTTTCGATACCGGACTGCCGCCAGTTTTCGCCGTCAACTCCAACGATCGGGATATTCAATGCATACGCCAGAGCGTTCGCAGTCGCCGCGCCGATGCGCAGGCCGGTGAAACTGCCCGCGCCGGCAAAGACGATCAAACCCGTCAGTGTGTCAAGCTTGCCGTCCGCCAACTTCTCGATCTCGCCCAGCAAATCACGCGCCAGATTCCGCTCGGCGTGCCAGATTTTCTCTGCCAGCACTTTGCTTGCAACGTCAAGCAAATAAATCTCGGTCGGATCTTGGTCAGTTTTCAACGTCAAAATCATAAAATCACCTCGCGCCCCTCGCCGTCCGGCAGATATTTAATTTCGATCACGCGCCGATCGTTCGGCAAAACGTCCGCCACGCTGGCACCCCATTCGACGACGGTAATATTTTGCGGGTCGGTCAGGCTCTCGGCGATTTCGTCGCGCATAATCCCAGCGTCGCTCAGGCGATAAAAATCGTAATGATTCAGGTGCAATCCGTCGCGCGCCGAGTAGCTGCGCGAAATCGTGAAACTCGGGCTGCTAACCGGCTCGTCGATACCTAGCCCGCGCGCCAGCCCCTGTGTAAAAGTAGTTTTGCCGGCACCGACATCGCCGACCAACTCAATCACTTCGCCGCCGCTCAGCGCCGTGCCCAATTCCCGCCCCAGCTCGTTCAATTCATCAGCATTTTTTAATTTCATAACAAATATTGTAGCAAACGCTAAACACCTACTCAACCAGTTCAGTGTCAGTTTTGTGATCAGCCGCCCCAATATCCCGACAGCTGACATTTTAGCTATGCTATAATACGACATATGAACACAGTACATTACAAATCGCTGTTTGGGCGGTTGACCGGTGTAAACGAAAACGAATTGTGGCACAAAGCGCGGCTGGTTTATGGCGCGACGGTAAAATCGAAACGCCGGCTACCATACGTCAGGAGCAAATATTTCAAGAACGAAAAAGTTTTCCTCGACCTGTTTTGGTCGCATACTAATTCCAAAAAACCGCGCGTGCGGCGCGAGCGTTTGGCTTTCTATCAGTGCGGGCTCGACCTTATTCACAATACCACGCACAAACCGAAGGAAATATATGTCAAAGGCAATCTATGCTACAAATTTCTCGGTCTGAGCCGTGACAACGAAGAGTTTTGCGTCCAAATTAAGCGCGAAAAGAACGGCGGCAAATGGCTGCTGTCGATTTTTCCAACCAAAATCTGAATCAAAAAAGCCCCACAGTGTAGCGCGGCGGCTACGGTGTCGGGCGGATACGGCGACTGCTGTATCTTATTTACAGTATAGCACAGTGGTGGTTGTTATGTCAAGCAGCCTATCTAAGACTACTATTACTCAACAGTTTCCCACACGATTGTAACTTTTACAACAATTACTTGCCGAAAAAAAAATCGTGCTATACTAGATTTATAATGAAAGTCAAAAACATCATCTCTGTTAAAAACCTAACCAAACGCTACGCCGACAAGACTGCGGTCGACAGCATCAGTTTCGAAGTGCGCGCCGGTGAGATTTTCGGGATTTTGGGACCGAACGGCGCGGGCAAAACCACCACGATGGAAATGATGGAGGCGCTCCGCCCCATCGACGGCGGCGAGGTTATCATCGACGGCATCAATGTCGCCAAACGCCCGAGCAAAATCAAGCATATCATCGGTATCCAGCTGCAATCCTCGGCGTTTTACGACAAGGCGACTCTGAGCGAACAGCTGAAAATGTTCGCGGCTTTTTATGGACGAAATATCAACCCGATGGAGCTTTTGAACGAAGTCGAATTGACCGAGCAAGCCCGCAAATACCCCGAGAAATTATCCGGCGGACAAAAGCAACGTTTTAGCATCGCCACGGCACTGGTCAACAATCCCAAAGTGCTCTTTCTCGACGAGCCGACCACCGGGCTCGACCCGCAGGCCCGCCGTCACCTCTGGGATTTGATTAGCAAAATCAAGGCGCGCGGCATCACAGTGATTTTGACTTCGCATTACATGGAGGAAGCCGAGCTGCTGTGCGACCGCCTGGCGATTATGGACGAGGGCAAAATTATCGCTACCGGCTCGCCGCGCAAACTGGTCAAGGACCTGCTGGCGCGCGGCTTCAAAAAGGATCAAGTCGTCGAACAAGCCAATTTGGAAGACGTTTTTATTGACCTGACGGGCAAGGAGCTACGCGAATGAAAGCCACGCTGACCTTCACCTGGATCCAAATCAAGCGAATGTTTCGCGACAAAATGGCGATGTTTTTCACAATCGTTTTCCCGTTGATTTTCCTATTTGTTTTTGGCACGATTTTTAGCAACAGCTCGAACGCCCAGTTTGATATCGCCATCATCAACAACGCAGGCAACGATTTCACGACGGAATTTATCAAAAGTTTTGAGAAAAAAGACAGCCTGAAAATCGTCGACGTCAGCTCGCTCGACGATGCCAAGGAGAAAATGGGGCGCGGCGAAATCGACAGTATTATCGAGGTGCCGGCTGGCTTTGGCGAGCCGAACGACCAGCAAATCCCGCACGGCGAGTTGGCGGTTTATTACGACGAAGCCGAGCCGCAAGCTGGGCAAACTTTGGCGTCGGTGATGTCGGGCGTTTTGGACGAGATCAACATCGGCGTGACCAAAATCGAGCCGCCGTTCAAGGTCGTGCAAAAGTCCACTACGACGACGGGCGTATCGCAATTTGATTACACTTTTGCCGGGCTGCTGGCTTTTTCGATGATGACGATGAGCATTTTTGGGCTGTCAAATCAGCTGCCGAGCGAGAAAAAAACTGGCGCGCTGCGGCGCATCAAAGCCACGCCTTTTCGCCCCCGCCAAATTATCATCGGGATGACACTGAGTTATCTGGTGCTGACGATCGTGTCGCTGAGTGTGATGATCGTGGTCGGTACCTTGGCGTTTGATTTTGATATGCACGGCAATTGGCTGATTTTGGCGGCATTTGCGATACTGGGCGCGCTGGTGATGTCGGGTTTCGGGATGGCAGTTGCCGGCTGGGCGCGCAACGAAAATCAGTCCGCACCGCTGACGCAAATTATCGCTTTTCCGATGATGTTTTTGTCCGGCACTTTTTTCCCGCGTTTTATTATGCCCGAGTGGCTGCAAAGTATCACGAATTGGATTCCACTCACGCCCGTCAGCGACGGCGTGCGAATGATCGTCACCGAAAACGCTGGCATCGTCGAGCTACTGCCACAAATCGGACTGTTAGGTGCTTGGGGTCTGGTAATTTATCTGATTGCTTTTCGAGTTTTTCGTTGGGAATAAACTCATTCGGACGAACAGGATTAATGTCTAATATTTAATAATTTTTCAATTTTCGCATCAGCATATTTATCGTTTTTTATTATTTCGATCTTACCGTCTCTGCAAAACACGAGTATATTGTCAGCCATTCGAATAGCCTCGCTGACACTGTGTGTTACCAGAATTGTTGTTATATTGTGTTTTTTGCACACGTCACTTGTGACGATCTGCATTTTTTGACGAGTAAGATTATCGAGCGCGCCGAAGGGTTCGTCCATAAGGAGCAATTTTGGTTTTAACGCCAGCGCACGAGCCACAGAAACCCGCTGTTTCATACCGCCCGAAAGTTGAATCGGAAATTTATTATAATTTGACGGCAAAAATTCCATATCAGATAAATATTGTTCGGCAATTCGAGTAGCCTTCGACTTTGAATCAACTATTTTGACTGCAAGCATAGACCAAACAATATTGCTAATTGCAGTCCGCCATGGGAATAACTGTGTAAAATCTTGGAAAATCATAATCGAGGTTCTTGCCGGCTGGTGAACGATTTTTCCATTAACGGAAACTTCTCCTGAATCGGCTTTTTCGAACCCGCCGATCACACGAAGCAACGTAGATTTTCCGCAACCAGAATGTCCGATGACAGCAAGAGTTTCTCCCTGTTTGATTGAAAAACTAAGATTCCGGAAAATAACCTGCTCGCCAAATGATTTTGAAACGCTCTCAACGTAAACTATGGGTTTATTCATTTTTCATACCCCACTTTTTCATTCTCACACTAATTCGGCGGAAAATTCCGTAATCAACGATAATTCCGATGATAGCGATAATAACGATTCCGGCAAGAACTCTTGACATATTCCCGTTCAGGCGACTTATATTGATAAAATATCCGAGTCCGCCAGCCGCGCCAATAGCACCAAAGACGATTTCGGCACCGATCAGCGAACGCCAGCCGCGCCCCCATACGATTTTTAAGCCAGACACGATATTTGGTAATATCGCCGGCAAATAAACATCTTTTAGCTGCTTAAAAGTGCTCAGATTTATGTTCTCCGCAAATTCACGATAAATTTTTGGAATAGCATTGATGCCCTCATTTATATAGATCGTGAAAGTCCAAAGGACACTGTGTGTTACCAGTGCAATTATCGCAATATCGCCAATCCCAAGCCACATAATGATCAGTGGTAGTAGCGCCATACTAGGAATAGAATTCATCATCGCAGAAACTGCACTATAAAAACTATTAAATGTTTTAGATTTCCGGCACAGCCATATTACTACTATTGATATCCCAAGGCTAACAGCGAGCGCTTCTATAAGGACAAACAGCGAACGTCCTACCATAACCGGCAAGTTCCCATTAAAAATCTCATACCACAATGTTGTTATCACCTTACTGAATGGCGGCAAAATATATACTGGCACAAAATCGAGTTGCGCTGCCAGTTCCCAGATGATCAACAACAGCAAAACCCAAAGTAATGCTTTGGTTGACGGTTTTCCGAAAATTGTCTTCGGACTAAACTTATTTTTTGGGGATACTCTCATAATTTGGCAACTGGTTAAAAGGCTTGGCTGGTTTATCTAAATCGCCATTTTCAAGAAGAATTTTTGCCATTTCATCATAGCTATATATCTCGACACCCGGCGGGAACGTCCGAAATTCTTTTTCAATTTGCGATGCGTCAATATTGAACAACGGTGCGAGCAGGTCAGATATCCCCTTGGGGTCTTCATTGATCGTATCTATTGCTGCCTGATATGCCGACATAACTGGTTGTAGCAATTCTGGATGTTCGTCGAAAAACTTGGCGCTGCCCACAAGCCAATTAGCCACACCGATATATTCGGTTTCGGGAGTTAAGTCATGAAACATTTTAACATTCGAGTTTAATGCCACGGCTTTTTCTGCCATCACGTTAGTTAGGATTGCCGCATCAACTTGACCCTGAACAAGCAAGCTTATCAAATCCGCCTCGCCAACTGACAGCAATTGATCGTCACTAATGTCGACTCTGTAATTCCTGCCAAGATCCGATTTAAGGATGATATTTTTCGTCCCTTGATAAGCAATCCTCTTTCCCGCCAAATCTGTTGGCGATTTTATATTTGGGTCCGCCGAATAAAGGGCGCTCATCGATTTCGACCCATTCGCAAGAATCATAATCGGGTAATCATTTTCGATGGATGGAACTACCTTTGTATTTTCGAGCACAGCAACCGCTACTCGTTCAGTTGCCAGCGCATCACGCCGATCACTGCCGCTACCTATTGAAACCCATTCGATGTTCACGTTACTGGGCATATATTTTTCAAATAAATTCTGCTCCTTGATAACGTCAATAACGGCGCTGACTTGTGCGTATTCATATGCAGCAGTTAAAGTAATTTTAGCTGGCTGCTGTTTGCTAATGAAAATATTAGCGATAATGACGCCAGTTACGACCAAGAGCGCAACGACGCCGACGATGATTTTATTTTTCATATTAACACCCCTCTCATACCACTATTAATTGTTTAGTAAGTGTCCTGATTATATTATAAAAACATCCTCATCACAATTAGTTTATTATGTGCTACAATGTTGTTTATGAAAATAATCACATTAAACATAGCAGGCAGAACAAACTTCGGTCGAGGCTACCAGCAGCGTATGCAAAACATTACCGATTTCCTTTCGGACGAAGGCGCCGATGTTGTTTGTTTACAGGAAGTGACGTTCAAGGACAAAAAAAGTTTAGCAGACATAATCAACTCCAAAATGAAAAAACCGTATGATGATATCTACTCAATAATGTCCGAAAAGTATAGCTTCGATCATTTTTCATCGTCGGCAATGGAAAATTGGAAAAAAGGATTATTCGAACATGCTGATGACTTCTTGACCGATGGTCTCGCAACCATGTCGAGAATTCCTATCAAATATTATGCTCCATATGTCTTCACGCCGGCTCCGAAAGACGGGCGAGGACGTCCAGATTTTCGCGTCAGGGCAACGCAGTATATTGAATTAGAAACGGGAACGAAAATAACCAACGTGCATTTTGCGACTAACAATAACGCTTATATGCAACTGGATGAGCTCATCAACAGGTATGAAAGTGATATCATCGTTGGCGATTTCAATATGACCCGCGATCATATTTTGGCACACAAAAATATCTGGGCGGATAAATATAAGGAGTCAACTGATTTCGAGAATTACATTTCTTTCCCAAATGATGGCGTGGCGTGGGATCATTTAATGCTCGCCGACGGCTATCGATTCGTTTCGATACGTCCAGTGGATGGTTTATCCGATCACAGTGCAATAGTTTTTGAAGTAGAAAAAAAATAAATCGCCAAAATATCCTCTGGCGGTTTTTTGGGTGGCTAAATTTCACCATTGCAAATGCGCTCAACGATACGACGAGCATACACAACGAACTCGTTTGACGGGGTGTTTGTGTTGTTCGAAAGCATCTCCGAGACTATATCAAACAGCTCTTCGTTAAATTCGTCGGCGAATTTAACGAAAGCCTCTGGATACGACATTGCAATAAACTCATGCCCCGATGAGCGCAAACGCATCTTAACAACAATGTAAAGCATTTTAATGATAGCTCGTTTGTCGTTGGTCGGCGTGTAAAGAAAGCGCCGCAACTTGTGCAAATACATCGGCAGCATGCGTATATCATCTTGCTGAATTTGCGCAAGCTCCACCCTCGGCAGAACAAGCGGCGGATTATCGACTATGAAATTCGGCGCAGATAATCCTTGTGCAATCTGATAGAAGACCAAATTCGTCTTATCGTCAAACATCGCATTTGCGAGTTCGTGACGAGACAACAAGGCAAGAGCAATTTTAATATCGTATTGCCTTTGTGCGCTATGCAACGCTTTCAGCTCCGTAAAATCAAGATTCTCCGTCACGATAAGAATATCAATGTCAGACCAGCCGTCAATACAAGCGTTGAGCGAACAACTGCTCGTCAGCATATACATCAGCATTTTGTCGCCAAGAATCTTTTTTGCATCGGTAAAATACCTTTCGACGACACTAACATAATGCTTCATGAGACCATAGCCACAAAAAGCCCCAGTTTGATATTTCATGGCTTCACCATCCTTTCAATGTGCTTTTCAGCAATTTCAGCGTTTCAAATTCTAAAAACTATCGTATAGTATCATTTCGGGCAAGATTTTACAAATTTTTGTCCATTTTTTGGCCTTGTCCCACTATTCCCAACCAAAAAGAGCTATGCTAATCTGTTAATATCATGAAACAAAAACAAAATAGCAAAGCTCAAACTAATAATAACACTAAACGGGCTTTTCGTCCTATCAAGAATTGGTCAGAATATGACCAAAGTCTCGAAAACAGAGGCAATGGGTCTGCACCCACTCCCCCTTAATTTGTTTTAGCCTAATAAGTTCATTCTATGCTAGAATAAAGTTATGCTAATAACTATCGACAGTATGATAAACGCGCCCGTGATGAGTTTGCAGACTGGGCGGCGGCTGGCGACGGTCGGCGAACCGATTATCGATCCGCACGATTTGAAAATTGTGGCGTTTTTTATGCACGGTCCGCGGCTCGATTACAATCCGGCGGTGCTGTTCGCCAGCGATATTCGCGAGCTCGGACATCTGGGCGCCATCGTTGACTCTGCCGAAAATATCATGAGTCCCGACGGTTTAGTGCGGCTGGAAAAGATTCTGGGTTATGCCTTCAAATTCCCCGGCGTCAAAGTTGTCGACGACCATAAACGCAAACTTGGCACGGTCAGCAGTTTTGCCTTTGATCCGAAATCGTTCATCATCCAGCAGATTTTTGTCCAGCCGGTGCTCAGCATGCGTCTGTCGATTGCCTCATTGACCATCAGGCGCCAGCAAATTGTCGAACTCGATAACGAAAAAATGATCGTGCGTGCCCCGTCGGAAAAAGTCAAAAGCGCAAAAACTGCCAAGATTCCCGGCGGCAACGAGGTACCTTTTGAAAATCCATTTCGCAAACCGCGCGTGCCCGCGCCACAGAACAAAATCGCTGATTAAACGTGTCGCACGTCGGTATAGGTCGCGATATCGCGGCTGGTGGTAGCGAGGTTCGACACGCTTAGTTCACCAATATTGTCATAGCCCATCGCCCGCGCCAGCATAGCGACTTCGTCGGTCGCCGCCGCGAAAAAGTTAGCGATTTTCTTGTCATCGGTCAAATCACCGGGCGCCGCCAAAGCCGTCACTACCGTAGTCGCGATGGCAACCGCGTCCGCCCCCAGCGCCAACGCCTTGACGAAATCCGCTGGCGTGCGCAATCCACCTGTGGCAATCAGCTCGATGTCGAGATGGTTTTCCCGAATGAATTTGCGCGCTCGATAAATCGCATAGATCGTCGGCACGCCAGCCGAATCACGCAGTGCCACCGGCGCGTAGCCGGTTCCGCCGCCGCGCCCGTCGATGGTAACAAAATCCGGCTTGGCTTCACGCACCCATTTCAAATCAGCCTCGATATCGTTGGCGGCTAATTTTACGCCAATCGGGCGACCGCCGGAACGTTCGCGCAATTCGCTGACCAGCAGCAATAGGTCCCACGGCTCCTTGATACTGGCAAAACTGGCTGGGCTCTCGACGTCGACGCCGACTTTGACGCCGCGCACGCTGGCGACCTGGGCGTTGACTTTTTCGCCCGGCAAACGCCCGCCCATGCCCGGCTTGGCTGACTGACCAATCTTGATCTCGATCGCATCGCTGCGCCGCAGATTTTCGTCGGTCACGCTATATTGATTCGGCACATATTCAAAAATATATTTGTGCGCCTTGTCGAATTCCGCGTTCAGCATGCCGCCCTCGCCGCCGCCCACCGCAGCACCAACGCGCGCCGCGCCTTTGGCGATAGCGGTCTTATGTTCGCGGCTGAGCGCGCCGAAACTCATATGCGACACCATAATCGGCGTTTCGATTTCCATCGGCAGGCGCGCGTGTTTGCCGATGACCACTTTCGTGTCGACGTTGACATTTTTTTCGATCGGCTTGCGTGCCAGTTGAGCGCCCATCAACAGGACGTCATCCCAATTGCTGATATTCTTGCGCGTTCCGGCCGGTTCCTGCACGCTCTGACCAGTTGTCGCCATGCGTTGGATCAGCGCCATATTGTCGCCGACCGGAATCAGTGTCGGCGTCTCGGCTTCGTCGTGTTTATGGATGGCTTCCTCGACCGGCTCGAACAATGATTTCGGCGCGCCACAGACCGGACACAGCCAAGTTTCCGGCAAATCAATGAATTTTACGCCCTCAGCTTCTTCGTCATATATTTGCCCGCACATCGTGCACCGATAAATCATTTTTCCTCCAATTCTTTACGCCTAGATTATAGCACTAATTTTTATTTAGCGCCGGATTTTTGCTAAATTTCGTCAGCCTTGATTTCAAAGAAGGCTTGAACGTGCCCGCAAATCGGACATTTTTCCGGCGCGATTTTTGCTATGTGGATGTGGCCGCATTTTCGACAGCGCCAAATCACCATGTCGTCCTTTTTGAACACTTCGCCGGCTTCGACGGTTTCCAAAATTTTGTTATAGCGCTCCTCGTGAGTTTTTTCGACTTCGGCGACTTTTTCCATTTTAAAAGCGATTTCCGCAAACCCTTCGTCCTTGGCTTCCTTTGCCATGCGAGCATACATGTCTGTCCACTCAAAATTTTCGCCCTCGGCGGCGTCCTTTAAATTCTCGGCGGTCGTGCCAATGCCGTGAAAATATTTGAACCATTGTTCAGCATGTTCCTGCTCGTTGGCGGCAGTTTCCTCGAAAAACGCGGCGATGCGCTCGTAACCTTCATCGCGCGCCTTTTTTGCAAAAAAAGTATATTTATTGCGCGCCTGGCTCTCGCCCGCAAACGCTTCCATCAGGTTTTTTTCAGTTTTCGTGCCCTTTAAATCTTTCATAACTTCTCCTATTATTTACGAACCTTATTATTACATTTTTTACATAAACCGTCCGCCATTATTTGACAACCGTCAACCTCGAAACCTATTTCGCGACGGACCTTGTTGCCAACACGTCGCGTCAGGTTGAAGTTAATATCAAAAATCTGCTGACAATTCGTGCAGCGCGCGTGAATGTGATCGGCTGTGTTTGGCTCATAGTGATCAGCCTCACCATGCACCGCAAATTTATCAATCTTGCCATCGTCAACTAATTTCTCCAAATTGCGATAAACCGTCGCCAGACTAATTTTGGCGTCTCGACGCCGAGCCGTTAGCCAAACCATCTCGGCGGTCGGATGGTCAAAACGGTGCAACACCGATTGCGCGACTATGCACTGCTGTCGCGATGGTCGATTATTTTTTATCGCTGACGCAACACTCATATATTTTCCCTACTCCTTTCATCTGATTAGTTTATATACTATTGCTAATGATAACTATTATCATTAGCAATAGTATATTGTAAATTAAAATAAAAAGCAAATAGTTTTTGGTTTTTGGTGCATTGTTGCATAATTACAGCCCCACCTTCCATCGGCTGCTATACTGGATTGCTTCGCTCCGCTCGCAATGACAATATGCCTTCATTGCGAGGAACGTAGTGACGAAGCAATCCAGCCCTTTTATAACCATTCTGGATTGCTTCGCTTGCGCTCGCAATGACGAAAGAAGTGCTTTGCTCACATGACGGGAGAAAACGTTATTTGCAATGACTGTTGGTGGGGACGGCGTGGACACTGAGTTGTGCAACAAGATCGGTTTTTGTTTTTCGCTATGAAACTTTTTCGTGAATTTCACTGTCCAAATCGGCGAATGCTGTTTTAATGTCATCATAGGCGAAGCCCTGCCGTGCCAAATAGGCGATGAATTTGCGCTCGTCGTCGTATTTATCACGTTTTTTAGCGATGAGTTTTTGCAGCGACCTTACCTCATCAAAGTCATCGCTGGCGCTGAGAACTTTTTCAATGGTTTCCGGCGCGATGCCTTTTCGGCGTAATTCTAACTTCATTTTACGTGCTGAAAATTCACGCAAAGTCGCGCGTGATCGAACGAAACTTGCCGCGAACTTTTCGTCGTCCAGATAGCCGCGTTCACGCAAACGCGCGATGACTTTTTCGGTATTTTCCCGCGACCATTTTTTACGCCAGCCATAGTCGCGGATTTCCCTCTCCGAGCGCAACCGCCGACTAATCAAATCAACCGCGCGAATATAATTCTTACCAAAGTCCGACTCATTCCGAAGCTCGTTCAAACGTTCCTCGGAAATCTCGTCGCCCTTTTTCAACCCCAACCGTACCAACTGCACTTCGTCGAGCGAAAACGAAAAATTTTCGTCAACAAAAATATTATACCGACCCTCGGTTTTGACGGCCGGTATAATTTTGCTGATGAGCATGACTCTACGGGTTGTTAGCTTTCCCGACCAGATATCGATTCAGCGCATTGAGCTCAGAATTGATATCATCGGCGGTCAGCTTGACGGTGCTGAGCTCTGTGGCGGCAGCAGTGTCGCCGGTCGACAGCCGCTCATAGATGTCGGCGGCGTGGTTATAGGTTTGCTTGAAAGCGCTGAATTTTGTGACCAGTTTGTCATACAGCGATTTAGCTTCGGCATCCTCGGCGAAAATCTTGTTGCCGGCGAGTTCGTCGATTTTGGCTTCGATAGCGCTCACCACTTCGCGGATTTTGGCGGCGTCATTTGCCGCGGCGGTCGACATGGCGTCGGCATCATCCGGATCAGCTGAAATCGTTTCGATCGACAATAGTCGATTGTAGCTGCTGACCGATGAATTGACATCCTGGACGGCGTCGCGATAGAGCTGTGATTTATCGATCGCACCCAGGCTGAAAACCAGCGTCAAAACCACCACGACGATCGCGACGACCGTCGAGACAGAGCCGATAATAATACCGGCGGTCGCCAAGCCCTTGCCGCCTTCGCCAGTTTTTTTGATCTGGCCGAGCGCCACGATCGATAGCACAATTCCAATTACCGATGAAAAGAACGACAGCACAAAGCCGACGATCGCCATCGTATTAGTTTTTTTCGTTTTTTCCATGATTACTCCTCCTCTTTTTTAAATATTTCACGGACTTTTTTATCAATTTCGGTCAAGACTTTGGGATTGTCGCGCAGGTATTGCTTGGCGGCTTCGCGACCCTGACCGATTGTTTCGCCACCGTATTTGTAAAAGGCGCCGGATTTCGCCACCACCTCGTGCGTGGCAGCCAGGTCCAACACGTCGCCGGCAGTCGAAATGCCTTCGTTGAACATGATGTCAAACTCGGCGATACGAAAAGGCGGCGCAACCTTGTTTTTAACAATTTTGACCTTGACGCGGTTGCCGATGACGTCGTCGCCGGCCTTGATCTGACCGATACGACGAATGTCCATGCGCAAACTGGCATAGAATTTCAGCGCGTTGCCTCCGGTAGTGGTTTCCGGGTTGCCAAACATCACGCCGATTTTCATACGAATTTGGTTCAGGAAAACCACCGTGGCTTTGCTCTTGTTGATGATGCCAGTCAGCTTGCGCAGCGCCTGGCTCATCAGGCGGGCTTGCAGACCGGGCAAGCTGTCGCCCATATCGCCGTCGATTTCCGCCTGCGGCACTAACGCCGCCACGCTGTCCAGCACGATAATGTCCACCGCGTTCGACCGCACCAGCGTCTCGACGATTTCCAGCGCTTGTTCGCCGTTGTCGGGCTGGCTGACCAACAGGTTTGCCGTGTCCACGCCCAGTTTCTTGGCATATGCCGGATCCAGCGCGTGTTCGGCGTCAATAAATGCCGCCGTGCCGCCGGATTTTTGCATGCTGGCAACAGCGTGCAATGCCAACGTGGTTTTGCCGGACGATTCCGGACCGTAAATTTCGATAATGCGCCCCTTGGGATAACCGCCGCCCATCGCCAAATCCAAACTCAGCGTGCCAGACGGAAACAATTCCACGTCGACGCGATACGCCTCGCCCAGTTTCATGATTGAGCCATCACCGAATTGCTTGGTGATTTGGTCAACCGCCAATCCCAGTGCCGCCGACTTGCCCTCAGCGTCAGCCGACTTTGCCGTCATAGTTTTTTCTGCTTTCTTTGCCATTTATTCCTCCTCTATGTTACAATGATTATATCATGAATCAGCAACCAAAAGAAATGGGTTTTACGGTAATCGAGGTCATAATCTTTTTCGTGGTGATGGTGGTGTTGGCGGTGTTTTTCATTTTGCAAAAGAGCGACTTGCAGCTCAGTTACGATGATCAGACGCGCAAAACTGCTATCAATTCAATGTTTTATAGCCTGACTGAGATCTATCATCCCGAGCACGGCTATTACCCCAGCAATGTTAATCCGGATACTTTCAAGGCCGTGGCGCCGGAATTACTGAGCGACACGTGGGATGTGGCGATTGGCGACAGCGAGAGCGAATATCGTTACGAGGGTCTGGACTGTAACGGTGAGGGTAAATGCCAAAAATTTAAGCTGACCGCGTCCCTGGATAAGGAAGCCGAATATACCAAAACGTCGGACGACAAAAACTAAATCAGCTGAGTCGGTTTGCCTTCATCGACGGCTTGAACGACGCGGTTAATGACGTTGTATTGCTCGTCCGGATTGGCGGCAAATGTGAATGAATAGGTATGTTCGTCGCCCACTGTGCTGAGGCGAATCGTGCCGTAATTGAAAATCGACGGGAAAATTCCGGCCTGGACATAGCTGACGTCCTCGATGTGTTCGATTTCGATCGTCTGGCGGCGATAGGCGAACGGCGCGTTTTGAATGCGTGCGAAAACTCGCTTGTTGCTGACCGTCAATTTATTATTGCGATAAATCGAACCGGCAACGAGTCCGCCGATCAAATCCAACCCGACCAGCAAATATCCCGTCAGGATTATCAAGAGTTTTTCCGTAGCGCCGTTCGTCATCATGCTCAATACCTGCGCCGCCGCGATGAACAGCGCTGCCAAAATCAAAACTATCGCCCAGGCATAGACGAGTCCGATCTTGCTGCGTTGGATGTCGATGATAACGTATTCGTCCTCGTCGAGATCGAGATTTTTATACACGGCGATGGATTTGTCGTGCCGCAGTTTCAGCTCGGCGGCGTCATTTCTATTCATTATTTTCTCCACCCAGGTGCCTCACCGCCCGCGGCGTAATTTTCCGCCCGCGCGGCGTGCGTTCGATAAAACCGATTTGCAGCAAATACGGTTCTAGGTGATCTTCGATTGTGTTGACTTCGTCGCCGGTCAGCGCCGCGATTGTGCTCAGTCCCACCGGTCGATCGCGGTAATTTTCGTAAATCGCGCTCAGCAGTCCGCGGTCGGCGGGGTCAAGCCCCAACTCGTCAACTTCCAGCATTGTCAGCGCCTGCGCGGTCACCTTTTCATCAATAATTCCGTCGCCGTTGACGTCGGCATAATCGCGCACGCGCTTGAGCAGCCGATTAGCAATGCGCGGCGTTTGGCGGCTGCGCTGACTTAGAATCTCGGCGGAAGTTTCGTCAATTTTGGTTTCCAAAATCTTGGCCGCCCGCTCAATAATTTTCTGAATATCGGCTGGCTGGTAAAATTCCAAGCGGTGAATATGCCCGAACCGATCGCGAAGCGGCGCCGCCAACGAACCCGTCCGCGTGGTCGCGCCGATCACCGTGAACCTCGGCAAGTCCAGCCGCACACTGCGCGCCGCCGGCCCTTTGCCGATCACGATATCGAGTTTGTAATCTTCCATTGCCGAGTATAAAATTTCTTCAACAGCGCGACTCAGACGGTGAATTACGTCAATGAACAAAATATCGCCGTCCTGCAAATTCGTCAGAATGCTGGCGAGGTCGCCCGCGCGCTCGATCGCCGGCCCGGCCGTGACGCGAAAACCCACGCTCATTTCGTTGGCAATCACGCCCGCCATTGTGGTTTTGCCGAGCCCGGGCGGCCCATACAGCAGCACGTGATCAATCGGCTCGCCGCGCTTTTTCGCCGCCGCGATAGCCAATTGCAAATTCTTTTTCAGCCGCTCCTGCCCAATATATTCCTTAAAATTTTGCGGCCGCAAAGTCACCTCAATAATCTGCTCATTCGCGTCGCCGTCGTCGGTGATGGGTTCGACTAATCTTTGAATTGCCATATGGAATATTATATCACGTCAAGATTATTTAGCAGGTCGCAACATCTTTTGTTCAAGCAATTTCGGATGGTTTTCGTTAACGTACGGTTCGCCAATTTCCTTGAAACCAAACTTGCGATAGAAAGTTTTAGCACGGTCATTTTTGCTAGCCACATTCAGCACAACTTCCTCGTCGTCGCCCAGCCAATCTATGACCTGCGCCATCAAAGCGCCGCCAACACCAGTTCCGTGCACCGCCTTGTCGGTGTAGAGCATATGAATTTCGCGCCCCTTCTCGCCTCTGGTGGCAGAGATTGCCCCGACAACTTTACCCGAACCGTCTTTGGCGACTAACTGAATCGTGTCCGGGTCGTCACTGGCGTTGGCTATTCGTTCACGCGTTTTGCTGAGACCGTCCGGCGAAAGTTTTGACGCAAATACT
>JAITGI010000025.1 GCA_031280785.1 Candidatus Nomurabacteria bacterium
AGAGCAAGGGAGTGAAAATAACCGCCAGCCATTTGCGTAACATACTCCCCCGAACTCAACACGTCGGACAGAAACCCTGTGCCGGTGATGGTGGTGCTGGTTCCGCCGGCGGTTGGTCCGCTGTTCGGGGTGATAGTGCTGGCGGTAATGGCGGCGTTGGTTGGTTGTATATTGTGGTTAGTGATGATGAAATTAGCGGGGATGGCGATTACTAACAATACCGCGCAAGTCTGGACGATCTTTTTGAGATTTAATTTGCGAGCTAATCGAAAACTACTTCGCTTGCTTGCTGACGCAATTATCTTTGACCAACACTTCATTTTGGTTTTTCCTTTGATTTGGATTTTTAATTATTTTGTCTGTCTTTGCCACACATTTAGACACAATCATTATAAGGTGCCCCCCCCAGTTGTCAACAGTATTCTATGAGTTTTGTTTATTTCGTGTTTTTCACTCTGTTGGGGTTGTGGAAAAGTTGATTGATATGGCTGGACTGCTTCGTCACTTTGTTCCTCGCAATGACAAGCCTGTGATGTCATTGCGAGCGGAGCGAAGCGATCACCCCAAATTCCGCACCGCCCAGGCGAATTGGTCGCCGCGGTCGGCGTAGGATTTGAACATGTCAAGGCTGGCGGCAGCTGGGCTGAGGATTACCACGTCGCCCGGTTCCGCCAGTTCATAGGCATAGCCGACGATGTCGCTCATTTTTTCACTGCTCACCTCGTGGATATTTTTGCATTTGTGGCGATGCAGGTCAGCCATTATTTTCTTGCGATTTGCGCCAATGACCAGCACGTCGCGCACGTTGTGTGTCGAAATCTCCCGCGCCAAAGTGTCATAATCAACACCTTTGTCAGCACCGCCTGTAATCAAAATAATCGGCTGGCTGAAACTGCTGATGGCGGCAATCGCCGAACCCGGCGTGGTGGCAATCGAGTCGTCATAATAACTGACTCCGCCGACATTGGCGACAAATTGCAAACGATGCGGCAAGCCGGCGAAATTTCCCAGTCCCGCGGCAATGGCTTTTTTATCGCCGTTGATGAAACCATATGTCGCGCCGATGGCGGCCATGGCGTTGCGCAAATTATGACGCCCCGGCAACTTCACAACAGAGGTGGCGCACAGCCGCCGCGTCCGCCAATAAAACGCGCCCTTTTTGATATGCACCGACCGCAGCGACGGAAACGGCAATTTCGTGCCCTGGCTGAGGTTGGCAATCGCCTTAGTATTTTTGTCGCGCGCGTGATAAACCACCGTGTCATCGACCGATTGATATTTGGCAATGTTGGCTTTGGCGCGCGTATAGTCCGCAAAATCATTGTGCACATTCAGGTGATCCGGCTCAATCATCGTCAGCACCGCGACGTGCGGCGAATAAACCGCGTCCCACAGTTGGAAACTGCTCATCTCGAACACCACGATGTCGTCCTCGCGGATTTTGGGCAACTCAGACAGCGCCGCCACACCAATATTACCCAGCAGGAAAACCTTCCGCCCCGCCGCGCGCAAAATCTCCGTGATAAAGCTGGCGGTGGTGCCTTTGCCCTTTGTCCCGCTGACGCCGATAATCGGCGCCGGGCACTTCACGAAAAATTCGTTGGTGCCGGTCCAAACTTTGCCGCCGGATTTGATTTTGCCGGGCGCCAAGCCGTTGGTGCGAATCACCATGAAATCATCGGGGATTTTGGAAAGGGCGTTCGGTCCCAGCACAGCCTTGACACCCTTGGGCGCTTTGACATCGGTGCGCTCGTCGTAAATGATAATCTGTTCAGTATAACTTTGTTTTTTGTAATATTCATAATTAGCTTTGCCTTCGACGCCGTAGCCAGCGATTGCGATGTTCATGTATAGAGCCCTCCCAATTTATCGCGCAGCGCCTCCGCCACGCTTTTATTAGTATTACCATAAATTCCCACGCCCCAACAATTCGCGCCGATAAATTCCGACGCCGCGTCGACGATGCGCTCGCGCGTTACGGCGCGGATTTTGTTTGGCTGAGCCGCGAAATCCTCGATGCGACCGTCCATGAAATAGTGATCCGCAAACCAATTATTGAGGTGTCCGACGGTCTGGATGCCGATCTGGTAACGGCCCAGCGCGTAGCCTTTGGCGTCGTCCAATTCGCCGTTGGTAATTTCGCCGTTTTTGATACGACCGACTTCGCGCACCATAATATCGAATAGCGGATCGATTTTGTCCGAATTGACTTCGGCACCAAAATCCCAACTGCTGTTGTGCTCGTATGCCGACGTATCCGAACCGATAGAATAGACCAGCCCCAAACGCCGCGCTTCGCCGAGAATTCGGCTATGCATGGTGCCGTTCAGAATATGATTCAGCGTCATCATGGCGGTTTTCTCATCATCGGACAGCCGCCGCGGCACATTCATCGTCCAACCAAAAGTGATATTCGGCACGTCCTTACGACGGATGGCGAACGGCTCGAAACTGTGCAGCTCGTCGACCGGAATCGGCAAACGTTCGCCCTCAGGCAGATCAAAACCGTCTAAAATCTCGCGCAGGCGCGTCATGCGCCCGTCGAAATTCCCGGCGATAACAAAACGCATATTACCGCGTGTGTGCGTGGTAGCATAATGATTTTTGATATCAATCAAGCGGATCTTTGGCATAATCGCCAGCCGCTCAGCGTCGGTCAAAGTGTCCTCGCCAATCTCCTGAGCGATTTTCGGCCACAGCACCCGATTTGGCTGGGACAGGTAGCCGGTCAGCTCGGACTTGACATTGCCGTATTCGCCGTTAAATTCGTCGCGTTTGAACAGTGGCGCGCAAATCGCGCTACGCTGTAATTCCAGAATCCGATCCCATTCAAAATCAGCGCACTCCGCCACGTAACACATCGCCGTGTCCGAGGTATAGGCGTTAAAATACGCGCCATTCCGCGTGAACGTGGCATCGTAATCCTGGGCGGATTTATAGCCGTTGTTGGCGCCGAACGCCATGTGCTCCATGATGTGCGCCGTCTCCCATTTGGCGCGATGGTTTTCCACAAAACGCGACCCGGCGCGAAAGTGAAATTGCGTGCTCATGACCGACGCTCCGGGGGTATTCACCACCAAACCACGCGCGCCGCCCTT
>JAITGI010000033.1 GCA_031280785.1 Candidatus Nomurabacteria bacterium
CGTCTCGACCAAGCGATCCAAGCCGGGCGACATCCCCATGCCCTTCGGGCGGGGACCCTGTCGCTCGGTTGGCTCCATTGGTCTTCGATCGTGGTGACGATGCCGAAAAAGGTTGCCCAGACTCGCCAACGACACCTCCCGAATGGATCTTCGACACCCGCGTCGACCAAGAGTTTATCGAGGTCGACGGCGTCAAATACCAGCGCGACGAGGACACTTTTGACACTTGGTTCAGCAGCGGGCAGTGGCCGTATATCGTCACACGGGGCGATCTGACGCGTTTTTACCCGACAAGCGTGATGGAGACCGGCACGGACATTTTGCGCCCCTGGGTGGCGCGTATGATAATGCTGGGGCTGTATATTGCCGACGAAGTGCCGTTTCGCGAGGTTTACCTGCACGGGCTGGTCAACGACGAGAAAAACCAGAAGATGAGCAAGAGTAAAGGCAACGTCATCAACCCGATGGACATTGTGGAAAAATACGGCAGCGACGCGATGCGTATGGGGATAATCGCCAACCGTTCGGCGGCGCTGGGGCAGGCTTTTTCGACAGCCACGGTGCTGGCGGCGCGTAATTTTTGTAATAAGTTGTGGAATATTGCTAGGTTTGTTCAGGAGAGTTCTTCGGCGGAGAAATCTCCGACAAACGATTTATTCATCGCCGACCACTGGATTTTGCGGCAGCTTGACAACGCTCGGGAGCAGGTCGAAAAGCAGCTGCGCGAATACCGTTTCGCCGAGGCGTTCGAGACGATTTACCACGTGGTCTGGGACGACGTGGCGGATTGGTATGTCGAGGCGAGCAAGCTGAATACTTCGTCGAAAATGCTCAGATTTGTGCTGGAATATTGCTTGAAACTGGCGCATCCGTTCGCGCCGTTTGTGACCGAAGCCATATGGCAATCTCTGTATAATGATGACAAATCGACAATATTGTTAATTTCACAACAGTGGGTAGAAAAACTAGAATATAACGAGCTGGCAGCAGCGGAGTTTGACGCCGTGCGAGATTTGGTAACAGAGGTGCGCTATCTGACGCACGAGCTGGGCGGGAAAAAGCGCGCTTTGCAATACCAAAATGACCGCTTGGTGGCAGAAAACGCTGATTTGATCCGGTTTTTGGCGCGGCTCAGCGGGGTAGAGCAGAGCGACGCGGCGGCAGGGCTGCGGCTGGCGACGTTGGGGCGCGAGGCGTGGCTGGAAGCCAGTCAAACCGAGCTGGACAAGCATTACGAAACCCTGGAAAACCGCCTGGCGACGACGCGCGCCGAGATTTTGAAACTGGAAAACCGCCTGGCGAACAAGGGCTACACCCAGCGCGCGCCAGCGGAGCTGGTGCGGGAAAGCCGCATCGAACTCGCTGCCAAACAAGCGCTGGCGGAACGGCTCGAGGCGGAGCTAAAAAGCGATGACTTGAGTGTAGAAAAAAAACTGTATAAATAATGACCAATTAGTCTAATAAGCAATTATTTAGGTAGAGTTTGACGTTTTAATATACGATTTGTTATAATATAAACATATGAGGAAACAATTTAGTAAGAATAAGCTAAAAGGCAGCGTGTTTGTGGCGATTTGTTTGATATTTATTGGAATAATTACCTTCCTTACCTCTGTTCAAAAATCACATGCCGCCGATACCGATTTGACTTTGAACCTTAACTCCGCGTTATCGATGTCTGTGACAAACTGTCCTGGACTGCCTGACCCCGACAACAGCAGCATTACATTGGACGCGGGCATTCCGTCGTCGTCCGGCACTTTTCGCTCCAACTGTCAAACCGTGGAGGTTGACACCAACGCGCCGGGCTATACGCTGACGACCAAGGCTAGCAGCAGCGACCTAACCCACACCACAATTGTCACGCCACCGGTGCCGTTTATCCCGTCGACAGCCACCAGTCTCCCGAGTAAATCGACCTTAACATCCAACCATTGGGGGTTTGCGGTTGAAAATCATCTGGGTTTTGACGTCGCATACGCAACCAACAACGCCGGCAACAACTTTGCCAAGATGCCGACCACTGACACCACGGTTTATGCCACCACCGTGATGCCGACCGCTCCCGATCAATTTAATTTTTATTATGGCGTAAACGTTGATTCGACGCAGGCGGCGGGGCGTTATTCCACGACGGTGACATATACGGCGATTTCGGAGCCGGTGCCGCCGCCGGTTTGGTCGTGCCCGAACTCGGACGGTCGCTGTGTCGCACACCAGGATGCCGGCACGATCCTGAACAATAATAGCGCCGTGACATATAGCTCGTCGGGCACTTTTGTTTGTTCAACCCTGATTGACGGGTTTTATCCGCTAATCACGCCGGATGGAAAATTCTATATTTTCGGTGGAGGGCGTGGGCTCAGGCAGGTTGATTACAATAGCAATGTTTGCGGCAGTGTGATTACGGGCACGGGGGCGTCATGGTTTATAGCGGACTATTTACAGGGTAATAAAATATACTCCGTGACGCCAAACGCCGCTGGGATAAATATAATTGACACTACTAATAACAGCGTATCAACAATTTCGACGCCGACTCTGCCGAACGTCAGCCCGCAAATGATTTTGATGCCAAGCGGGTTATTATACATTTTGTTCCCAAATAATTCGACTCATTACGTTATGGACACCGCAAACGGCAATAGCGTATCAACGATTTCGCTGCCGCTGGCAAATTTCAGCGCGGTGCGTGATTTTGATGGTCGGATTTGGGTGTTTAGGGCTTCCTCGGGGACGCATCGCATCATCGAGAGCGATGGTTCGATAACAAGCTTTACGGGCTGGACTAGCCCGGCGAGCTTTAACCCGACGCTGACGACTAATGGTAAAATTTACATGATAGTGCCCAGCAGCAGCGCGGTTAGCGTTATCAGCACCGTCGACGGGGTAGTGTCAACTATTAGTCTGCCAACGGCGCTCGGCAGTTGGGCAAATCCGGCGTTGATGCCAAATGGTAAATTATACATTGTGAATACCGGCGCGAAATATCCTGTTATAAATTTAACTGATGATTCGGTTTACGAAATAAATAAAATTACCAATGATAACCACCGTTGCATCAGCTATTACCCGAACGGCAAACTCACAGTAGGAATTTATTCCGGAGGTTCGATAAAGGCATTAGACATTCTGAGCGACACAGTGTCCGATATGTCGCGACCGACTAATTCAAATTATTGTGAAGGCGACATTTTGTTGCCGAACGGCAAAGTATATAACGTGGCAGACAGCAGTAATACGGTGCGAATTTATGTGCCGTCCACAACCCTGAATATTTCGCCAAACACCCTGATGTATTATATGCGAGGTCAGTTCAGCCAGTTCAGACTTTCGAACTAGACAGAGCGCTGGTTATAGGTATCCCAGTTGTCACGACCGCTGGTGCGACCGCGGTCGGATTTGCCGGCGTCATAGCCGACGGCGCGGATCGAGCGCGGATCGGCGTAATAATGGTCGCTGCCGGAGCTGAAATGGTGGGGCGTGTGTTGCTCGGCTTGGACTTTGGCGGTGAAATCGGACAGTGAGAGTTCCAGCGCGCCATGCGCCAAGGCGCTCTGCACCGGAGCGATAACGGCGCCAGTCGTAAGTAGCCATAACACTGGTTTTGGATTTAATTTCGATGTTTTTTTCATGATTGTGCTACCAGTCTAGCACACTTTTTGTCATATGTCAAGGGTTTTTCCTATTGTAATATATATATATATATATAATAAAGTAGTAATAAATAAGACTAATGAAAGGGCTGACGTGAAAGAAGATTTGAGTAATAATATTTTAGACGGCTCGGTCGCGTCGGTGTGGGACGACTTAGAAAAAAAAGAAGGAATAATACAAGGTCCAGATAACGAAGCGGAACAATCGGCAGAAACATACAATCAAGGAGAAATTGTCATTGTTCCGAGATCTGATGGTAGCGAATCGCCAGCACTTATTGAACGTATTTACGACAATAACAATGGGGAGGCTATGGCTTATGTAAAACTGTTAGATAAAACAACACCATTTAAACCAACATTAAGCATGGTGGATGGCAAGCCAGTAGCTGATATAAAATATAATTATGAAACGGGTAGACATTCAGATGGTTCTGAAGATATTATGGTCAAAAGTGTTACGTTAAGTAGTATAAACAAATATTCCGAAGATAATGAGCAGGTTCAATCAGAAAAACCGGAAGGTAGTGTTGAGCAAGAACAAGAGCAAGAACAAGAACAAGAGCAAGAACAAGAGCAAGAGCAAGAACAAGAGCAAGAACAAGAGCAAGAACAAGAGCAAGAACAAGAGCAAGAACAAGAGCAAGAACAAGAACAAGAGCAAGAACAAGAGCAAGAACAAGAGCAAGAACAAGAGCAAGAACAAGAGCAAGAACAAGAGCAAGAACAAGAGCAAGAACAAGAGCAAGAATCGTTAGTTTTGCAACAAAAACTCGAATCAATGCCGAATATGAAAGTTGAAAAATTGTCGTCTGACGAGTTTTCGATTCTTTCTCCTGACGACCTCAAGCCGATAAGTGTTATAGAAAGTAATTTCGACGATTGGGGGAATGTCCGCGATGAGTTGCTAGCAGTCGTTGGATTTGGGCAAAAGGGCGAGAAGGTAGGCATTGTTAGAAGAATAGTTCCAAGCAGAAATATGGTTGGAATAATGACAATAAAATACACAGCCAGTGAGGAATTTAATGATGTATCGAAAAACATAGTTAAGTCTCAAGTTAAAACTATCGGTGATAGAAAAATAAGAACTATTGGCAAAAACCATGATTCAGAACATCTTACTAGTAAATACACATCAAGAGAACAGATGACATTAGATGTTAATAAAGCGCAAGACGAAATTGGGTTTCGTGACGGCAATGGAGAAAGGCCGTCGTCGAACGGATCGTTTTTGTATTTTATTCCGGCCGAAAATGCCGTGACGAAAAAGGATGATAGTCAGGACCCCAGCGGTGAGAACACAAAGCCCGAGAAATTATACTTTGATAGCGATAAAGACTTATGGGTTAAAGGACAGTTCGTCTCGGGCATTGATGATATGTTTAATGGCGCAGCCATTATCCAGACAGAGCACGGTTTAGTAGCGATAAGACAAAAAAGGGATGGAGTGTCAAAGAGAACACCGAAGAGAACATCGAAGATGACGCCGCCGCCAGGTCGACGGGAACGTCCAGGACGGCGCGAGCGTGAAATGCCTCTTAGATATTAGAGATTTTTGTTATAATGGGTGCATGACGATGGTAATCATAGTGATTTTAACAGCGCTTCTGACGGCGTTGCTGGCGTTTAATTGGCATTCCGACGTCAGCCGGTTTGAACTGACGCGCTTGGCGGTGCATAAGCCGGAATTCAAACAACGCTTGAAATTCCTGGGGATTTTTCCAGGGTTGAAAATTTTGGTCGACATCGTGATTTTAGTCCTGGCGATCGCTGTGACGGCGGTGGCGTTCGACGCCATGGGATTTGTCGGCACCTTGATCGCCTTCGGGGCGATTTTGTTGGCGTTTCTGTTGTCGCGGGCATTGCGTCACACGGCGTATGAGCTGGTCGAAAAAAATCTGGTTTGGCTGAATAAATACTTCGCCTGGACAGAGGTGCTGGGCAAGGTCGCATTGCTCGGCGATACACCACGCATCAGCAGCCGGCACGAGCTGATACACCTGATCGAGCAAGCTGATTTTATGGATGAGCCGGACAAGGCGCTACTTGCTGGCGCCGCCAGGTTCCCAGAGGCAAAATTGACCGACATCATGACGCACCGCAGCGAGATTATATTCCTGCAACAGAATGATACTCTGGGCCCGAAAACGATTGACGAGCTGCACCAGACGGGGCATAAGGTTTTTCCGGTGGTGGACAGCGATATTGACAATATTGTCGGTGTATTGCGCTTTGACGACGTGACGCTACTGTCGCTGGGACAGCGGAAATTAAAGGAAGTTATGAGTATCGCGCCGCCGCAACTTGGGCGTCACGAATCACTGGAAACAGCGTTGGGCGTGATGCGGCGTCAACTGACGAATTATTTGTCGGTGACGGATGACAAGGGCAGAACCGTCGGCATGGTGACGCTGGGTGATGTCGTCGATGTGCTGTTTGGCAAGGCGAAATAGACAAATTGTCGCCGTAAAAACCTTTTATACCGCGAAAATGTGTTATAATTGCTCATCATGAGAATATTATCAAGGGAATTAAAAACCAAAATCGGCGAGACGGTCACGGTCGCCGGCTGGTTGCACAAAAAACGCTTGCTGGGCGGGCTAAATTTTATTACATTGCGTGATCGCAGCGGGCTGACGCAGATCTTGGTCGAGGATAAAAACGAGATCGAGAAATTGCGCGGTCTGCATATTGGTACGGTGATGACGGTCGGCGGGACGGTCGTGGCGGACGAGCGCGCGCCGGGCGGGGCGGAGTTACACGATGCTAAAATCACGATTGATGTGCCGGTTACTGACGAGCCGCCCATCGAAATCGACAAGCCTATTGATCACAAAAATCTCGACACTCTGTTCGAGCATCGGGTTTTGAATGTGCGCAACCCGCGCGAGCAAAAGATTTTCCAGATTCGCGCCGACATGACGCACTATATCCGCGAATGGTTACGCGGGGCGGAATTCGTCGAGATCGACACGCCGAAACTGTTGGGCGCGGCGACTGAGGGCGGCGCCGAAGTTTTCGAGCTGGATTATTTCGGCAAGGTTGCTACCTTGGCGCAGTCGCCGCAATTTTACAAGCAAATTATGGTCGGCGCATTCGAGCGCGTTTTTGAAATCAACCATTCATATCGTGCTGAGCCGTCGGCAACGACGCGTCATCTCACGGAATTGACTATGTTGGACATCGAGGTTGGTTTTGTCGAGAATCACGACGAAGTTTTGGATATAATTGGCGATATGACAGCGGCGGTGCTGGCGCGCGTCTATGACGAGCGTGCCGGTGATCTGAAAACACTGGGCGCGCCGAAATTGAAATTAGCGGGCGGCAAGGTTCCGCGTTTTTCGGTGGCGGAAATTCACGCTATGTATAGCAAAGCCACCGGTGTTGATACCACAGCTGAAAAAGATTTGATACCCGACGAGGAGCGTTTTATTTCCGAACATGCGCGCAAAAAACTGGGTTCGGACTTGGTCTACGCGACCGATTTTCCAATCGAGGCGGCGAAATTCTATCACAAAGTCGATGCTGAAAAAGGCGTGACGGCTTGGGCGGATTTATTATTCCGCGGCGCGGAAATCGCCACTTGCCCCTTGCGCGAGAATAACTATGACAAAATGGTTGAACAGATGAAAGCGGCTGGGTTGGACGTCGATCACATCGGTTATAAATATTATTTGCAGGCGTTCAAATACGGTTTGCCGACGCATGGCGGCTGCGGCTATGGGATTGATCGACTGGTGATGAAAACTTTGGGGCTAGCTAATGTCAAGGAAGCTACGCTGTTTCCGCGCGATATCAACCGCTTGACGCCGTAATTTTATGGTGTCGGCAGGCGCTGGGCGGGGCAGGTGTGTAGGACTTTTTCCATGGCGCCATGTTCGGCGCTGGTCACGCTGAGGGCGTATTTGATTTTGATAGCAATTTGCCGGGCAACGTATTGACAGCGAAAGGGCTGATACGGCGGCAACCACGCGTCGGCGGCGCTGGCGCCTTTTTGCATATTTGCCGGTCCGTCCACCGCCAATAGCTCCAGCTCGTCATTAGCCAATTCCACGCGACGACTCTTTTCCCAGGTCGACGCGCCGCTGATCCAGGCGTTTGCCAAAGCCACCACGTGGTCGATTTGGACGGCACCCGAGGTGGTCGTGCCGCGCGTGAAATCAATCGTCTTGCCGGTATATGGGTCATCCAGTACGCCCGAAAGCACCGTGCAGCCATCGCTGTCCAGCGCCAACCCGCGCAAATCGCGATTCAAAATCCGTTGGCGCGTGTCGCACTTGTCCCAGCGCGCCCAGCCGTTGCCGAATTTATCGCGAGCGTAGCCGTCTTTCGACCCGGCGTCGGCAATGGTAAGCTTTGCCAGCTCCTGCGCCGCCAGCGGTTCATCCGAATGTGTTGTTTGCGCCGGCTCCGTCGAGGTTTCAATATTCGGCGCCGCCAACTGAGCAAACAGAAAATACAGCGGCAGCACCGACACCACCAACAATGCCACCACTCGCCTGCGCCGATGTGTTTTAGCCATGGTATAATTGTAACATGACCAAAAAACTCGCCATTATCGACGGCAAATCAGTGTTTTATCGCGGTTTTTATGCGATGAGCAATTTGACGACCAGCGATGGCACGGCGGTGGGCGGGGTGTATGGTTTTGCGGCGATGGCGATCGAATTGATGCGCAAGTTTCAGCCGGATTATGTGGCGGTGGCGTGGGACAAACAGGGGACAAATATCCGTCGGCGCAAGCAAATTTATCCAGCATACAAAGCTGGTCGCAAGCCGGCGCCGCCTGAGTTTTATACCCAAGTGCCGATTTTGCACGAGCTGCTGGAGGCTTTTCATTGGCCGTTATATGAAGCCGATGATTTCGAAGCCGACGATATTATCGGCACGTTGGCGCGGGCGGCGGACGACGCCGGCGGGCTGGATACGTTGATGATTACCTCTGATTTGGATATGTTGCAGATCGTCGATCACAACACGCGGCTGTTCGCGCTGAAAAAAGGTTTTACCGATATCGAGGAGTTCGATGTGGCGGCGTTGGAGCAAAAATACGGGATCAAAAAACAGCAATTTCTCGACCTCAAAGCCATTAAGGGCGACAGCAGCGACAATATCCCCGGCGTGCCGGGCATCGGCGAGAAAACCGCTGTCCAGCTCTTGCGACAATACGACGATTTGGACGGGATTTATGCGCATCTGGACGAGATCAAGCCGGCTTGGCGCAACAAATTGGCGGACGGTCGCGAGCTGGCGTATACCAGCCGGAGCTTGGGCGAGATTCAGTTTGACGCGCCGGTACGGCTCGATTTGCCAGCGATGGACGTGCGCGGAGTCGATCCCGAAAAACTGCGCGCCGCGCTGATGAAGTTGGAGTTTCGCTCGCTGCTGCGCCGGCTGCCGGATTTTATGCGTTCGAACGCGCCGCTGGAAATCCTGCCCGAGCAGACCGAAATCGAGAAAATCAAAAACAGCCAAAACTCGGATTTTATCAAAAAACTTGACCTGGATCTCGAGCCGCTGCTGCGCAAAATCGAGGCGCGCGGCGTGATGATCGACGTCGCGGGGCTTGGTAAATTGTCGCAAGTATTGGCGCAGAGAATCAGCGCCATCGAGCGCGAGATTTGGGATCTTGTCGGCGAACAATTTAATATCAGCAGTCCGGCGCAGTTGTCGGTGATTTTGTTCGAACGATTGCAACTCTCGACCGCTGGAATTAAGCGCAACAAAAGCGGCTATTCGACGGGCAAAAGTGAGCTCGACAAATTGCGCGGCGCACACCCGATTATTGAGAAAATCAGCGAAATCCGCGAGCTGTTGAAAATGAAAAATACCTATGTCGACGCGCTGCCGAAATTGGTCGATCGGGATTCGCGCCTGCACACGACTTTTTCCCAGACCGTCACGGCGACGGGGCGGCTGAGCTCGTCGAATCCGAACTTGCAAAATATTCCGATTCGCACCGAGCTGGGGCAGGAAATTCGCCAGTATTTTGTGGCGAGTCCGGGCAAGCTGCTCATCAGCGCGGATTATTCGCAGTTTGAGTTGCGGCTGGCGGCGGCGCTGGCGGGGGACAAGCAACTGATCGCGGATTTTGACGACGACCGGATTGACATTCACACCAAAACCGCGGCGGAGGCTTACAAAGTGCCGGTCGACGCGGTCACGCCCGAACAACGCCGCAACGCCAAGGTCATCAATTTCGGCGTGCTATACGGAATGAGCCCGCACGGGCTGGCGGCTGCCACGGGAATGAGTTTCAGTGCCGCCAAGGATTTTATCGAGAAATATTTCGCCGCCCGCCAGCCGATTCGCGATTTTCTCGCCACCACCATCAAAAAGGCGGAAACCGATGGCTATGTCGAAACTTATTTTGGACGGCGCCGCCAAACGCCGGACGTGCGCGCCGCGAATTTCGTGATCCGCGAAGCCGCCAAACGCGCCGCCGCCAATATGCCGATCCAGGGCACAGAAGCCGATCTGATGAAAATGGCGATGCTGAAAATCGAGGCGGAACTGGGCGAGCGGGCACCACAGATTTTACAAATCCACGACTCGATAATGGTGGAATGTAACCCCGCCGACGCGCCGCAAATCAGCGCCGAAATGAAGCGAATTATGGAAAATATTTATCCGAAAATCGGCGTCAAACTCCGCGTCGACATCAAATCCGGCGCGAATTGGGGTGAGCTGTGACGAAAACTATAAATCTCTTTGATATTCTGTCGTCACAGCGTTCTCCTTGTGTAATTTACTAGTTTCGTCTAGTATTTTTACTAGATTTACATAGTAAATTGTAGCATATGCGATATGGTTGTGTCAATATCTGGTCGAGTCCTAATCCCCAACCTCTCCCCGCACCGAGGCAGACACGCCCAGACCGGCGCTCGAATCACCGACCCCGACCCAATAGACACGGACCCGACGATCAATCGAAAAGAAGCCAACGCGCAGAGCGTCCGAGCCATCAGTCTCAGCACACCAGGAAAAAGCAGCTTCTGGGAACTCTTCTCGGCGGATCAGGTGGCTGGCATAGTAAGTGAGTAGAGCGCCAAGGGTGGGTGGGGTGATGTCTGTTGGTATGTCTTTATACTCGGTTTTGACGTTAGTTATGCCACTATCCTTATACCCGCCCTTGGTTGGTATAACTGTGATCTCCCACTCGATCTCTGTCTGGTCTGGGTAGAGCTGGTTGTAGGCGTTGGTTGCGCTCGTGTTGGATTTGAACCACAAGCCGATACCGTCCGTGGCATCTTTCTCGAGCTGGTTCGGTGCGTCCTCTGGTTGGTTGGTAGCAATTGGTTCATAGATATCTTGCCAGTCATCAATAGGTAGGTTCTTGGCGCTGATGATGATCTCTGGGGCTTTGCCTTCGGCTTCTAGTTGATCGTAGTAGATTTGGAACTCTGGTTTGGCTGCCCAGGCTTCATAGATCTTGTTTGCGTCTGGGACTATGGCGTGGTCGCCGTAGACTTCGACTGAGCGCTCACGGGAGTTGTCTAGCCTCTCGGCGATTTCTGAGTTAAGCCCAAGCTCTGATATACGTCTCTGCTTCTCCTGAGCTGCTGCGGCATCCTCTGGGTTAAAGCTGTATAGATTTCTGACAGCCACAACTAGCCTCAGCAGCCAGTGTGGCTGCTAGGCGTTTGTATGAGGTCGAATCATCAACTGCAACCAACCCAGGAGAAACACATTGCACATCAGAACTCATCTTTACTAATCCCGAATTGCAAACAGGAGTTAAGACAGCTTTTGCCCACCTTGAACGTCGAGCTGGGTATATTGGCGTCAAGAACTTACCTTCGCCTGAGGCTTTTGTTAACGCCGGCTTTGACGTCACCAGATACCAAGCAGAATACGAGCAGATGAAGGCTGAGGGCGAGAAGCCACAGGTTAACTTGGTGATGCACTTGCCGCTAGCTCCTCAACGCACTGGCTACAAGCTAAACTACCGTACTATGCTAGCCGAAATGACAGCCGACCGAACTATACCGAATAATCCGCTCCAATTATTCGCCGATAACAACAAGGGCGAAGGACCTGGTCTATGGGTAAATAGTAATATATACAACGAGACCAACAGCCAGCTCTACCAACAAGAGATCGACCTGATCAAGTCCGAAGCCGCCCAGGGCAACTGTCACTATGCTGAAATTGACGGCATCATTTACACCCTCGGTCTCATATCCGGCACTGACGAGCCGCAAAAACTGAATACTACGTATACCGCCAATCAGGACAGTCACAGCACTATATCTGACCTGCTGACCTTAGGCATCGACCATATATTGGAAGGCAAAACACCCGTGGATGAAGACACATATACATGGGCTTATGGAACTTACGGAAATGAAGGCTCTCACGCTGCGAACGTGGACTGGTATTCGGGCGATGGGCGGTTCGACGTGGGCGGCCGCGATGCTTCGGCTTCGTATGGCCGTCTGGGGTCGCGTCGCCGGGTGTGGGGGTGAATTTGGACGCTTGAGGTTCCTGCTAGATTTTTACTTTTTAATTTTATACAATAACAGCTAAGACGACGAATAGTTACCGACGGGCTTGATCTGTCGGCTGTCGTCAGGGCGAGACTGTTCATTATGGCAAAAACTAATCTGTATTGTTAATCACGCAAATCACGAATAGCAAGTCGGGCAGTCCGCTAGTAACCAAACCAACCCACACGTTAGGGCATAGTAGTCGACGGGTATTCGGCTGTGAACAGGAAAGCTGTCGGTGCGCCGGCAGTGCAAGCTGGAAACTACGCCTAGCAAAAGGCTCTCACGCTGCGAACGTGAACTGGAATTCGGGCGATGGGCAGTTCAACGTGAACGACAACGATGCTTCGGATTCGTATGACAATCTGGGGTCGCGTCGCCGGGTGTGGGCTGGTTGGTGTGCCTATTTTACGCTCTTTAACCAGCCACCAATTTCGCGACCGATTTCGCGCAAGTTGGCTTGGAGCTGAAACACGCGAGTTTGACCAGTCAATTTTAGGTCGAGATACAGCCGCAAATGAAAACGCAAAATCTCGACGTTGGCGCTGGCGGCGATCAGGAAGATCGCTTTTTGCGGTCGCGGTGCGTTTTTGGCTTTGACCAAATTCGCTAGCAGTTCCAAGTTTGTGTGCAAAGTTTTTTCGCCCAAGCCGTAACGATGCAGTTTTGGCACCGTGGTGTTAATGGTGGTAAAATGTTTGTATAAACCGTAAGTTTTTTGACAGTGTTGACCATCGGATTTTGCTAGGCATACTTAGCAAAATGAAGCTCGATATTCAGATCGAACGTTTGTTATCAACGATTATTGCTAGTTATCAGACAAGTGCTGGGCGGGGAATCGCCATTGGGAATCTGACCAGCCAAATCCTGGCGAATGTTTATCTAAATGAGCTCGATCGATTTGTGCGGCACAATATCAAGCCGTTGGGCTATGTGCGTTATGGCGATGATTTCGTGATGATTTTTCCGGACGAGTCCAGTGCTAATAGCGCGGCTATGCGTAGCGCCAAAATGTTGCTGTCCGAGCTGGGGCTGAAAGTTCACAAAACGAATAATGTCGTCATACCAGTTCGACGCGGAGTTTGGTTTCTGGGCGCAAAGATTTTTCCGTCTGGTACAAAAATATTGGCGCGGACTTGGCGACGTATCGAAGCGAAAATCGATGTCGAAAATCTGAGCGGTTATTATGGTTTAGTAGAAACCGTCGGCGGCCGTGTGCAACGTGATAGTTTACAGTTTATGTCAGAAATAGGTGTGGCTGATATTGAAGACGGCTGACAGGCGTTATTACATGATTAGGTATCCATTATTCTCGCTAGTGGTCATTGCGAGCGAAGCGAAGCAATCCAGTGTAATGGGCGATGGGGGTAAAGTTGTAATTATGCAACAATGCCTGAGTTTGTGCACGCGATTTGCTTTGTCGGTAAATATATGAAAAAATAGTAGCAATGAGTAAAGTGTTGGTGACTGGCGGCGCGGGTTTTGTAGGCTCGAACTTATGCAGAGATTTATTGAACGGCGGCGATGAGGTTTGGTGTTTGGACAACTTTTCCACGGGTCATCGCGAGAATATTCTGCCGTTTAGGTCTAATGCGAAATTTCATTTAATCGAGGGCGACGTCAAGCAGCTTACTGACAGCGATCTTTCTTTTCGCCATATATACAATCTTGCTTGCCCCGCTTCGCCGATTCATTATCAAAAGGATCCGGTGGGAACAATGATGAGCTCCGTGCTCGGCACGAAAAATATTTTGGAGTTAGCGCGGGTGACTGGGGCGCGGGTGCTTCAAGCCTCGACGAGCGAAATTTATGGAAATCCAAATGTGTCGCCCCAGCCCGAAACATATTTTGGCAATGTGAATCCAACGGGTTTGCGTGCTTGTTACGACGAGGGTAAACGCGCCGCGGAAACACTTTGTTTTGATTATCGCAGGCAGCACGGCGTCGATGTCCGGGTGGTGCGTATTTTTAACACCTATGGTCCAGGCATGGCGATTGACGACGGTCGGGCTGTCAGCAATTTTATCGTCCAGGCACTCTGCAATAGCCCATTGATAATTTACGGTCGAGGCGCCCAAACTCGGAGTTTTATGTTTGTCGATGATCTGGTTGCCGGTTTGAAACTGACTATGAGTCAGGAAGAAATTGACACGCCGATTAACCTGGGTAATCCGCACGAGATTAGTATAAATCAGCTGGCGAATCTGGTACTTGAATTATTACCAGAATCATCGAGCGATATTATTCATCGAGCTTCGCTTTCGGACGATCCGATTGTTAGGAAACCAGATATTAACCGTGCGATGCGGCAGCTCGGTTGGCTCCCGAGTGTTGACCTGAGAGACGGCTTGTTGATGACGATAAATTATTTCAGGAGGGCAATGAAAGAGTAGATGTCGCTGACGCTGAGGGCAAATCACTGAAATCCGCTGCGTCATGTTATAATTGCTCTATGCGAATCAAGGTAAAAAAGATGCGCTCAGGCGCGATTTTGCCGCGTTATCAGACGGCGGGGGCGGCGGGTTTTGATTTTCACGCGGCGATTGGCGACGCAGTGACACTCGCGCCGGGCGAGATTCAGACTTTTCCGATTGGCGTGGCGGTCGAGCTGCCGCCGGGTTACGAACTGCAAATTCGCTCGCGCAGCGGTTTGGCTTTCAGAAATCACGTCGTGACGTTGAACGGCGTCGGCACGATCGACGCGGATTTTCGCGGCGAGTTGCAGGTGGTGCTGGTTAATCACGGCTTGACGGATTTTGTCATCGAGCCAAATATGCGTATCGCGCAGGGCGTGGTGGCGCGGCACGAAACGGTCGAATGGGACGAGGTCGACGAGCTCGGCGAGACCGCGCGCGGCGCGGGTGGTTTGGGTAGCACCGGAGTGAAAAATGCCTGAACTGCCCGAAGTCGAAACCGTGCGGCGCGGGCTGACGCGCCTCATCGTTGGTCGGCGGATTTTGGACATTCGCGTTTTGAATGACAAATCTTTTCAGGCGAACGCGGGCGACGCGAAGGCGTTTTTGCTCGGCACGAAAGTCGAGGCGATCCGACGGCGCGCCAAGGTTTTAATCATTGATTTGTCCAGCAAATATTCGTTGGTGATTCATCTCAAAATGACCGGACAGCTGGTTTTTCGCGGCGACGAAGCGTGGGCGGCGGGGCATCCGACCGACAGTTTTGTGGCGGATTTGCCGGATCGTTCGACACGAATTGAGTTCGCATTGAGCGGCGGCGCCAAGCTGTTTTTTAATGACCAGCGCAAGTTTGGTTGGGTAAAATTATTGCCGACGGGCGAAGTCGAAAATCTGGATTTCCTGCGCAAAGTCGGACCCGAGCCGCTGACCGGCGACCGCGATTTGCCGCGTCAATTCCTGAGCAATATTCGCCGCCGCAATAACACCACGGTCAAGGCGGCGCTGCTCGATCAGACCGTCGTCGCTGGCATCGGCAATATTTACGCCGACGAGAGCTTGTGGGCGGCGCGCATTCACCCGACGACACGCGTGCGCGACTTGTCCGACGCCAAACTCCGCACCATTTTGCGGGCAGCGATCGACGTGATGAACCAGTCCATCGCCTCCGGCGGCTCGACGATGAAAAACTATATTCGCGCCGACGGCACGAAGGGAAATTACCTGGAAAAATTCGCCAACGTTTTCCGTCGCGACGGTTTGCCGTGTCCACGTTGCGGACACGAAATCCTCAAAACCAAAGTCGCCGGTCGCGGCACGCATTTTTGCCCGAAATGTCAAAGGTCGCCAAAATGATTCACTTTTATTTCGGCGAAAATAGTTTTGAAATGCAGCAGCAGGTCGCGAACGTGGCAGCGAAATTCGCCGACAAATACGGTGCTGAAAATATCAGCAAAATCGACGCCAGCGGAATCGACGCCCAAAAACTGATCGCCGAAATCGTCAATATCAATCTGTTCGCGCCGCGGCGTTTGCTGGTGGTGCGGGGCGCGGCGAGCAACAAAAACGCTTGGGCGGCGATCGGCGAAAACTTGACGCGCGTGCCGGACGAAACCGAGCTGATCATCATCGTGCCGTCGCCGGACAAACGCACCAAAACTTTCAAGGAATTGAAAAAAAATGCCCGAACTCGTGAATTTGCTTTACCCAAAAATCACGATTTGACGGAATGGGTGCTGCGCCAAGCCGCCAATCAAAAAGTCGAAATCAAGCGCGCCGCCGCCGACGAATTGATCCTGGCGACGGCGGGCGATCCGTGGCGAATCGCGAACGAGCTGGCAAAGTTTCGGGCGCTTGACGCCGTGGCGACACCGGAGCGCGTGCGCGATTTGGTCGAATACGACATCAGCGCCAGCGCTTTTAATTTGCTGGACGATTTGCTGAACGGGCGGCGCCAGCGCGCGCTCGATGAGCTTGCCAAATTGCGCCAAGTCGAGGACGCCAACAAATTCTTGGGGCTGCTGGCGAGCCAGATTTTCGCGCTGTCCGGCGCGGTCAATGCCGGCGACAAAGCCGTCGCGGAAGTCGCCAGCGACCTGAGCGTTCACCCATTTGTGATGAGCAAAATGTTCAGCGCCGCGCGCAAAATGACGCCGCGCGAGGCGGCGCGTCTGGCGCGTATCGTGGCAGAAACCGACGCCAAAATGAAATCCACGGGCGCTGACCCGTGGAGGTTGATCGAGTTGGCGATCGCCAAATTCTGAGGTTATTTTTTCGCGGCGGCTGGTTTGCTGGCCGGTTTTTTGGCGGCAGGCTTCGGCGCGGCTTTGGCGGCTGGTTTTTTCGCAACTGGCTTAGCAGCGACCTTCGCGACAGGTTTTGCCGCAACTTTTTTCGCCGCGCTGGGGATTTTCACGCCAGCGTCCTTGGCGATACGGCTATACCGCGCCATTTTGCGCGCGCCGGTATTCTTTTTCAAAACATTTTTCTTGACCGCGGTGTCGATCCTGCTCTGAACTTTTTTCAAACCGTCAAAAGTCGGCTTGGCTTCAAAAGCTTTGGTGGCTTCCTTTAACGCCCGTTTAGTGCGCAAATTCTGCGCATAGCGCCGTTCGTCCTGGCGCATTTGTTTCTTGGCTGATTTGATAATCGGCATTTTCTCTCCTCGTGTGGCGTAACCGAAGTCAGTGAGCCACTTATTTTCTATCTCGGATAATTGTAGCAGATAATTTTATAATTGACAAGACTATGGCAGTTGTGCTATAATTGTATTATAAATAACAGAAGATAAAAATGAGTGAAAATTCCGCGAAAAATCAGGTCGTTGACGCCATCAACAAGGCGAGCAATATTCTCGTGACGGTGGGGCGTAATCCGACGGTGGACGAATTGACGGCGGCGCTGGGTTTGACTTTGGCGCTGGACAAGCAGAAAAAACACACCAGCGCGATTTTTTCGGGTCAAATCCCGCACATTATGAAGTTCCTGCACCCCGAGCGCACGTTTGAAAATTCCACCGCCAGTTTTCAGGATTTTATTATCAGCCTGGACAAAGCCAAAGCCGATAAACTGCGTTACAAAGTCGAGGGCGACCTGGTCAAAATTTTTATCACGCCATATCACACCACGCTCAGCCCGTCCGATTTGATGTTCAGCGACGGCGATTTGAATATCGATTTGGTCATTGCGCTGGGTGTGAAAAAGCAAGGCGACCTCGACGCGGCGATGGCGGCACACGGCAAAATTTTGCATGATGCCACGATTGTATCGATCAATTTGAATGCCGGCGGGGCGTTTGGTGGAATTATTTGGCAGGACAAAAAAGCCAGCGGTTACAGCGAGATTGTGGCGGACCTGGTCGACGGGTTCGAGAATAAAATCGACAAACAAATTGCCACGGCGCTGTTGACCGGCATCGTGATTTCCACCGAACAATTTTCCAATGCCAAGAATTCGCCGCATACCATGCTATTGTCGAGCAAGCTGCTGTCCAGCGGCGCCGACCAGCAGCTCATCGTGGCGGAGATTAACGGCGCCGCGCTGCGCGATTCCGGTTTGGTCGAGAGCACCGAAATCCAGGATATTCCGGAAATCCCGCCCGAGGCTTCGACCGTGAATTCGCCGGAAACTATGCCGCACGATATGGAGCCGACGGTTTATGCGCCGCCGCCGCAAGCCGTGGCGACTGCGTCTGAGCCAGCTTTGCCGCCCGCCGAGATTGAGGCTATAAAATCCAGCCTGGACCCGTATCTGCCGCCGCCTTTGCCAGATTTTGCGCATGAACCATTACCGCCGGCGCCGATGCCGGCTGCTCAGCCATCGTTGCCAGCTCCGCCGCCGCAAGAGCCGTCCCCGCCGATGGAGGCAACCGAGCCGGGAACTGGTTTGGCGAAGTCTTTGCCGCCTCCGCCGCCAAGTTTGGTCGAGGATAGCGCCCCGATTACATCCGTGCCGACGACGAATACGTCAAACCCGAACGACCCGGCTCAGTTCAGAATCCCGACTTGATTTTCGTCGTCCGCCCACGTGATAGAATATTGCTATGGAATTTGATCAAGTTATCCTCGTCGACAAACCCGCTGGCATCACCAGTTTCGGTGTGGTGGCGCGCGTGCGGCGGGTGATGAGCCAGGCGGCGCGCGCAAGCGGCTGGACAGGCAAGCGTTTCAAGGTCGGGCATACCGGCACGCTCGATCCATTCGCGACGGGACTAATGATAATTCTGACCGGCAAGGAGACCAAAAACGCCGGTGAGTATTCCAAAATGGACAAAGTCTACGAAGCCACCATTCGCCTGGGCGCGACTTCGACCACTGGCGACCCGGAGGGTGAAATCTCGTTCACGGACGTCAAAAAACCACCCACACAGGCGCAAATCGAGCAAATCCTGGGCAGATTCAGCGGCGAAATCACGCAAACCCCGCCAATTTACAGCGCTATCAAAGTCGGCGGCGAGCGCGCCTATAAACTCGCGCGGCGCGGCAAAACTGTCGAGATGCCAGAGAGAAAAGTCGCGATTTACCAAATTGAGCTAGTCAGTTATTCATTTCCCGAGCTGGCGATTCGCGCCCACGTGTCCAGCGGCACATACATTCGCACCCTGGCGGAAGACATCGGTCGGGCGCTCGGCACCGGGGCGTATTGTCAAGCGTTGCGTCGCACGCGGGTCGGGAACCACGACGTCGCCGATGCGGAAAAGGTGAATTTGGATTAAAAAAGTCCGTCAACATGACGGATTTACTTTTCGAATTTGGTAGCGGGGGTAGGAATTGCACCTACGACCTCTTGGTTATGAGCCAAGCGAGCTAACTACTGCTCCACCCCGCGTTAAAACCAGCTTGTAAAGTTTCGATTATTTCGGCTCATAACTGGTTATGAGCGACGAAACACGCGGGAGCTAACTACTGCTCCACTTTGCAATACTACAATATCCATTGTATAGCAAAACTTCATGGATGTCAAATTACCGCCGTTGCGCAACCGCTGTCATGATGAGTAAAGTAAATCTGACAATCCCATGCCACTGTGGTTTACAGCGTTGTCGGCAATATTTAGGATATAAGCGTTGACTTTTTGAAAAAAGTGTGCTAGAATGGTTTTATAGGCTTGAATAACAACAAAAAGAAAGGTTACAAAAATGGCAGACGAAAGAAGGAGAAAATATACAGAAGATTTACTCAGCCGGGAAGGTATTCCGCGCGAGATTAGCAAGGCGGTGATTGCGAGTTTAATGGAGATTAACGCCTAATTCCGATCTGGCGATTGAGACAAAAAGGATAACGCAAGATACAGAGGATAGAAAAGTGAGAGAAATATTTCAACCTGGTGTCGAGTCGGAAATCGGTGTTGGCAACGTCGCTGATATTCCGGACGGCGCGATGGACGTTGAGTATGAAGCGGAATATTATGATGACGGCGACAATGAAAATGAGCGTTCGGAATATAGGAACACGAAGCTGGAACGGATACCACTGCCGGAGTGGGCAACCGAGCGGTATGCTTTTTTGAGTGAGTTGCCAAGGAGCGTCGGCGTCATGGGCGGCGTGGCGAGGAGCGTGGCGAGAGAGATATTGACCGGCGACCGTGAACCGATTCGCGACATAGATTTTGTCAGTATAGACGATCCGGACGGCGAAGATGCGGATGACGCGGCGCTGGACATGCTTGCACAAAAAAATATGTCAGATGACTATCGTCAAGGCTACGGGATAAGTCGTGATAGTTTAGATAATTATTTTGCGACGCGAGATTTTACTATCAATCAAGTCTTAATTTTAAACGGAGAATTGATTATCGGCGAAACAGCCAGGAACGATTTTATCGAGAATATTATCCGACCGACTTATTACGAAATGCCTCGTTGGGATTGGAATTTGAAAAGCAAGCTTGCGATAAAGGCGCTTCTCATGCGCGTAGTTTTCGAGCGAATAACTAGTTCGGTGCCGCTGCTCGAGGATTGCCAGATCGAGCCAGAATATATTCGTGATTTTGACATTGCTCTGGGTGTCAACAAAGCGATGAGCCGTGGTGCCCGAACGGCGGTGTATTTTACGGAGGACTTGGTGGATTGGGGTCTGCTGCCGACGGATCTGGCGGGCAAGCCAGTTGCGGCGGCAAGACACCTGCACCAATTGACAGATTTTGAGTTTAGACCTAACGGTGAAACTGAATACAGAGGTGATAATCACAATGACAGACAGCCCGAAAGGCTGGTGGACAGAACGATGAGCGCGCTCGAACAACATCACTCTAGTGACCCAGCTATCAGGGGAGCCATTGCGGAATATGATGATGACAACAAACTAGAATTTGACGACGAAGAAATCACTGACGGGTTCTATACTGAAGGAGACTACAGTTATATAAATTGGTGATTCAGCGCCGTAAAGATGTTCGTAATGTCGTTTGTCTCGGTCGGACTATTTTGAAATCACGATTTTGTGATATGATAGACGGGTATGGCACCGTAGCTCAGTTGGTTAGAGCGTAGGACTCATAAGCCTAAGGTCGTTGGTTCAATCCCAACCGGTGCTACCAAATTTATCGCGAAACTGATGTGCATGACAAAACCCCAACCGTATAGGCTGGGGTTGTTTGAGCTACTTGTTTTGCTAGGCGCTGTCGATTATTATACTGGATTGCTTCGCTCCGCTCGCAATGACAGTTGGCGGGGACAGTATGGATATTCAATTATGTAACAACGCCGTTTTGCGAGGTTATTTCTTGACCACGCTGATTTTTTGCTTGGCGGGTTGGACTTTGACAAAACTAATCGTCAGCACGCCGTCGCGCAGCACAGCTTCGACTTCATCCTCGATGACCGGCACCGGCAGGGAAATCGTGCGGCTGAAATCGCCCCAATAACATTCCTGGATATGCCACTGGGTGGCGGCGGCGTCCTCGCTGGCGGACAGAGCGCCATTGATCGTCAGCACGCCGTCGGCGATGTTGATATCAAGGTCGTTCGCGTTCACACCGGCGACGCGCGATTTGATCACCAGTTTTTCCTGGGTCTCATACACGTCGACTGCCAACTGACCCGGGACATCGTCGATGTCATCGTCGCTGCTGGCGAATGTTGTGCCAGAGCTGGTAACAGCTTTGGCGGGGGTATTTGTCAATTCTTCGTCACCACCAAAAAAAGTCTCGTCAATCTCGTTCTCTAATAACAAGTCGTCATCTTTCTTTGCCATTTTTTCCTCCACTTACAATGTTTTATAACATTTATAATATTCAAGTATAATTGTATACGATATGATTAAAAATTTCAAGGGATCGTTGTAAAAAATGCTACTTGATTATTTGCTCAGCCTGGTTTCACCCCATATATGTAAGGGGTGTGATGAGGTCGGAAATGGACTATGCGAGAGTTGTTTTTTTGACAACATAAGCGAAAAATACATGAAATGTTTAGTCTGCGGCGAGGTTACGAAACGAGGTCTGTGCCGAAATTGTCGGCTGGGCGTGCCTTTCGAGCGGGCTTTCGTGGTCGGCGAACGGCGCGGCGCGCTGAAACGCCTGGTCGGGGATTTTAAATATAACAGCGAACGCGGCAATGCGCTGGTGATTGCTCGGCTGCTCGACGCGGTGTTGCCGGTGCTGCCGACGGGTATTGTCATCGTGCCGATTCCGACCATCGCGCCGCATATTCGGCGTCGCGGTTTCGGTCACACTGAATTGGTGGCGCATCATTTGGCAAAGTCGCGCCATATTCCGTGTGATAATCGCTTGCTGCTGCGCGCCGACAACAGCGTTCAACACGGCTTGAAGGCCCGCGAGCGCCAGCGCCAAGCCAGGACGACTTTTCGCCTGAATCCACGTCGCGCTGTGCCGCCGGAAATCCTGCTGCTCGACGACATTTATACCACCGGCGCCACCATGATCGCGGCGGCAAAATTACTAAAAAAACATGGCGCAAAAACCATCAACGTGGCGATCGTCGCCAGGCAAGTCAAATGAATTGGCGGAGAGATGGGGATTCGAACCCCAGATACGAGTTGCCCCGCATACACGCTTTCCAAGCGTGCGCCTTCAACCGCTCGGCCACCTCTCCACGGGCGACGCTAAAGATGATATCATGGTTGGCATGCAGGACTCAATTTTTACGCGCATTATCAAGGGTGAGATTCCCGCTCATAGGATTTACGAGGACGACAAAACTCTGGCGTTTTTAGATATTTTCCCCAAGAGCCACGGTCACAGCCTGGTCGTGCCGAAAATCCAAATCGACAGGTTTTATGATTTGCCCGACGAGGATTATACGGCTTTGTTCGCCACTGTTAAAAAAATGGCGGCGCATATGGAAAAGGTTTTTGGGAGGCGCACCATCGTCAAGATTATTGGCACCGACGTGCCGCACGCTCACGTGCACCTTTTCCCATATGACCCGAACTATGTCGGCGGTCGCGAGCCGAGCCGCGCCGACGATGCCGAGCTGGCAAAGCTGGCGGAAAAACTGCGTTTTGTCGAACCCGACCAGGACGTGCTATAATTATATTCGAACTTAAACAAACGGAGGAGATATGAGCGCAAGGTTATGGATTATTTTTGGTGTCATCGCGGGAGTTGTGATTCTCGCGGTCGTGGCGTTTGCAAACGGCTGGATTACAGTCGGCGGCGGTGATAATGGCGGCAAGAGTTCGATCAATTTGGATACGGCGAATCTGGATTACAAGAAAGTCATTACCGCTGCTGACATCCCGGACAGTTACAGCGGCGACAAAGCGTTGCTGGCGGATCACGTCGCCGGCAAAGCCGACAGCAAGGTGGTATATGTCGAATGGATGAATCACCAGTGCTCGGCGTGCTATTCGACGGCGCCGACGATTCGCGAAATCATGGAAGCCTATGGCGACCGCGTGGCGTTCGTTTGGCGTTACCTGAAACTGTCCGACCATCCGAACGGCATGGCATCGGCTGTTGCCGCCGAGGCCGCCGCCCGCCAGGGCAAATTCTATGAGATGAGCGACGCTTTGCTCATCAACCAGCCGAAATGGGGCACTGCCAGCGCCAGCGAGCGCGAGGATATTTTCGCTGGCTATGCCACGGAGCTGGGGTTGGACATCAACCAGTGGCGCCAGGATTACAAAAACTACAAGGATAACGGTATCGAGGAGCACATCAATTTCCAAAATGACCTGGGGATCAAAAGCGGCGTGACATACACGCCATACATTATCATCAACGGCGAAGTTGTCAAGGGCAATAAAGACGAGTTGACCGCGGCTATCAAAAAAGCTCTGGGTGAATAGGGTAGAAGCTCAGCGGTTCATAAAATCAGTCAATTGGCGCGCCAGCTCGGCGATGTCTGTCCATTTGCCACCGTCAACCATGATTGCCAGCGCAAATTCGCTGTGATTGGCGCTCAGGACGGCGACGTCGCTGTATTGACCGTTGCGGCTGCCGGTGGCATTTACAGCTCGCGTGTCCAAGCTGCCGATACCGGGTCGCGGCTCGGACGCCCTCAATCCGTCAAGCAATTCATCGCGGTGCGTGCTGGTCATACTGTGACTGCCATCATAGATTTTCGCCAAGAACCACGCCATGTCCGCCGCTGTTGATTTGATATTATCACTGTAAATCAGGGTATTGCCCAAACCCAGAGCCTCTCGATCGCGTTTCAGCGCGCCGAACACCGCCGCGCTGACGCAATAAACATCGTTTTTACTGAGGACGTTTTTCAAACACGCCGTGTCGCCGCCGATGTCGCTGACCATCGAGCCGTTTTCACGACCATTTTGCATGCCGTAGCCGACCAGGATTCGCCCCACGCCGTCAATTTCATACTGGCGGTTTTGATTGTATCCGGCAGCGCGACCTTGACCGCCGATTTCGACCAATTGCACGCCGAATGTGCCGTCATGCGTCTGGGCAAAATGCTTGATAAACGAGGCGATTCCCTCGGACGTGGCGCTGAAACTGCTGGCGTATTGCAGGGTCGGTTCGACCGATTCGATGGCGACGGCTACACTGGTGCGCGCGTCCATCAAATACTCGGCGATGCGCAAATTAGTTTCCTTGACATTGACCATCTTGCCTTCGGTGCCGTTGACGCGGCTGACGTCGTTCAGGTTATTCGTGGTAATCGTGCTGACGCCGGCGGCTTGAGAGACTAACGGGGCGATTTGGTTATTGAAAAAGTCCGCCGATTTTTCCTCGCTGATGACGACGGTGAGTTTTTTGTCGACGACTTCGAATTCCAGCCACGACGCCAATTGATCAGCCGGCACCGTCACCGTGCCGCTGTAATCGCCCAGCGACATTTCGAGGTCGCCGAGCAATTTGCCGCCGATGGTCGCTGCCAAACGTTTGGCGTCGTCGTCGCGCACGTCCGGTTCGACGGCGTCCATGGCGATGCGCGCCCGACCGTAACTGGGCGAGTCGAAATGAATCTGCGTCAGCGCACGGCGCGCCTCGTCAACCCGGCAGCGTCCGCCCGCCGACGAACCGATCAGGCGCAAATTACGCCCGTCCATTTCCAGGCTGGCGTCGATCGGCTTGACCTCACAATTATTGCCAAATTCCTTTTCCAAATAGGCGTCCAGACGATCCTCTGCGACGTTGACGTCGGGCACAGTGTTGGAATAAATCAAACCATACCACAACAGCGACGTCGGCACCAATCGCAAATACCAGGGGTAATCCATATTCGAAACGCGCCGACCGTTGCCAATGCTGATCCCGATGTCGGCGGGCGGCAGCTCCTGATATGGTTTGTCATTATCGCCGAAATAGACGCCGATGATGGCGTCGGCATACGCCGCGTCGAGCGCAGTGACGACATCCGATTTATTCCAGCCGCTGTAATTTCGCCCGGCGATATTCGTGCCCGGCAACAGGCGTGCCCCGGGATAGAAAAACTGCGCCAGCATCATCAGGGCAACAAAAATCCCGATCGCCAACGTCAGCTTCCGGTGCCGGCGGCAGAAACGTAATAAACGTCGCCAGTGTTTTTTTAATTCCCTCATACGCATTGTATAAATTATAGCATAAACGCTGAAACTATTTGTGCCAAAACAAAATCCACCCGCCCATGAGGAGCGGGTGGATGGGTGGCAGCACAATAAACCAAATGCTACGCGGTGAGCGTTGACATAGTGCTGGTAACTAGGTTGACTATCAAGTATGCCAACAGGGCAACCGCCAAACCGATAATGGCATAGAGCAGGGTGTTTTTGGCACTTTTGACCTTTTCGGAGTCACCGCCGGACGTGGCATATTTAATACCGCCGATGATGATAAAGACAACACAGATGATGCCGACCGCGATCAAGACCCAGCCGATAATGGTGGTCGCGAAACCCCAGACGTTGTCGATGCCTTTATTGGCGTATGCCTTCGGATCACTACAATCAGCAGTAGCAGTGTTATATTCATATCCGTTAGCTACTTTATTACCGACGCAAACATCCCACTGAGCTTTAGTCACATCCGTAGCTTTCTTTTGTCCGTTGCTATCGACTTTTTGTGGTCCCCACCCATTGTCCGGTTTCCATTTATTATCCGCAGCACCAACACTGTCACCCACAATCCCATTCACACCCAGCGCTAACAGCGGCACCAACAATATCGCCAGGCTGAGCTTTTTGATTATTTCCTTCATTTAATACTCCTTTTTATGAGAAATTATTATTATGCTTACATTTATACCAAAACCGGTTTCGTTTGTAAAGGATGAAAATAGCGGCTTTTGCCTAGGGGCTTGATTAGGAAGTGGTGTTGTTGAGGGTTTCGGACACATTGATAGTGAGATTCACAATGAGTGTGGCTAGCAAACAGACTGCCAGACCAATGATGGCGAACAGCAGAGTTTTCCGAGCACTTTTTGCCTTTTCAGGGTCGCCTCCGCTGGTAGTAAACTTAATTCCACCGATGATGATAAAGACAACACAGATGATACCAACCGCGATCAACATCCATGTAACGACCTGACCTGCCATGCCCCAAACGCTGTTGACAGTGTTTGTCTTACCGTCACACGCGGCGCCAGTCGCCTTAGTGACGCCATCGCATATATCGGTTTTAGTATCAGCCGCGGCATCAGTTCCGCCCATCACACCCAACAAACTGAACGTGGCTAAAAATACTACCGCCATCGCCAGTCCGATTCTTTTTGCTAATTGTTTCATATATACCTCCATATTATTATTATTATATCACAAGTGGTTTGCCACATCCACCATAACATTCACGATAAAGGCAGCCAGCAGCGCCAAGAGGAGCCCGAGGATGGAGAACATCACCGTATTCCTGCCGAATTTGACACGGTCGGGGTTGCCGCCGGATGAGGTAATATGCACAGCGCCCCAAATTATCATCGTAACCGACAGCACGCCGACAAGCGTCAGGAAAATATTTATACCAGTCCGCACATCATCCTCGATCGGTGCGGCATCAGACACGGGGCAGTCATCATTTGCGTCGAATCTACCATCACCGTTAGTGTCGATTTTATAATCGGTGCAAGGATTTGGAAAATCCGCCGCATTGACCGGTGACGCAAAAACCGGCAACGACATCATACAAAATACAATTCCCAAAATAATTTTCCTGATCATTTGAATAACCCTATTATTATTGATGCAAGCGTCCCGGCGGTCAGGGCGAGGAACAAACCGACCATACCCCAAATGATCATGCGGCGGGCTTTTTTGGCGTCATCAACATTGCCTCGGGCGATAATCAATCGGATTGCAGCGTAAATTATCACTGCCACGGCGATAATCCCGATCGCCCAGGCGAACAGGGATATCGCATCGGTTAGTAAGTTTGGTTTGGGTCCCGGTATTCTGGGGTTTTCTATCATCGTTGTTTAACCTCCTAATCTGCTGATTATAAACCTGACGAGTGATGATGCAATAACGACGATTACCAACCCGACCGAAACTCGCAATAATGACATCTTTGCCGAGGCGATACGCTGTTCGTTGCCATTGTTCGTC
>JAITGI010000049.1 GCA_031280785.1 Candidatus Nomurabacteria bacterium
TGTTTGTTGCGATCATGTTTCTATTCTCCATCTTGTTATTTTCACCTTTTATTTATTAACTTGACGACATTTGTCGTTTTTCCACACTTGACATAAGCTATTTAATCATGCCCCCCCCCCCGTGGTGTCAAGGGTGATTTTGTTGTATTTTTTATGAGTTGTGGAAAAGTGGGGGGTGGAGGAAAATATCGGTTATTATTATTTACTTTCCATGATATTTATGATAATATAAGTATATGGATAAAAAAGAACAAATTATCAGCGCCCCGGGGCGTTACGATAAATACGTCACCGATTACATGAGCGAAGCGGCGAAAAACCCCAGCGCTTACACTGAATCGCGCGAGCAGAACCTGGCAACACTCGCACTAAACGCAATGAAAACTAGACCTCCTGACACTTGTAACCAGCTTATGGAAGAACTGGAAAAGGAGATCCCCGTATTGCTCGGCAAGGACTTTGACCCAGAGAAAGCAGCCCGTATAATAAAACGATGTTATGACGAGTTCATGATGACACGCCCTCGTAAAAACGCTTCCCCGAATCACGCCGCCAGAGTCCGTTTAGCTTTCGATGAAAACCGCATTATTCCGGGTGATTTAATCTGGAATCCCGAGGAAACCGGCGAGGAGGATGCGCAGCGCCTCGAAATTGCCGGCGAACGCGATTTGATATGGGATGATAAACTTTATCAACTGAAAAAGCCTTGGGTGAATGCCATGAACATCATGCTGATGGCGCGCAGAAAACCCCTGTCTATCCAGGAGATTAAAGAACTGGCTATAAAACATAGAATCATCAGTGCCGACAAGCAATATTATTTTCAAACTGTCGCGGACAAAGTGTTTTCGACTTTTCGCGCTGACGGCAAAAAATTATTTGATGAGTTCACGTCGGATAAGGATTCTCCGCCCCATTACCAACTTAGCAAAGACATCGTGGTATCCGACGAGAGGTCCCTCGGTTGATAAATTACTTTTCAGCTCGCGATTACCCCGCCACCCAGGCAAATTTCTCCGTCATAGATCGCCGCAGATTGTCCAGGCGCGACGGCGCGTTCGGCTTGCGCAAGTCTGACGAGGTTTTTTTCAATTGAGCAGTCGATCAGCGGCGCGCGGTGGCGTAGGCGGGCTTGGTAAGTTTTGTTCGGTTCTGGCGCGGCGTTAATCCAGTGCGTGTCGGTCAAATGCAGTTCCTCGCGCCAAAAATCGCCGCTGTTCAGATTGGTGCTGACGTAAACTTCGTTTTTCGCCATATTTTTGCTGACCACATAATACGGCAGCCCGCCGCCGATGCTTAAGCCATGACGCTGCCCGAAAGTATAAAAAATCGCGCCGTCGTGCCGCCCGACCGTCTTGCCGGTTTCTTGCTCAATAATATCGCCTGGCGCGGTTTCGACAAATTGGCTGAGGAAATCGCGAATGCCGACCGAGCCGACGAAACAAATACCCTGACTGTCGCGCCGTCCCGCCGTCACCAGTCCGCGTCTCTCGGCCTCGGCGCGCACCTCCGGCTTGGTCAGATGCCCGATCGGGAAAAGCGTCCGCCCCAGCGCCGCCTCTGTGATACGGTATAGGAAGTAGGTTTGGTCTTTGTTAGCATCGACCGCACGCAACAATTCTGTCCGGTTTGACGAAGACTCGAAGGAATCCGAATGATTTTTCCGGTCAGGCTCCTGATTCGCCGAATGATGTTTGAGGCGCAAGCCGAGTTCCTGAGGTGATTCAAGAGGCTGGCCAGAAAAATCATGTCGCGATTCCTGAATGTCTGAGGGAAATCGGGTAGAATTGTTTCCGACTCGCGCATAATGCCCGGTCGCGATCATCTCCGCCCCCTCAGCCAACGCCGCCCGCAAAAACAACCCAAATTTGACCTCCTGGTTACACATGGTGTCCGGATTTGGCGTGCGCCCAGCGCGGTATTCGCGGATCATATAATCCACCACCAAGTGCTTGTATTCGGTCTGGAAATCGAAAACCCGCAGCGGGATGCCGAGTTGCACCGCCACGCGCTTAGCGTCCGCCAAATCCTCCGCCCACGGGCACTGCATTCCGGGCAAGTCGCGCGTCCAGTTTTTCATAAAAACACCGGTGACGTCATAGCCCGCCTCGCACAGCAGCGCCGCCGACAGCGACGAATCCACGCCGCCGGACATTCCGACGTAGACTTTTTTAGCTGAGTTTTTGCTCATTTTTGATAACTTCTTTCAAAATTGGTTTCAGTTGGGAAATTTCGGCGGTCGTTGTGCCGCGCCCCAGGCTAATTCGCAAGCTCCCGTCGGCAAGTTCCGGCGACAGCCCGATGGCGGTCAGGACGTGGCTACGCGTGCCTTTGTTCGCCGCGCACGCCGAGCCGGTCGCCAGGTAGACGCCGCGTTGGTCGAGCGCAAAAACCGCCCGTTCAGCGTCCAGCCTGGGGACAGAAAAATTCAAAAAGTTCGCCAGCCGCTGCTTGCGGTCGCCGTTGATGATCGCCTCCGGAAACTCCCGCGTGATGTATTTTTCCAGATCATCACGCAGAGTCGCCAGGCGCTTCGCCTCTGATTTTCGCTTTTTCTCGGCAATTTCCAGCGCCAGCGCAAAACCGACCGCGCCCGCCACATTTTCCGTGCCGGAACGCAAACCCATCTCTTGCCCGCCGCCGTGAATCAGCGGCCGGATCTCCACGCCCGCCCGCACATACAACAGTCCAACCTGCTTCGGCCCGTAACATTTGCCGGCGTTCAGGCTCATCAAATCCACGCCGAGGCGCGCCACATTGATGTCCAGCAGCCCCGCCGCTTGACTGGCGTCGGTGTGCAGCCACAGCGGATTCCTAACATCGCGCTCCGCCCGCTCGGCGCGGATTTCCTGAATAATCTCAGCGATTTGCCGGATATTTTGCACCGTGCCGATTTCGTTATTAGCATAGCCGACAGAGATCAGCCGCGTGTCGTCGCTGATCGCCAGATACAATTCGTCGGGGTCGATCCGCCCGCGCTCGTCCACCGGCAAGATTTCCGCGCCCACCGTCCGCGCCGCGCGTAGAACCGCCGCGTGTTCAATAGCGGTGGTGACGACCGTGTTGGCGGACGGATTTTCCGTCGCCGTGCCTAGGATAGCCAGGTTGATCGACTCAGTCGCGCCAGCGGTCAAAACAACCTCCGCCGGACGCGCGCCGATGGTCTGCGCCAAGCGATGTTTGGCGTCCGCATACGCCGCCCGCACCTCCCGCGCCGCACCGTAACTGGCGGACGGATTAAAAAACTGCTCGGCGAAGAACGGCTGCATCGCCCGCGCCACCTTTTTGTCAACCGGCGTCGCCGCCGCGTAGTCGAGGTAAATCATTCGTATATTATAACATAAACACCCACAGTAACCGACTCACTTATTATTCAGCAAATCGCCAGCGACCACATTATTAGCCCGCAGCCAGCCCGCCAGCGAGCCGCAGTCCAGCCACTCGCCGGTATTTTTGACATAACGCATCACGCCACCGCCCTTGATATAGGTTTCGTAACAGTCTGTGAGCATATATTCCTGCTCGTTCGGACCGAAGTTGTTGTCGCGCACATACGCCGTGATAGTTTGCGCAAGTTGCGGTGAAATCACCACGCGGTTGATATTGGCGAGAGCGGAACCGACCGTCCCGACCGCTGGCTTTTCGATAATCTTGGCGGCGAAATCGCCCTCTACCTGCCAAATGCCGTATTTATAAATTTCGTCGGGCGGGACTTGATAGCCCAGCGTAACCGACTCGTTCGGCGACTGCACCGCCTCGATCATAGTTTTAACGTCCGAGCCACCGCGCGCGCCCCAAAACGGGTCGTCGCCGTTGCACAACACGACCTGCTCGTCCGCGCCGATTTCCGCCAACGCCAGCGCCACCGGCACCGCTGTGCCATATTTGTCGTTGATGTCCTGCTCGACATAGTGCAGCCTCACGCCCTCTGGCACGGTGTTCAGTTTTGCCAACTTTTCCGTGGCATTTCGCTCGGTCAAATATTGTTCGAGTTCTCGATTCGGCTCGTAATATTGCTTGATCTGACTGTTCGCGACATCATTCACGACCAACCAAATATCGGTCATCCCCGCCAGCGCGCACTCCTCGACCACATAGTCGATAATCGGTCGATCGCCGAGCGGCAACATATTTTTCTCGATAGTTTTCGTAATCGGCAGCCGCCGCGTGCCGTAGCCGGCGGTCAGGATTATGGCTTTGGTAATCTTATTCATTTTGCCCCCTTTTTAACTTTATCGTGATTTCCATATCATCTATTTTAACACGAGTCTGTTCGCCGTCGTTTTCGGCGAATTTGGCGATCAGGCACTCACGCGCGATTTCGTCACGGAAGTCGGTGATTGCTTGGTTTAGGCTCTTGTCAGATGTCGAGAGGCTTACGATAATACGGTCGTCAACGTTCAGTTTTGCGTCTTTGCGGGCGTTTTGAATAACGCGAATCACCTCGCGCGCCCAGCCCTCGCGGCGCAGTTCTGGTGTGATTTTTTTGTCGAGCATTACGTCAACAACAGCACCGTCATTAGCAACGCCGTCATTGCGAGGCAAACTCGTTTGCCGCGGCAATCCAGAGCCGTTCTGGCTAGATTGCTTCGCTCCGCTCGCAATGACGTTTTTCACATTCACCTCCTCCGCAATAATCTGCTCATAAAAATCGTCAAGTTTGTCGCCGGTATAAGTCAACTTCGCCAGCGGCTGCCGCACCTTTATCTGCCCGAATTCGTCGCCGCGTTCCATTCGCTGCGCCAGCCCCTTTTCGATAATCGCCCGCGTCTGCGCCATTTCACCCAGCACCTTTTCGTCAATCGTGCCAATCGCCGGCCAATCTTGCAGATGCACGCTATTTTTGATACTTAACCCAGTCACTCCCTTATCATTCCAGAAATCGCGAATAACCCGCCGCGCCACATCAGACACCCGTTTCGTCTCAAAATCTTTTTCCGATTTGATCACCTCAAAACCCTGCCCTTCATAAACTTCCAGCCCGAAATCGTCAAGGTCGCGTGCCATGAAGACAAAATTGTCCCATTCCTGAATCGGCAAACTCGCGTCTCTTTCCTCTCTTTCGCGATACTTGCCGAAATATTCCAAATCGCTTTCATTGAGTTTCAGGTTCGTTTCCTCTGAAATCTCTCTCAGCGCGGCGTTCGCCGGCAGTTCGCCCTTTTCAATGCCGCCGCCAAAAACGCTGGTTAATCCGGACTGATAAATACCCTTTTTTTCGTCTCTGTGTTGAAGTATTATCGCACCGTCTTTCCTGACCAACAAAACCGCCGCTGCCGATTTCGTTTCAGTTGGAGCCGGAATGTCATCATCGGCGCCACCAACCATCATTTTCTGCCACAACTCCTCCGCCATAAACGGACAAAACGGCGCGATTATCAGCGCGAAATACGCCAAAACATAGTGGAGCGTCGCATACGCCTGCGCCTTGTCGCCGTCGTCCTCGCTTTTCCAAAAACGCCGCCGGCTGCGCCGCACAAACCAATTCGACGCGTCGTCGAGGAACGGCAAAATCTCGCTGCACGCCTCTGGAATATTGTATTCGTCGAGGTGTTTTTCGACGTGCTGCGCCGTCTGGTGCAAGCGGCTGATGACCCATTTATCCAGCGGGTTTTTCAGGTTTTGCGGTTCGGTTAGGGCAGCTTTTCCGCCATTTTGATAATAATTTAAAACAGATAAATCGCGTTTTTCAATTACATCAACCACTTGCGGTTCATCTCGTTTGACTTTTGATGCAATCGCTCTTTCAAAAAGTGAAATCGCAGTTTCAATGTTATCGACCCAAACGAATTCAAAACTTCTTCTCGCTTCATCTTCCGTCAAATTTCTACCCACTAATTCGCCTGATTTTGCAACATAATAATGATGGATGTTGTCATTGATAGTATTATCTCCGCTATCCACGTAGCGATCTATGGCCCGACCAAGATATTTTATAATTTCTGATTTATGACCAGTTTCCTCCAAAGTTTCCCTTTGTGCAGCACTCTCTAAACCTTCATTTTCATCCACACCGCCGCCCGGCAATATATAAAAATCACCTGGTTTACAATAAATTAAACCGACACGACCTGTATCGTCAAATAAAATTGTTCGCGCTGAAACGCGATGCGTAACATTTTTTGGGTTTTTTTCCGACGCTTTTACGAATCTATCATCTTCTGTGGTGCTAATTGCTGGCTCATACTCCCACCCATCAACCTCCGCATACATTGTGAAAAAGTCATACATATTCCAAACCATTGACAATTTGCGCGCCACGTCGGACACGTCTTTGTCTTTCAGCGCGAAATCTTCGCCGG
>JAITGI010000037.1 GCA_031280785.1 Candidatus Nomurabacteria bacterium
CAACATCATCGGCGGCGCGGCGTTGGGGTTGGTTTTGTATTGCTTTCATTGTCGTAAATGAGTAATTTGTCGACCGGCAAATTTGAACTTTTTCACAACAACCACCAGGGGAAAAATACAAAACCCACAAAACCCATAAAATACTGTTGGCATCTGGGGGGGGGCACCTTATAATGATTGTGATTTCCGGTGGTAGCAATCGTGGTTGTGGCTGCTGTCGCGGTTTGCCAAACGGTACCTGCGACTATAAATGATAATATCGAACTGATTAACGATACGGTTGGGATTTCGATTTCACCAGCCAGCAGCGAGCAGATAAATTTACGACCGGGCGATTCGTATGACGGTTCGTTCAGGGTGCGACAGACTGGGCGTGAAACAAACGATGTATTTGCAGAGATTTCGCCATACACAGCTGGTTCCGCGGATTATGACTCTTGGGATTTTGAGACAGTCAAGGAGCACACCAAAATCACAAATTGGCTGACCATAAATCTCGACAGCGATTGCTCTGAGGGCAGGCGTGAAAATGGCAAAATATTCTTTACTATGCGGCCAAAGGAAGAGTGTCACATTTCGTATCACATTGATGTGCCGGCGGACGCTTTTGGCGGCTCGCAACACGCCGCTGTTCCTGATCATCGTTATCGTCCTGGTTATTATTTTGCTTATCTGTGCAACTGTATTGAAAGTTCGCAAAAACTCGCGCAAAAATAGAAAATAGACCCCTGTGGAAAAAGTCAGTTGACAGCATAGCGATTATGCTATAACATTGATGATAGAATAAATAAAAACAAAAAGGAACCACCACAATGTCCACCGTAAAACACTCAAAATTTTTCCGGGCTTTAAGAATTGTCCCGGTCATGCTTGCTATGACTATCGGTCTGGCTGGCGCAATATCATTAACGGCGCAGGCGGCTTCGAGCGTCGTCGAGGTGCAAGTTACGGCGAACACTATCCAATTTGACGTCGATACGCCACAGAACGGCAATTCAGGCGGGAACGCCTATGACTTGGTCTTTACTGGCCAAAATGTCAGCACGGTGGACATTTACCTGGATGGCGGGACGACACCGCTGACGACTATCACCGTTAACGAATCGGGCAGTTTTGGTCCGCAGAATTATGGTCAGCTGGTGCTTCCCCAGGACGTGACGCTGGGCGGGCATAACCTGCATTTTGTGGCTCACGCCAAGGATGGCAGCCTGAGCGACGTAACGGTCGATCGCGCGATAACCGTCGCTTTGAGCGCGCCGCGTATCACCAGCGTTAGCCCTAATCCTGTGCCGACTGCTGGTAATGTAATTGTGAAGATCAATGGCGAAAACTTGGACGGCGCAACCGAGGTGCTGATTGACGGTAGCCCCTGTGCCAAGCCGTTCACCCAAATCAGTCCCACGCAGATCGAATGCCTGGTGCCGGCGCACAAGGTCGGCAAGGTCAGCGTGACAGTGACGACTCCGAATGGCACCTATACTTTCGCCGCCAATTTCCGCGGAGCGTTGATATATGCTGACGGTTTCATCCCGGGCGTGCCGTCGACCGGTCTGTTCATGTTCGGCGACAGAGTGGTGACGAATTATGACCTAATGCTCTTTGCAGTGCTGCTGCTCATCATCGGCGTGGTGATTTTACTCATCAATTGCGGTGCCAAAAATAGTCCGCGCCGCGTCGCGCGTAAATCCGGTCGGGTTGCTAAAACTGCCGCCAAACCCCGCGCTGCCAAGCGACCGGTTAAAACCCGTGCGCGAAAATAATTTTAGCCACTTTCACGTAAAACTAAGGGTGAAAATTCACCCTTAGTTTTCAATCAAGCACTATTTTTATGCAGCTTTGGCGTCGGTTGGTTCGGCGGCTTTCTTGATAGTTTTTTTGGCTTTGGCGGCTTTTTTCGCCAGCATTTCCTGGTGTTCCTTAGCCTTTTTCATACGTGCAGCGAAACGGTCGACGCGACCTTCGGTGTCGATGATTTTTTCCTCGCCGGTGAAAAACGGGTGCGACTTGCTGCTGATATAAATCCGCACCAGCGGGTATTCTTGACCGTCCTCCCATTTAATTGTTTCAGTAGTCGGCGCAGTCGATCGCGTCAGGAACGAGAAACCAGCGGCTTCGTCCTGAAAAACGACCAAACGATAATCCTGGGGGTGTAAATCTTTCTTCATATCGGGAAATTGTAACATAAAGCGCGGCGTGATACAATAGTTAATATGAAACGCAGCCAAATGTTCACAAAAACTTTGCGTCAGGCGCCGGCGGACGAGGTGGCAAAGAATGCCCAATTGCTGATTCGCGCCGGATTTATTCACAAGGAAATGGCGGGAGTTTACGCGTATCTACCGCTGGGTTTGCGGGTGCTGGAGAAAATCAAGCAAATTATTCGCGAGGAAATGAACGCACTGGGCGGCGAGGAGCTGATCATGACTAATTTGCAGCCCAAAGCTGCCTGGGAAAAAACTACGCGCTGGGACGACGAGGTGGTGGACATCTGGTTCAAGACGAAGCTGAAGGACGAAACGGAGCTGGGATTGGCGTGGAGCCACGAGGAAGCCATCGTGCAGATGCTGCGCCCATATGTCCAGAGCTACAAGGATCTGCCGATTCGCGTTTACCAGTTCCAAACTAAATTACGCAACGAGCTGCGCGCCAAATCGGGCATAATGCGCGGGCGCGAATTTGTGATGAAGGACATGTATTCCCTGCACGTTTCAAAACATGATTTGGACGCTTTTTATAACCAAGCCGTGGAAGCGTATCAGCGGATTTATGACAGATTGGGTATCGGCGAGGATACTTTCGTGACCTTTGCCAGCGGCGGCGCGTTTACAAAATTCAGCCACGAGTTCCAGACGATTTGCCCGACCGGCGAGGACGAGATTTATCTGCATCGTGGCAAAAATATTGCAGTCAACTCCGAGATGATTGACGACCAAGGCATTATTGACGAATTACACAGGTTGCAAATCGAAAAATCCGAGCTCGAAAAAGTCCGGACCGCCGAAGTCGGAAACGTTTTCAATTTCGGCGTCGACAAAGCCGAACAGATGGACGTCGAATTTGCCGATGCGAGCGGTCAGCAAAAGCCGTTTTACCTCGGTTCCTATGGCATCGGCGTGACGCGGGTCATGGGCGTGATTGCCGAGAAATTCGCTGACGAGCGCGGGCTGGTTTGGTCGGACGCGATTGCGCCGGCGCGAGTTTATCTGATAAATATCGGCAATGACGATGATGTTGTAAAAAACACAACAAAATTGTATGAGGAATTAAAAAAAGCCGGTATCGAGGTGATCTGGGACGATCGCGACGCTCGACCCGGCGAAAAATTCGCCGATGCCGAGTTGATGGGAATTCCGCACCGCGTGGTGGTCAGCCCCAAGCTTCTGGCGCAAAACCTGCTCGAATATCAGCCTCGCACGCTAGATATAGCGGAAAACTTGACAACCGAAACGCTATTCGATAAACTAAAATAGGTATTGCAAGTTACGAATTATTTGCTACACTATTCATATCAAAATGACTAACCATTGGGGGTTTGACCGGAATATTACGCGGTCGTGGGTAGCGGTTGGTCATTGTAAGGAGGACATAATGAACAAAACGTATCATATAACCAAGCACGGTAAGGCCGAACTCGAAGCCGAACTGGGCGAATTAGTGCGCGCGCGCAAAGGTATCGCGTCGCGGATTGCCGACGCGCGGGCGTATGGCGACCTCAGCGAAAACGCCGAATATTCGGCGGCACGCGATGAGCAAAATATCAACGAGACCCGCATCACGGAAATCGAAAACATCCTGAAAAACGCCGACATCATTTCCAGCGGTCGTGGCAGCAAAGTCGCGCTGGGTTCGACGGTGGTGCTGAAAAATGGCAGTGAAACCGAATACAAAATCGTCGGCGCCGTCGAAGCCAACCCGCTGGACGGTAAAATCAGCAATGAATCGCCGTTGGGGCTGGAACTCATGGGCAAAAAAGTCGGCGACACCGCAACCATCGACACGCCTAAGGGCGCGGTGAAATATACGATCAAGTCTATTCAATAGCATCGACGCGCGCGTCGAAAACTATTCGTGGCTAAAACTCAACAAAAATGATAGAATGGTCATCAATGGGAAAAGAAGCAAAAACGACGGGCAAACGACCGGTTCCGGGTGATTTCGTTCACCTGCACAACCACACCAATTATTCGGTGTTGGATGGTTTGACGCGTGTCGATGAGCTGTGCCAGACAGTCAAGGACAGCGGCATGGTGGCGGTGGCGATGACCGATCATGGCACGATTTCCGGTTGGATTGACCTGTATAAATGCGCCGAAGCCAACGGCATCAAGCCGATTTTCGGTTTCGAAACGTATGTGGCGGCGCGTGGGCACACTGACCGCGATCCTGCCAAGGACAAGCCGCGCTATCACCTGACGCTGCTGGCGATGAATAACGACGGTTATCGAAATATTATGCGGCTGTCATCGATTGCCAATTTGGAAGGAATGTATTATAAACCGCGCATTGATCGCGATTTGCTGGAAAAATATAATGAGGGAATTATTTGCCTGTCCGGTTGTGCTGGCGGCGAGATCGGCGAAGCGCTGAAAGCCGACGATTATCAGCGGGCAGTGGAAATTGCCGAGTGGCATCACGGCGTGTTCGGCGATCGTTATTACCTGGAGTTGCAGGACCACGGTCATCCGGAGTCGCCGAAGCATTGGGATATGCAGACTAAAATTAACGACGGGCTGCTCAAAATCGCCAAGCAGTTAAATATTCCGGCGGTGCTGACCTGCGATGCGCATTATCTGCGCGCCGAGGACGCCGATGCTCACGAGATTTTGCTGTGCGTGGGAACGGGCGCGTTTGTGTCCGACACCGATCGTATGACATTGGCGGATTTTGATCTGCATGTCATGGATCCGAACGACATCATCGAGCGCTGGGGCGACAGTCATCCGGAAATCATTCGTAATTCGCGGGCGATTGCTGATCGTTGCCAGGTAACGCTGGATTTGGGCGGAATTTTGATTCCGACTTTTCCATGCCCCGATGGCGAGGACGAGAAATCGTATCTGCACAAGTTGGTCTGGCAGGGGTTGGCGGTGCGCTACGCCGAAATCGACGCCGCCGTCGCCGAGAAAAAGTCCGTCGCCGAGATTAAGAAAAAACTTGACAAGGAAGTCATCGAGCGCGCCGAATACGAACTGGGCGTGATTGACAAAATGGGTTTTAATGGCTATTTCCTGATCGTGTGGGATTTTATCAAATGGGGCAAGGATCACGGCATCGTGTTTGGTCCAGGGCGGGGCAGCGCGGCTGGTTCGATTATTGCCTATGCACTGAAAATTACTGACCTTGATCCGATCGAGCATGATCTGCTGTTCGAGCGTTTTTTGAATCCTGATCGTATTTCCATGCCGGATATCGACATCGACATCCAGGACACGCGGCGCGGCGAAGTGATTGCCTATTGCACGGAAAAATATGGCGCCGAGCGAGTCAGTAATATCGGCACTTTTGGCAAGATGATGGCGCGCAACGCCGTGCGCGACGTGGCGCGGGTGCTGGAAGTGCCATACGCCGAGGCGGATCGCCTGTCCAAAATGGTGCCGTCGACTATTCAGGGCCGCCACATTCCGCTCAAAACTTCGGTCGCCAGCGACGCTGATTTGAAACAGGAATACGACAGCAACCCGACGTCGAAGCGCGTGATCGATTTCGCAACGCGGCTCGAAGGCACGATCCGTTCACACGGCGTGCATGCGGCGGGCGTAGTCATCGCGCCGGACGAGCTGGTCAAATACGCGCCGGTCGAAATGGCGCAAAAAGGCGTCGTCGCCACGCAGTTCCCGATGGGCCCTATCGAGGAGTTGGGGCTGCTTAAAATGGACTTTTTGGGGCTGTCGAACCTGACAATTATCAACAATGCCATTCGCATTGTGCGTAAAGTTTACAACCAGGAGATCGACCTCACGACCCTGCCCATGGACGACGAGGAGACGTATCAATTATTTCAGCGCGGCGATACCACCGGCGTGTTCCAGCTGGAATCGGCGGGCATGAAACGTTATTTAAAGGATTTAAAGCCGACCAGCTTCGACGACATCATCGCCATGGTGGCGCTGTATCGTCCCGGACCGATGCAGTTCATCGACAGTTTCATTCGCCGCAAACACGGTCGCGAAAATATCACATATTTGGATTCGCATATGGAACCGGCGCTGAAATCGACCTATGGGATTTTGGTTTACCAGGAACAATTTATGCAAATCAGCAAGGACATGTGCGGTTTTACCGGCGGTCAGGCGGATTACTTGCGCAAAGCCGTGGGCAAGAAAAAGATGGACATGATGCAGAAAATCAAGCCCGAATTTATCGACGGCGCCATCAAGGAATCCGGCGTGTCGCGCGATGTCATGGAGCAGTTTTGGACGCAATTGGAAGAGTTCGCGAATTACTGTTTCAACAAAAGCCACGCGGCGTGTTACGCCCTGATCGCATATTGGACGGCGTATATCAAGGCGCATTTCCCGAGCGCGTTCATGGCGGCGTTGATGACCAGCGACTCCGACGACACCGACCGTTTGGCGGTGGAAATCGCCGAATGCCAGCACATGAATATTAAAGTTTTGCTGCCCGACATCAACGAATCGTTCGTCGATTTTGCGGTAGTGCCGCAGACCGGCGATGTGCGTTTCGGTTTGGCGGCGGTCAAGGGCGTAGGCGTGGCGGTGGTCGAGGAAATCGAAAAGGCGCGCAAATCCGGCGGCGCCTTCACCGGTGTCGAGGACTATGCCAAGCGCGTCAGCTCGCGCATCAGCAACCGCAAAGTTTGGGAAAGCCTGATCAAAGCCGGCGCCTTTGACAAATTCGGCGACCGCTCGGACTTGCTGTTCAACCTGGACAGTATTATCGCCTTTGCCCAGAAAGTTCAAAAGGAAGCCGCCAGCGGTCAAGCGGACCTGTTCGGCGCATTGATGGACGCCGGCGAGGAGCTGGACGACGCCATTCCGTCGATCAAAATCGTGCCGGCGCCAACCAAATACAGCGAAAAGGAAATGCTGGGCTGGGAGCGCGAGCTGTTGGGGCTGTATCTGAGCGCTCACCCGCTGGACCGCTATGACACCTATTTTCACGAAATGACGGTGGCGCTGGACACGCTGACGTCCGAGATGGATGGTACGCGCCTGACGGTGGGCGGCGTGATCAATACGGTGCGCACGATTATGACCAAAAATGGCAACAAAATGGCATTTTTGACCATCGAGGACAAAACTGGCGACGGCGAAATCATCGTGTTCAGCAAATTGTTCGAGGAAATTGGCGAACAATTGACAGTCGACCAGGTGGTGCGCATCGACGGTCGGGTCAGCGGCACCGACAAACTTGGCAACAAAATCCCTGATCCGAAAATCATCGCCGAAAATATCATGATGGTGACCGATGACGAGTTGGAAAATTATCAATCGACGGGAAAGAAAATGGAGGTAAAGCCCGCCGCGCCCGGCGCCAAACGCCAGCCGCGCATGACCAAACATATTAACCAGCCGCGTGATGACGCGCCCGTCGAGGTTACGCCTGAACCGGTCGAAACACCGCCGCCCGCCGCCGTGCGCAAACTATATATCCATGTCCGCGACCCCAGCGACCAGGAAAAACTGTTGCGCGCCAAGCAGGAAATCGGCAAGCATTCCGGCGCCGACCCCGTAGTCCTGGTCCTGGGCGACAGCAAAAATGATGCTTTGAAAATGCCGTTCACGACCGATGCCAACGACACTCTGGTCGCCGCGCTGGGCGAGATTTATGGTGTGGATTATGTTGTGGTCAAATGATTTTTGTCATTGAGGGCGTTCTTGTCTGTCATCGCGAACGTTCCTATCCGTCATTGCGACTGAAACGAAGTAATCCAGTGCTCTCCTAAATTAATCTCCTCATACAAATCCCGCCAATCGGGACTCATTTCCTAGATAAGGGCGATATTTGATATTTTTCTATCGCGAACACGAAAATCGCATCATCATTGATAGGTCTGTTCGTCACGATTGCGAAGAATGAATAAAATACGCACTAGACAATAACTAGCATATCCGACGATACGGTTACTGAAAACGTCCTTGATGGCGCATAGGTATAACTTGCCTGTCTGGGTCCAATGTTCGGTAATGTCAGTCAACCACAGCTTGTTAATACTGTTTGCTGTGAAGTTACGCCTAACTAGATCATCGTGAGCTGGCAAGACAGATCCTAAACGAGTGCGTCATAGACAGTTCTAGAACGAGAGGGTATTTCCTTTTGGGAGGGCATCTTTGGCGAAGTAGGCGGCCGCTCGTTTAAGGACGTAGTTTTCTTGTTCTAATTCTAGGTTTCGTTTCTGCAACCGCCGATGTTCTTCAGCTGAGACTGGGCTACCCTGATTAGTAGGTAGAGCAGTAGAGCCATCTGCCAGACGATGGGCTTTCCGCCAAGTATAGAACGTGGCATCTGAAATGCCGAAATCCTTACAGATCTGCGTGATAGGCATATTAGGATTATTGGCGTAGAACGCCAAGACATCCTGCTTAAATGTTAATGGGTATATAGTGGCCATAGTGGCTACTCCTTTCGTTGTTGTCCTCCACTTATGGACTAGATTGTATTATATTAGAGAGGTGGGTGAGGGGGAAGGGGGCAGACCCCAATGGTAAAACGCTTATATAAACGCTACGGTATTATTACAGTAGCCAACAACAAGAAGCGAGCTGTTATGGCAAAGTGGCAACAACTACTAATGACCATGTGTCAGAAAGTTGAAGCTACCTTTGGTAGGTTAAAGGATCATCATTTACTAGTTTCATCATTACCACGCAGTGTCACAGGTTATTTTGTGCATCACGTGAGAGTTCTACTGGGGTATCGGGTGGGGAATGCGTGATTGGGGTTGATATAACTTGGCAACTTTTCCTTAATGATTTCCTTTAACTAATTCTTTTCATGATAGAACTAGGGTAACTTAATTATTGCTTGGTAGGGTAACATAATTATTATCTAAGCAGGAGTGGGTGGGTAACTTTATTTATTGGCTAATGCGAAAATGTGCCCATCCTCAAACAGATCGTAGACAGTCCACTTGTTAGAATAGTTAGTGTGATACTAATTTAATTAAAACAAGGAGGGACATAATGACCGGTTCAATCGGCACGTCTACGATCTACACCACTATATTACCAAATAGCGCTCGCTTAGGGCGCATAAATCCAAAAGATTTATCTAACGAAGCCAAGTTCAGGCTAAGAGTCATTGACTTCTATTACGGCAAGTCAGGCAAGAACGGCAGTCTAACCTGCCGTCACTTCGCAGTCTCCAGAAGTTTTCTATACAAGTGGCTAGGCAGATACAATCCAAGAGACCTATCTACCCTAGAAAGCCACAGCAAGCGTCCACATCGTGTTAGACAAGCCACATATGACACTAGCCTAGTTAGTTTAATCCGCAAGTTAAGGACGGACTTTCCGACTTATTCATCTAAACGCCTTCACGTCATTCTAAAACGGGATTGGCATATTCTAATCTCAGCCGCTACCATTGGTCGTATCATCAAGCGTTTCTCACTCTATTTTGCTCGCAAGGTAGTATCCAGGGCTCGCTTCCAAGCCGCCCGACGTGCTAGACGGTTAGCTATCACTAGAAAGCCTAGCTACCTCAAAGCCACCAGCCCTCATCAGCTGATCGAATTCGACATGAAACATATTAGGGTCGGTAATGCTAAGCAATACGCCTTTTGCGCGATTGATCCCTATACCAAGCAGTCCCTAATCCACGTTGCCTCTACACCCAGCAGCCAGAATGCCAAAGTAGCCATAGAGAAGATATTAACTGTCTTTGGCAGGCATATTACTATCCTTAACGATAACGGCTCAGAGAACTTTGGCAAGGTCTACTCCTACCTACAAGACCAAAATATTACCCAATACTTCGCCAGACCACATACACCCAAGGATAAACCCTACATCGAGAACCTGATCGGTAAACTCCAACAAGAATGCCTGGACGAAGATGATAGAACCACCAAGACCATAGCTGAACGACAAGCTCAGATAAACCGCTGGCTGAATGATTACCACTTTTTTAGACCTCATCAGTCTCTCAACTACCAAACCCCACAAGAGTTCTGTGATACACTAGGATTGACTATTCCACGGCTGGAAGTGTGTGCGATGTGGTGAGGAAGGGCAAAAATGTTGCAATAATATGAAATATGTGATATAATTGGGTTATGCATACTACAATATTCAAAGAGCCATGGTATCGTAATGCCTCAACGGAGATGAATAGGGGGCTGAACGGTCTGCGATATCTCGAAGGGCACATCGACGGCAAGGAAGCGAGGTGTAGTATCGACCTGTTGATTGAGCCATTATTGCGCGAGGTATACGCGGACGATTTTTCCGAGGGTCAGAAGATGGCAAAGGAATACCTCCGGGATGACAATAGCGACCTAAATGTGCTTGGCGAGGAAAATTTCCCAAGCAGAGGTAAAGTCATAGAGAAGTTGGGTAAGGCGAGTCTTGACGAGCGCCTACATTTTCTCGTGTCGCCTGACAGCCGTAAAGGACTCGCCGAGCTTGTGATTGACGTATATCATCATAACTATCACCATAATAACAGTAAATATAGTGGCAAGATGAATTGCGCCAAAGTTGCAAGCATAGGTTATAAAATTCTTGAATCGCTTGACGTGGATGACGTCAATATCATCGCCGGAATAGCGGACACGGAACAACAGAATTTAAATGACTGGGTCAAGACAGATCATTTTTGGCTAGAAACACAACGAGGAAAATTTGATAATGGTCGTAAGTCCTTAGCGGACGACGGCCCTCTGTATGAAAACTATTTTCCATTTGCGATATGTAAAAATCCCGAGGACCTCGAATTTTACGAAATGAATTATGGTTTTACTGTTGATTTCGGCAAGCTCAAACCATAAAGCGCAATCCCCGTCGCCACTGCCACATTGAACGATTCTTTCTGTCCGTGCATGGGGATTTCGATCAAGTCATCGCAAACGGCGCGCAAATCCGGCGCGATACCGGCGACTTCCTCGCCGAGCAGCAGGGCAATTTTGTCCGGCGCCGTGTAATCCGGCAACATCACGGCGCGATCGTCCTGTTCCAGCCCGACCAAGCGAAAGCCATCACGTTTTAACTCCGCCAAGGTTTCAGCGATATTGTCGCGATATTCCGACGCCACCATTTCCTCGGCGCCCAGCGCAGTTTTATGCAATTCGCGCTGCATTTTGGCGCGCACGTGCGGCAGTCCGCTGTGAAAATTCGGCGTGTAACCGCTTAGAATAATTTGCTCCACGCCAAGGCCCTCGGCGGTGCGAAAAATCGCGCCCAGGTTCAAAATCGAGCGAATATTATGCGCAATAACTACAATTTTCATATCTCAAACAATTCCCTGGTCGAGCATGGCACGCGCCACGCGCTCGAAGCCGGCGATATTGGCGCCAGCCGCCAAATCGTTGTGGCGATCATGGCGTGCCGCCGCGTCCAGGCAACGTCCGACAATGTCGATCATGATTTCCTGTAACCGCGCGTCGACCGTTGCAAAATCCCAAGCCAGATGCCCGGCACCTTGCGCCATTTCCAGGGCGCTGACCGCCACGCCGCCGGCATTGGCAGCTTTGGCGGGGGCGAAAATCACGTCGTTTTGGCGCAAAATCTTTACGGCGTCTGGCGCGGTCGGCATATTCGCGCCCTCGGCGACGATTTGACAGCCGTTTTTGACCAGCTGGCGGGCATCGCTGGCGACCAACTCATTCTGCGTGGCACAGGGCAGGGCGATATCGCACGGCACTTGCCAGGCTTTTTTATTGGCGACATATTTGGCTCCGGCGCGGTTTTTGACGTATTCGGCAATGCGCCCGCGCCGCTGTAATTTGATTTCCTTGACCAGACCGAGATGCACGCCGTTCGGATCGTAAATATAGCCACCGGAATCGCTCATCGTCAGCACTTTGGCGCCGAGTTCCGCGGCTTTTTCGGCGGCAAAAATTGCCACATTGCCGCTGCCGCTGATGGCGACGGTTTTGTCAGCGAATGAATCGTTTTTCAGCAGGCGCAAGACTTCCGCTGTGAGATAGCACAGTCCGTAACCGGTGGCTTCGGGGCGCGCCAGGCTGCCGCCGAAATCCGGTTTTTTGCCCGTCAAAACGCCGGAGAAATCCCGCGTCAGGCGTTTGTATTGCCCGAACAGATAGCCGATTTCGCGCTCACCCACGCCGACGTCGCCGGCTGGCACGTCAACCGTGGCGCCGATGTGGCGGTATAATTCGCTCATGAAACTTTGGCAAAAGCGCATGACTTCACCGTCGGATCTGCCGCGCGGGTCAAAATCGCTGCCGCCCTTGCCGCCACCCAGCCACAGCCCGGTCAGGCTGTTTTTGAAAATCTGCTCAAAGCCCAGAAACTTAACAATTCCGGTGTTGACGGACAGGTGAAAACGCAGACCGCCCTTGTATGGACCCAGCGCGTTGTTAAATTCGATTCGCCAACCGCGATTGACATTGACGCGCCCGCGATCGTCCGTCCACGCCACGCGGAAAATAATCTGGCGATCCGGCTCGATCAGGCGTTCTAGAATCGCTTGATTTTGGAATTCCGGATTTTGGCGCAGCACTGGTTCGATGCTTTCAAAAACTTCGTGCACCGCTTGCAAAAATTCCGGTTGGTGCGGTGCGCCCGCCGATGCGGCGGCGTAAACTGATTTGGCGTATTTGGACCTTAACATATATTTTATTTTAGCATATAGAAAATGCTTGTGTTATAATGTCGTCATGAATGAGGAGGAGCGACAAAAGCGATTTCGCGATACCGAGGAGGCGTCGACAGAGAAACGCGCCGGCGTTTTGGGCGTCAATTATTTCGACAGCCGCGAGGTTGACCGGACCTTGCCGTTGGTCGACGGACTGCTGACCAAGGAGGAAATGCACAAAAATCGCGTCGTGCCGCTGCGCGCCGGCAATTACGAAGATCCGCATTTTTTTGGTATAACTTCGGCGACGCCGAAATCCTTTATCGATGAATTGACGGCGAAATATGGCGCCGAGGCGAAAAAAATCAGTTTCGTCCTGCTCAGCAACAGCGGTTATCGCACGTTGATGAATCGTTACGATCCGCCGCCCGAGGTGGTTTATGATGATGTCAAAATCAGTACCGAGGGCGACAGCGACACGCTGGCGCGAGTTTCGGAAATCCTGGAAAATGTTAAAAGCGACGACATTTTGGATTACCTGATCGACCAAGCCGACCGTTTGGGCGCCAGCGACATCCATATCGAAAACCAGCACGACATGGTTCGCGTGCGTTTTCGCATTGACGGCGCGCTGCATCCGATTGCCAGTATCAGCCCGCCGAAATACAAAGTTTTGTTTTCCGCCCTCGCCAGCGCGGCGAATTTGTCGACGGCGGCGAATGAGTCGCAGACCGGGCACATCGTGCGTCGGTTCGAGCGCGACGATGGACCGCGCACTCTCAATATGCGCGTCGAAACCGCGCCGACGGCGTATGGGCAGGACGTGGTGATGCGTCTGTTTAACTTCGACGAGTCGATGTTGCAGCTCGATATGTTGGGGCTGTCGGACGACGAGCGGCGCCAGCTCGACGAGATTGTGTCGCACCCGCGCGGCATGGTGATGGTGGTGGGTCCGACGGGCAGCGGCAAGACGACCACGCTGTATTCGATCTTGAATGCTCTGAACG
>JAITGI010000022.1 GCA_031280785.1 Candidatus Nomurabacteria bacterium
AGAGCAAGGGAGTGAAAATAACCGCCAGCCATTTGCGTAACATACTCCCCCGAACTCAACACGTCGGACAGAAACCCTGTGCCGGTGATGGTGGTGCTGGTTCCGCCGGCGGTTGGTCCACTGTTCGGCGTAATGGTCGTGGCGGTCATGGCAGCATTGGTTGGCTGCTGCGGCTGCAACGCTGCACCAAGTAACAACCCCCCCCCCTACTAATAATGCTGCGGTGATAACAAGGAATCTTGGGACTGGTTTTTTGATGCGAAAGGAAACTTTACGCGTTTTGTCGACGCGCAATACATGTTTGACTGACTGTAATGGTTTGTTTAGTATGTCTATTACCTTTATTATGACCACTTTTTTCTCTTTATGTTTTGTTTGTTATTTGTTTCGGCTTGCTTTTTGACCTATTTTTATGTCTTACCGCAAGACTGCAGTCATTATACCGCATATTCTCAATCAAAGTCAAGTCCTAAAAGACCCCCCCCCGTCGTCGGTGTTAAACGTAGAGTTTTCCACAGGTTAGATATAATTTCTATTCGCCAAACTTGACATCAGGGTAAATCGCCCGCGTCGTGCTGTCGGTTTCGCGCCGCAGTTGCGGGAAAGGCACGCCCTCGCGCGCGGTCACGCCCTCGAAAATCCAGAAAACTCGCTCGCTGTGGCCCCAGCCGCACGCCGGCGGCATTCCGTATTCCAGCATCTCGACGAAATCGATATCCAGCATCATTGCCTCGTCGTCGCCGGCGTCGCGCATCTGTTGTTGCTCGGTGAAACGCGCCAACTGATCCTGCGGGTCGTTCAGTTCAGAAAAGCCATTGCCCAGTTCCGTGCCGGCAATAATCGGGTGAAAACGCTGCGCGCTGCGCCCGTCGGCGGCGGTTTTGGCTAGCGGCGACAAGAACTTCGGCTCGCCGGTTACCCAAATCGGGCCGCCGATAGTTGCCCGAATACTTTTCCATAATTTGTCAATACCACGCGCCATATTCTCCGTCGCCTCGACCTCTAAACCATTGTCTTTCAATGCCTTTTTCACTTCGTCGAGTGTTGTATTATATACATCAATTCCGAACCGTTCGCGCACCAACTCCGCGTAATCTTTGACCTGCCACTTTGCGCCCATATCAATCTCAAAACCGCGCACCTTGAATTTCAGCGTGCCGAACGCTTCGCCCAGCATATAACGATACAGTTCCTCCATAAATTTCATACCGTCCCGCCAGTCCCAATAGGCGGCATACCACTCCATCGCCACGTGCTCGGGCAGATGCTCGTCGCAGTAATTTTCGTTGCGAAAACGCGGCCCGATATCGTAAACTTTTTCATAACCCGCGCCGATCAAGCGTTTCAGCGGTAATTCGTGGCTGATCCGCAGGTAAAAGTTCTGATCCAGCGCATCCATATGCGTCACAAACGGATTCGCGTCCGCCCCGCCCGTGGTGTGCTCCAACACCGGCGTGTTGATGTCAATAAAACCATTCCGGTTCAGAAAATCGCGATTCGCCTGCCAAAACTTGGCGCGCCGCACAAATCGCTCGCGCACGTCAAGGTTGACATTCATATCGATATATCGCCGGCGCATTCGCTCTTCTTTGTTGGTGAAACCGTCCTGTTTGGTCGGCATTGGACGCAGCGCTTTGGTCAAGATTTTCAGCCGTTTTGTCATCACGGAAATTTCGCCAGTTTTGGTCTTGCCAACTTCGCCGGTTGCTTCGATAAAATCGCCGCTGTCGAGGAGATTGAGGTTTTTTAGGTTAAAGCCGTCGCCCGCGCTGCCCTCAATTTCGCCGTCTTTCAGGAATAATTGCACCTCGCCGGAGTAATCACGCACCACGATAAAGGCGATTTTGCCGAACTTGCGAATGCTGGTAATGCGCCCCGCCACCGTGACGGTTTTGCCGTCCATCGCCGCAAAGTCCGCCGTCACCGCGCCGATTTCAGTATCACGCGTCGTTTCGGCCGGATACGGGTCAACGCCCATCTCGCGAATCTCATTCAGTTTACGCAGCCGCTCGTTGCGGAAATCTTGCAGTGTTGCCACCTCGCACCTCAGGCTTTCTTGATATCTTTGGCAGTTTTTTTGACTTTGCGGACGACCTTGCCGGCTTCGCGTTTGGTGGTTTTCGCGACTTTTTTGCCAGATTTCTTGACCTGACCGGCGACGGCTTTTTCGCCTTTCTTGGCGCTGGCAAAGGTTTTTCCGCTCTCTTTTTTGGCAACGCGCGCGACTTTGGCGCCGGATTTTTTAACTTGGTTTACCACTTCGCCGCCGTCGGATTTGACGGTCTCGACGATTTGCTCAGCTTTGTCCTTGACTTCGCCAGCTTTTTCCTTGATGTCCTCGCGGGTTTCCTTGCCTGATTTCGGCGCCAACAACAACCCAGCCACAGCGCCGCCAATGGCGCCCAGCAAAAATCCGATTCCTTTGCCCTTGCTCATTTTTTCTCCTTTTTACAAGTTAGTTTTTCGATCCAGCCGGTAATGGCATTCGTTATCACCGCTGGCGTGACCACTGATTTGACGCCGCGCACCACGTCATGCACGTTCTGGACAGTTTCGTCGACAGAGGTCGCAATGTGATTAACGCGATTTGAAATCTTGATCAGCTTTATCACCAAAATCGCCGCCAAAATCAGGAATACAATCAACACCACCGACAACAGGATAACCAAAATTTGCGAAGTGTCGTTCAAATACATATTCTAATTATACTCCTTTTTCAGCCGATGTCTACACCCGGTCGCAAGCTTCAACCAACCAATTCGCGAATTTCATCCCGCCAGTCTTCGCTGTCCAAGTTAAATCGCAAATGCGCCAGGAAATAATTCTTCGGGTCGCCGGTAGTCATCCATTGTCCACGAGTTTTTTCGACATAAACCGCGCCGTCTTTTGCCATTTTGGTCACGCCGTCGACCTGCCACAGTTCGTCGTCGAGTCCCGTCTCGTCGAAATGCTTGAAAATCTCTGGCGTGTGCAAAAATCGCCCATACGACGCCAGATTCGATGGCGCCGCGTCGACGGCTGGCTTCTCGACGATATAATCCAACTGGTCGCCGTTTTTCAGCACGATGATGCCGTATTTGTTGACCACGCTGGGGTCGACTTCCTGGGCGATCATAATTCCCTTGGCGTCGGGGTGTTTTTCGTATGACTCGATCAGGGTTTTGACATCGCCCGGCCCGAACACCACATCGTCGGCCTGCATCGTGATAAAAGCCTCGTCGTCGCTGAGGTAATCACGCGCGCTGATGATGGGCGCCGCCGTGCCATAGGGCAGGCTCGGGTCTTGCTCGATAACGGTGATTTTTGGGAAATCCAGCACGTGCTGAACGGCTTCATAACGGTCTTCCTTGCCCTGGGCGATCAGCTGCTTGCGGATATGATTGACGGAGTTGTTGAAATAGTCCTCGTAAATCGGTCGACCCTCGGCGGTCGCCACGATGATAATTTCTTCGATGCCGGCTTCGATACACTCCTCGACCAGCAGCTGCATAATCGGGCGATTGCCAAACGGCAACATCGACTTGGGAATAGTTTTAGTTATCGGCAGATAGCGGCTGGCGAAACCTGCGTCGGCGATGATGGCTTTGGTTGGTGTTTTCATTTACTTGTTCTCCTTTGATTGGTTTATTTTATCACGAATTAGTTCGCCCGCCAACGTCGGGTTGGCTTGACCTTTTGACTGTTTCATGACCTGACCGACGAGATAGCCGATAACTTTTTCCTCGCCGGCGCGAAAATCGGCGACGGCTTTTTGGTTTTCCGGCGCGGACAGGACTTGACCAACGATTTCGGCAATGGCGTTTTCGTCCGAAACTTGCAGCAGGTTTTTGGCTTCGGCAATCTGGCGCGGGTCGCGGTCGTTTTTCAACATTTCGGCGAAAATTTCCTTTTCGGCGGTGGAGGAAATTTCGTTCGCGCCGAATATCTGCGCCAATTTGATTAAGTTTTCGCTGCTCGGCAAGGTCGGCTGACCAACGAACTTCCCGCGCCTTCCCCGGCGCGCGTCGTTACGCGGTTCGTCACTGACGCTCTTGCCGTCATGCGAGAGTCGCGCGGAAAGTTGTTGCTCGGCCTCGTCGGACGCTAAACTTGACGCAAACAAATTCGCCACGCGTTTGGCGATTTCGGCGCTGGAATTGTCCAAGATTTCCGCGATAGTCGTGGCGATTTTTTGGTCGCGAAGAATCGTGCGTTCCACCGATTTGTCGATTTTCAGCGCCGCAAATTTGGCGCGATATTCGTCCGGCAAGGTCGGCATATCGGCCTGCATCTGCGCGATTTCCGCCTCGTCCAGCACGATCGGCGGAATGTCCGGGTCAGGCATATAACGGTAGTCCTGCGCGTCCTCTTTGCTGCGCTGCGACGTGGTTTTGCCGGTCGCGTCGTCCCAGCCGCGGGTTTCTTGGACGACTTTTTCGCCTTTTTCTAAGACCGCGATTTGGCGGGCGATTTCGTGTTCGGCGGCGCGCTCAACGCTGCGAAAACTGTTCAGATTCTTAACCTCCGTCCGCGTGCCGAGCGGTTCGCCAACCTTCGCCACACTGACATTAACATCAAACCGCATATTGCCGTGATAGAGGTCGCCGTGCGTCACGCCGGCGTAAGTCATCAGAGCGTGCAGTTCCTCCGCATAGGCGCGCGCCGTGGCGGCGCTATGAATGTCGGGTTCGCTGACGATCTCAATCAACGGCGTGCCGGCGCGGTTCAGGTCAACCTCGCTGTGGTCGGCGTGATGCGTCAATTTGCCCGCGTCTTCCTCCAAATGCGCGTGGTGAATTCGCACCCGAGTCCCGTCCGGCAAATCAACGTGACCGGACAAAATCGTCGGCTGATACATCTGGCTGATTTGGTAGCCTTTGGGCAGGTCGGGGTAGAAATAATGCTTGCGATCAAAACGCGATTCGCGGGCGATTTCGGCGTTCAGCGCCCGCCCAGCCCGCGCCGCCAAACGCACCGCCTCGCGGTTCAACACCGGCAACATTCCGGGCAGCGCGTAGTCAATCGCGCTGACTTTGCTGTTCGGCTCCGCGCCCCGCGCGTCGTTGTCCACGCTGCTGAACAGTTTGGTTTTGGTCGCGAGTTGGACGTGGCATTCAATGCCGATTGTTGGCAAGTAGCCGTCAATTAAATATTTCGTCACGTCGCCCGTTATTTCGCTGCCGCGCTCGCCGGCTGAGCCTAAATTGGTCGTCATTCGCCCTCCTTTTCCATAAAAATCCCTATTAGGTATGCGCCGTCTTTTTTCAGTTTACGCAGAACCCGAGTAATATCATCAAATCGCAAGTCAAGCGCCGAAACTTCTTCCGCCGAAACCCACTTGACCGCCATCATTGAGTCCTCGTAGTCAGATTGCGTGTCATTCGCCAACGAACCGGTGAAGAAAAACACCGTGTTGACGGTAGAACCAATGTCATATTTATGTACCGCCGCTAACCCGTCAATTTTAACATCATAACCAGTTTCTTCCTTGACTTCGCGAGCCGCCGCACTGGGCAGACTTTCGCCCAACTCTGCGTGACCAGCCGGCAAGTTCCACTTGCCGCGTTGACCGTGATTGTTTTTGCCCTCTTGAACCAGCAGGACTTTGCCGTCTTTTTCAACAATTGTGCTGACAAAAGTTGTGTACGTAGTTTCGCTCATATCGCCCCCAATTCTTTACATTCTATCAAAAAGGACGTGCAGGGTTGGAACATACTGCCCCGGCTACGCGCCATTGCTAGTATCATATTAAATTTCTCTTGCAAAATCAAGCTCAACCTCTCAATAGCAAAAGGGCGCGGCCCAAGCTGTCCAGCAAGAGCGACGCCCATAATTGCATTAACATTATAGCAAACTATTTTTCGCACGTCAATACCCCTTCTTCCCTCGTAATTATAATCAGGCGTCGCCATTTTTTCGTGATTCTGAAATCTTTTTTGAGCGTGCGCGTTATCTTTTCTTCGTCATATTTTTTCAGTTTGCGCAAATCAAAAATCAAATTTTCCGACTGCTTCAACCCCGCCCGCTCGGCGTGATCAAGTGTATACTTGCCATTTTTCTCGACTGATTTTATCTCCCATCTGAGATCGTCGTCGACGTGAATGTCGGGCGTGCGCGAGCCCTTTTCCCGATTCGGTCTCAGGAACAAGATATGCTTTTTTGCGAATTTATTTATAACCAAAATATCGACAACTTGGCTTTCAATCTCCGTCGGCGTGGCGCCAAGCTCTTTTTCGATCAAGACTTTCCTAGCACTCATATCGCCCCCAACTCCTTCAAAGATTTTTTATAGATATACAGCGCGCGTTTGGCGGTCAAGATGTTGACGCTGACGTCGGGTTCGTGGACGATGCGGTTGCGCAGTTTGTGCACTGTCCAGACTTTGTTGATGTCGGTGAATTTGTGGCGGGCGCTTTTCAGCCGATCGCCCATCGTTTCGCCTGTCAAGCCGACTTCGCGCAGCGCTTGGTCGAGCAATTTGTCCGCCGACATTATCGCCATTTGATAAGTCATCGGGTTGTTGCGATCGAGGCTGTTTTCGATTTTCAACCACTGGACGCGATATTTTTCGACGTTCAAATGTCGGCTGCCACGCCGCGTCAGGTTTATCACGATCAACATTACCACACCCAGCGCGATTATTGACGATAGCATTATGATGACGGGGGTCATACATATCCTTTCATTTTTCACCCCCAAAAAATATTTCTAGATCCTTCTTCATAAACTCCATATCATTTACGCCATCGTCACTCGTAAAGTGTCCCTTATTTTTCACGATCAGGGTTTTTGCACCAAATTTTTCTGCGAATAACTGCCTATTATCCAGCGGCACAACCCGATCATTATCAGAAAAAACGCAAACTCTGCGCGCCGACAAATGTTTAATCTTTGCAAAGTCTATGTCTCGTGTCAGCCACGGCAATGCGATGATTTTGGAAATTATATCCAAATTTTTTAGCGTCAACCACGGCGCGATTAATAAAACACCACCAACTTTTTGTTCAATCTGTTCAAGCGATCTTAAAATCGTTTGACGACCAACACTGTGCCCGACAAAAAAGGCGTCTTTGGAAAAATCTGCGTTTTTTTGTAAATAGCGCGTCCAAGACCTAACCGTCGGGATTTTCGTATGTGGCATTTTCAAGATTTTCACAGAAAAGCCGCGTGCTTCTAGGAATCTTTTCAACCAGACATACCAATCAGAGTCCGGTGTGCCTTCCCAGCGATGAACTATGTAGACCCTACTCATTCCTCACACCCCCTCGCAAACCCCAACAACCGCGCGTCGTCCCGCATACGCCCGATAATCTGCACACCAATCGGCAAACCGTTTTTGTCCGCGCCGGCGGGCAGCGACAGCGCTGGCAACCCCGCCAACGACGCTGGCACGGTCATAATATCGCCCAGATACATCTTGATCGGGTCGCTGATATTTTCGCCCAAAGCGAACGCCGTGGTCGGCGCGACCGGCCCGATCAGGAAATCATACTCATCAAAAAGCCGCTCAAATTCGCGGATCAGCAGCGTCCGCGCTTTCTGCGCCTGCAAATAATACGCGTCAAAAAATCCGCTGGACAAAACATACGAACCGATCATAATTCGCCGCTTGTTTTCGTCCACGAACCCCGCGTCGCGCGACCGACCGTAAACCTCCGCCAGAGTTTTCGCGCTCGCCCGCGCCCCATAACGCACACCGTCATAACGCGCCAAATTCGACGAAATTTCCGCCGGCACGACGATATAATAAATCGGAATCGCGTATTTGACCATAGGCAGCGACACCGAGTCAACCGCGTGCCCCGCCGCCCGCAGTTTGTCCGCGAACTGGTTGATCCG
>JAITGI010000003.1 GCA_031280785.1 Candidatus Nomurabacteria bacterium
GTTTAGTTTGTGGCGGCGACACGGTCGATTTTGTGCGCAACTGGGACGCCCTGGACGGCGCCAGCTTTTCATTCTTGTCAACCGGCGGCAGCGCTAGTTTGGCGTTGATGGCGGGGCAGAAATTGCCCGGTGTCGAGAGCTTGTTGGCGTAAAGTATTCTTTATGTGATTTACGGAAATATAATCACGACAACTTTTTCTACACCATCTTGTTGTAGAATTCGTAATATTCCCGTTCACATATTGCCCTAGCATCTTCTAGACTAATAACACTACCGTCTTCGATTATGTTCTTTATGTCCGCCCTAAAAGCAGCAGCGCGTTCCCATAGTTGTGCAAAATTTGCATAGACCAAGCCGGTGCCGAGATATTTTTTCGTAGTGCTGACAATGGCGTCAGAAACCAAATCCCTAACTTTTGCATAATGCTCACTTTCTCGCCTTTTATTAATATCGCTGGCTAGTTTTTCCTGGCGGTCGGTTGCGAGGACGTTTTTGTTTGGTTCGATTGGTCTGGGTATATCTATATCCATCGGTATCACCGCAATAGTTTCAAGCAATCGTTCTCTTATCTGACGACGTCGGTCGAGTTCATCGGGCGTTAATTCTGTTGCATAATGATCGAATCCAGTTGCGATTGATGCTATACGATGTTGAATTTCTGCAAATTGAGCATTAAGAGCCTCATTCGGACTATTGTAGCGGAGGGGGGTGTCTTTTATCACGTCACTTATTGCTGTCATTTTTTTTCACCTCGTTTATTAACTTTTCAATTCTACACCCACTCACAATATTTTACAATACATGAAAATTATTTTATAAACATAATCAGTTTAATCCGCAAATATAGACGCCGAAGCGGAAAAATGATAAAATTCCTATCATGAAATCCCACGAAATCCGCGAAAAATATGTGCAATTTATGTCGGCGTGCGGTTATGCGCCGGTTGAGCCGGTTGGGTTGGTGTTGGACGATGATCCGACCACGCTGTTCACGGGCAGCGGCATGCAGCCCATGGTGCCGTATTTGCTGGGGCAGCAGCACCCGAACGGCACGCGTCTGGTCAACTCCCAGCCCTGTATCCGCGCCCAGGATATGGACGAAGTCGGCGACAATCGCCACACCACCTTTTTCGAAATGTTGGGCGACTGGTCGTTGGACGGCTTTTCCAAAAAGCAGCAGATCGAATGGCTGTTTGAATTTTTGACCGTTGATTTGGGGCTGGACCCGACCAAGATTTACGTCAGCTGTTTCATCGGCGACGAGGCGAACGGCATTCCGCGCGACACCGAAACCGCCAAAGCCTGGCAAGATATTTTCGCCGCGCAGGGCATTCCCGCCGAAATCGCCGAGGTCGGCAGCGCGCTGGACGGCGATCGGCGCGGCATGAACGCGGGCGAGCGGATTTTTTACTATGACGACACGCAAAATTGGTGGAGCCGCAATGGCGGCATCGCCACCACGCCGCAGGGTGATCCGTGCGGACCGGACAACGAAGTTTTTTACGATTTTGGCGAGTCGGCGCACGACGCCAGCTACGGCGCGCCGCACCCCGCCAGCGACAGCGGTCGTTTCATGGAAATTTGCAACAAAGTTTGGATGCAATATCGGCGCCAACCGGACGGCAGTTTCGCACCGCTCGACCAGGGCAAAGTTGATTTTGGCGGGGGACTGAGCAGGCTGGTGGCGGCGACGCTGGACACGCCGGACATTTTCAAAACTGATTTATACCAGCCGATAATTTCCGCCCTGGAAAACCTAAGTAGTAAAAATTACAACAGTAATCAGGCGGCAATGCGCGTCATCGCCGACCATTTGACCGGCGCGGTTTGGTTGGCATCGCAAGGTCTGGCGCCCAGCAACAAGGAGCAGGGTTACGTCATGCGCCGGCTGCTGCGGCGGGCGATTTTGCGGGCGCTGGATCTGGGGATCGAGCAGGATTTCCTGCCGCAATTAGTGCCGGGAGTCATCGAGATTTACAGCGACAGCTATCCGCACTTTGACGCGCTGGGCGACAAAATCGTCACGGTTTTGGAGTGTGAGGAGCAAGCTTTTCGCAAAACTTTGGGGCGCGGTTTGCGCGAACTGGAAAAACTGGCGAAATACAAACCGCAGCTGGAAGGTAAAGACATTTTCAAGCTCCAAGACACCTATGGTTTTCCGCGCGAGTTGGCGGTCGAGGAGATTTTTCGGCTGGGGCATAAACTCAGCGAAAATTGGAACGCCGAATTTGATGACGAATTAACCGCACAACGCCAACGTTCGCAAACTGCCAGCAAAGGCACGTTCAAGGGCGGGCTGGAAGGCGACGCGGAAATTCACAAAAGGTATCACACCGCGACGCACCTGTTGGGCGCGGCGCTGAACCAGGTGTTGGGCGTGCGCGTGGCGCAGCGCGGCAGCCACATCAACGACCAGCGATTGCGACTGGATTTTACCTATGACGAAAAACTCAGCGACCAGCAAATCAGCGCTGTCGAAAAAATCGTCAATCAAGCTATCACGGACGACTTGCCGGTCAGCTTTGGTGAATATGACACCGATTACGCGTTGGACGTCATGCACGCCACCGGCGAATTTCGCGACAAATACAGCGAGCGCGTCACGGTTTACATCGTCGGCGACCCGAAAACGCCATTCACGGTCGATATTTGCGGTGGTCCGCACGTCAAACGCACCGGCGAACTCGGCAAATTCAAAATCATCAAGGAACAATCATCCAGCGCCGGCGTGCGACGGATTAAAGCGATTCTAGCGTAAATTCCTAAACTCAACAAAAGTCATTGTGCTAATGAAAAAAAACTGCTAGAATGGGCGTAATAGTTCAGAATAAATCAAAGGAGGAGTTTATGGGAAATAACCTGGACGGTGTAAAACTTGATAATATATTCCGCGGAGAGGAACCGGAACCGCGGGACAGGAGCGACGACATTGAACCAGCCGAGCACAACAAGGATCAAAAAAGTAAAAAACGTCGTGCGGGTCTCGGTAAAAAACGCGTGATAATTGCCATTATCGTGGCGCTGGCGTTTGTCGGCGTTTGTGCTTTCGCGTTCATTAAATGGCAAGAGGCTGAATATCTACGTTCGCCCGAAGGCATCGCGGAAACGTCCAAGCGCGAAAACAAAGAGCTGGTTACGGCAGTTTCCGGTATGATAAATTTGCCGAACGAGGAGCCAACGATCGCCACGGTTGAGGATAAAGACAAGCTCAAAGGCAACCCATTTTTCGAGGAGGCCGAGAATGGCGACAAGGTTTTAATTTATCCTACGGCGAGCAAAGCATTCATCTATCGACAGAGCGAGAATCGTATTATTAACTCTGGTCCGATTGCTCTGACCGCCGATAATGCCGAGGCGACGTCCGATGCGACGTCCGAGCCGAACGCCGAAGCAATGCAACCGGGTATACAATAGGAAATTTTCTCCCGAATGTTTTAAGCGCCGAGAATTGAGCTCGGCGCTTTTACGTTTATTGGCGTAAATCTATTCCACACAAACTTGCGTGCGGGGCACAGTTTTGCCGGTAAAATGGCGTTTTTTGACCGAGCGAAAACCAACCGTGCCGTCGATGGCGGCGTGAATCGTGAAATTGCGGCTGACATAGGTGCCGGGTCCGGCGATTTTGGTGGCACCGACCTGACGGACGATGACTTCGCCCTTTTTGACTTTCTGACCGCCGAAACGCTTGACCCCCAGGCGCTGACCCGGGCTTTTATGATTATTTTTGGTTGAACCGCCAGCTTTGACGTGCGACATAAAAAATTCTCCTGAAATATTAACTTGGCAATATTATAGCAAACATTTACATATTTTCAAGTGTTATGTTCGGCGGCGCGCCAAAACCAGCAATTCGCGCCCCACAATTTGATTTTCACGGCGATAGATCAGAGGTTTTTGGCCGGCGCGGTATTCAAAATCTGGCGGTAGTGAATTAATACTGGTTATCGGCAAATGATGAATTTTGCCGCCCGTAAACCAAACCGGCACCGCCAAACACAACGGTGTGCCAGGCGTCAGCTGCGGTGCAATATTGCCCAGGAACTTTTCGATAATCAGGTTACAGGTCGCCATATTTTGGCGCAATTTTTTCGGTGCCGGCTGGACCGTATACGGCTGACCCAGATAAGTTTCCGACACCACCGCGCCGATCGGCGTCTGCCAAGTATGCGTCGTGGCATCGCCGACTTCCAATTTCTGGTCAAACTTGACGTGGTGCGTGCGCGCCAGCCAGTCGAGATTTTTCCCGGAATATTCAATCATGCGCGGCTCTATGTCGCTGCCGTAAACGCCGACCCCCATCAGGGCGGCTTCCTGTAAAACCACGCCGGTGCCGCAAAACGGATCGAGCAGCGGCGCGCACAAACTGTGGTCATCGGCGCGCGCCAAATTGATCATAATTTGCGCCAATTTCGGCGGTAACATTCCGACCCGCGCATCGCGTTTCGGGCGGCTGCGATCGCGAAAAGTGTAAGCGTTCAGGTTTTGCACGCCGATCAGCTCGGCGATAATCAACCGCTGACCGGCGCGCACCAACATCAATTCGACCTTGTGCGGCGTCGTGCCCAGGCGATTTCCCAGCGTCGCCGCGTCGGAAATCTCCGCCGCCGCGTTGGGTAAAACTCGCACCGATCGTCCGAGTTTTTGCTTTAACGACAGGGCGGTTTTCATGGCGATTTTTGCGTCCGCGCCCGAGCCGTAGCAGCTGACGCCCAAGGTGATTTTGCCAGCTGGCAATGCCGACAGGCGCTCGAACAAAATCCGCTCGAACCCGGAGTCGCTCGCTGCGCCCTCCCAAATCACGCGCCCAACCTTGCGCGTCCCGCCCAGGATGTCAATATCGGGTGTCGCGTCCGTCGCCACCCGCGCCACATTGGGCAAAATCAACTCCGCCGCGCCGAAAACCGCCCGCAATTCCGCCACTCCGATTTCAGGCTGTCGCCCCAGGATGAATAAAAACATGGAATCATCATAACACATAATTCATCATTTCGCTATTGACATTTTAATGAATCTTTGCTATAATAGAGACATAGGGTGCAAAAACACCCTAAGCAATAAGATAACTCAGGTCGTGAAGGTATATCACAGAACAAGTTTTGCTCTGTATATACAGAGTTTTTTATTCCAAAAGAATAAAAAACTCCTAAACCTCAATGTCTTAGCACCTTAACATGAGAGAATTACTATACCTTAACTATTCCTTAACTATCCTCCCAAACACTTCCCATATACATTCTCACCCAGTTTTTCACCGACTCAATACAACGTAAACCACCAACGAACCACCAAGCCCCAGCAATCCAAATATGCCACCCATCATCATGATGAGTGGCACAGAGGATTGCTGAGTCTGCGGACCTTGTTTGGTGCTATATACACTGGATTGGCAGTCCTCTGCTCTGCGGAGTGTGACTGGCTAGCACCTTGCGTGCTGGCGGTTTTCGTTATTGCTTGTTGTTTTAATATTTTGAGCCGGCGGGCTGAAAACGT
>JAITGI010000015.1 GCA_031280785.1 Candidatus Nomurabacteria bacterium
TTTGACCACGGTTTTCATATCATCACCACGACGACGCACAAAACTCTGCGCGGGCCGCGCGGCGGGCTGATTTTGTCGCGGGGCAAGGTCGGCAGTCCGCTGAAAAAGCCGGAAAAGACTTTGGAAAATATTCCCACGCTGGTTGATCGGTCGGTTTTCCCTGGCACTCAGGGCGGGCCGCTGATGCACGTGATTGCCGCCAAAGCGGTGGCGTTCCACGAGGCGCTGCAACCTGATTTTAAGAAATACGCGGCGCAGATTGTGGCGAACGCCGGCGAATTGGCGCGGCAGTTGCAACAGCGCGGGTTCAAGTTGGTCAGCGGCGGCACGGACAATCATCTGATTTTGGCTGACGTGATGAGTAGTTTCGGCGTTCACGGCGGTGTGGTTGAGAGTGTGCTAGACGAAATCGGACTGACGCTGAACAAAAACGCCATTCCGGACGACCCGGAGCCGCCGTTCCGTCCCAGTGGCATTCGCCTCGGCACGCCAGCCATCACCACGCGCGGGCTGGTGGAAAGTGATATGGAACAGATTGCCGAATGGATGCTCCGGGCGATTGACGCGCGTGATAACCCCGACGAACTGGCTAAACTTCGCGCCGAAGTCACGACTTTCGCACGGAAATTCCCGCTGCCGAGCGACAGGAGCGGCTAAATGAAAAAATCAAACTTTTTCGATAAAATTGTTGAATATAAAATCTCTGATAACTATCGCTTGTTTGCTCTACCGGATTTCATAACGAAAATCCAAAATGGCGCTGGCAGCGCGAATATCAAATATTTCAATGACCGGATATACGAAATCGCCGAACTTGATATTGAATACCCGCAAAAACGTTCGCTGTTGGTGACAATGATTGTCATTCCGCGCGAAATCTATGCCGAATTGTCGGGCAATCCGTATGGTCAAAGTATTAACGGCAGTTACAACCCCTTCGACAAAATTTTCCGGACTGCGCTGTATATCGACGAGCAGTCATTCGAGAACTGGATTTTTGAACGGCTTGCTATTTTGCACGAGCTCTCGCACGTCGTCCACGGTGCGTTTTTCAGCCTCGAGCTCAGGGAAGGCTTTGCTGAAATGTTACCGTTCTATATTTTGGATTTAGAAAAAGAATATCCGGAACATGCGCGAAAAATCGCCGATTTGTTGCCAGAGGAGATTCTGACAATCAAGGAAGTCCGCCAGCGTGGTTATAACCCGCCAAATGTGGTCAAGGAGAATTTGCCAATCTCGCTGCGACCGGCGTATATAGCGACGTATTTACTGATGCGCGGCATTTTGCAGCGGCTAACGAAAGAGTTTGGCGGAGATAAAATCGTGGCGCTGAACCGGATGCTGACGAAATTCGCTGAGTTTTCGGTTTTGGCGAAACGCATGGAGTTAAAAGATGAAATGATATGGCGATTTGCAGGGCTTGACGCGGGCGAAGATTATCGCACTTTGCAGCTGGAGGCGCAGGCGGAAATTGTCGAGCTGGCAAAGGAGCTCCCGCTGCCGAGCTACACTTAGATCTCCTCTGGCTCTTGCTCCAGCTCCAACCCAAACTTGTCCCGCACCGCGGCGACGATGGCGGCGCGCGCCGCCGCCAGGTCAGCGTAGTTGCCGGCGGATTCGTTGATGAGGATGAGCGCCGCTTTGTCGCTGACGCGCATCCCGTGCAACAATTGACCCTTCAGCCCTGTCTGCTCGATTAGCCAGCCGGCGGCGACCTCCCAGCTCTCGCCGATTTTGTAAATCGGAATATTCGGGAACTTGGCGCGCAAACCGTCGATTTCGGCTTCGTCAACTGAAACATTTTTGAAAAACGAACCGCTGCTGGCGATTTTCATGGGATTAGGAATTTTGCCAGCGCGCACGGCGATCACGGCGTCGCGGATGGTGGCTGGACGGCGGTCGGCGATACCGTTTTCATCCAAATATGCTTGGAGCGAGCGATATAATTCGCCGGCAATTTCACCACGACGCAATCGAACGGTTACGGCGGTCACGAAAAAGCGCTTCTTCATATCTGAATTCAAAATACTGCGGCGATATCTGAAACCCAATTCCTTGACCGACAGAGTGATAAAATCGCGCAATTCAGTATCGAATGCCTCAACCGAGACCAATACCGCGCCGATATCCTGCCCATAGGCGCCGACATTTTGCACCGGCGCCGCCCCGACCGTGCCGGGAATCGCCGACATCGCCTCTATGCCGGTCAAGTCGCGCTCGACGGTGAACGCCGCCAAGTCGTCCAACTTTTCGCCCGCCATCGCCTGGACGGTCACAGTCTCGCCATCGTCGCCGAGCACATCAATTCCGCGCAATTTATTCAACAAAATCACGCCGTCAAAGCCCTCGTCGCGCCCAATCGTATTCGACCCGCCACCCAAAATATAGGTCGGCAAACCCTTTTCGTCAGCAAATTTATAGGCTTCCACGATGTCATTAACTGTTGTAATTTCAACAACATATCGAGCAAATCCACCCATTCGCATAGTCGTTAGTTCGGCAATCGGCACATTTTCACGTATTTTCATATATACAATCATAACACAAAAATCCGCTTGAAATTATCTCAGATTTGATATAAACTCTGTGATATGAGCGAGAACTACAAAGCCCGCATCGGCAAGATGATTCAGTCTCAGCGCCAAGCGCGCAATCTGACGCAGCAGCAGCTCGCCGAGCAGCTCGGCACCAGCCAATCCGCCATCAATCGTATCGAAAAAGGCAATCAAAATATATCACTGGAGATGTTAGCGCGCATCAGCGAGGTTCTGTCCAGCGATATTATTTCGCTCAACAGCGGTGGCAAAACTAATTTTCGGGTCAACGGCGGGCGTCGGCTGTCTGGCGAAATCACTATCAAACCCAGCAAAAACGCCGCTGTCGGGCTGCTCTGTGCCAGCCTGCTCAACAGTGGTAAAACGGTTTTTCGCAATATGGCACGTATCGAGGAGGTCAACCGCATCATCGAGGTGCTGAGCAGTATCGGCGTGCGCACGCGCTGGCTGAACGACCGCGGCGACCTAGAAATCAATCCGCCGAAACGGCTGAAACTCGACCAGATCGACGCCGTCGCCGCCAAAAAAACCCGCTCGATAATTATGTTCCTGGGGCCGCTGCTGCACCAATACCGCGAGTTTCGGATTCCCTATGCTGGCGGTTGTAATCTGGGCAAGCGCACCGTCGAGCCGCACCTGGCTGGTTTGAGACATTTTGGCTTGACAGTTGACGCGGTTTGTGGCGCGGATTTTTATCAGGCGCACGCTCGGAGCCAGAGCCCGCGCGAAACTATCGTCCTGACCGAGCGCGGCGACACCGTGACCGAAAACGTCCTGATGGCGGCGGCGCTGCACGACGGCGAGACCACGATCCGCAACGCCAGTGCCAATTACGCCGTTCAAGACCTCTGTTTTTACCTGGAAAAAATGGGCGTCAAAATCGACGGTATCGGCACGACCGTCCTGAAAATCCGCGGGCAAAAGCAGATCAACAAGACTGTCGAATACCACGTCAGCGAAGACCCGATCGAGGCGATGAGTTTCGTCGCTGCCGCCGTCGTGACCGACAGCGAGATCACCTTGCGGCGCGTGCCGATTGAGTTCGTGGAAGTAGAACTGGCGAACTTGACAGAGATGAACTTGCAATTTGATAAATCCGCCGAATATAAGTCTGGTAACGGTCGCACGCGGCTGGTCGACCTGACCGTTCGCCGTTCACCGCAACTCACAGCGCCGGAAATCGCCCTCAAACCGATGCCTTTTCCGGGGATAAATATGGATAATCTGCCTTTCCTGGGGCTGATCGCCACGGCGGCGACAGGGCGCACGCTGGTGCACGACTGGGCTTACGAAAACCGCGCGATCTATTTCACAGAGCTGTCCAAGCTCGGCGCCAACGTCGAGCTGGTCGATCCGCACCGCGTCTATATCACTGGCCCAACCAAGTGGCGCGCTGCCGACCTGGTCGCTCCGCCGGCGCTGCGCCCCTCTGTTGTGGTGATGCTGGCGATGTTGGCGGCGCCGGGCGTGTCGATTTTGCGCGACGTTTATAATATCAAGCGCGGCTACGAGGATTTCGCCGAACGCCTGAACTCCCTGGGGGCGGATATTACGACGATAAATGAGTTATAGAATTTTTTTAGGACCAGTCTGCGTAATTGCAAACCGGTCCTTTTGTCTCATTTTGTTTAGCATTCGTCAATAGCACTGACATCCGCCTCCCCAGTAGCATATTCGTAGCCACTATAAAGCATAAAATCAATAAACCTTTGCAGGTCTGCTAGCTCCCTGGATATTGACTCCTTTACGACGCCTTTCTTATCTATGCCGCATACGATGAAAGATCCTACCTTGTGAAATTTACTGTCAGCTTCTCGAAGGACTAGTAAATCTCCGTCACCATTCACATACACCTCGGAATTGCCTTCCAGTAAGCTCGCAATCATCTCGTTTGTTTCCTGGGCATTCGCAACCGAGTAGATATAATCTACATAACTTTCTTTCATATTCTGCATTACAACCACCTTCTTTCTGTTGAGACTGAAAAGAGCAAGCTTGTCGTAACGCCCACTCTTTACGAAAAATCCTATTGCCTTGCACTATAACACGCGAATACCCCCCCCCGTCCAGGATTTTGTTGTGAAGATTACATTTTACCAAAACAACATATATAGTGTGCCGGACGCTATATATGGTGTATTGTTGTATTTTTGACAACGATTATTTGGCGCGTTTTTCGATAATCTCCGCTGCTACATTCGGCGGAACTTCCTCGTATTGAGCCAGCTCCATCGAACTCGCCGCGCGTCCCTGTGACATCGAGCGCAAATCCGTCGTATAGCCGAACATCGCCGCCAGCGGCACGAACGCCGTGATTTGTTTGGCGCCGCCCATCAGGTCTTCCATCTCGTCGATGCGACCGCGCCGGCTGTTCATATCGCCGATGACGTCGCCCATAAACTCTTCCGGCGTGACGATGACGATTTTCATCACTGGTTCAAGCAGGACTGGTTTGGCTTGCTTGACGCCGTCGCGCGTCGCCAGCGCGCCCGCCATTTTGAACGCCATTTCGCTACTGTCAACGTCGTGATACGAGCCGTCATACAGCGTGGCTTTGACATCGACCACCGGATAGCCGGCGATGACGCCGCCGTCCAGAGTTTCCTCGATGCCTTTGCGCACGGCGGGGCGATATTCCTGCGGCACGACGCCGC
>JAITGI010000018.1 GCA_031280785.1 Candidatus Nomurabacteria bacterium
TAACAACCAGATTAGCATTGAGGACCTCGATACCTTGACTTGCATTGCCGGTCAATATCTGACCTGGGACGGCACCGCATTCGATTGCGCAACCGACCAAGCCGGCAGCGGCGGCACCACCTATACCGCCAGCGATGGCGTAACCATAGATACCGGCAACATCATTAAACTTGCTGACGTTACTACGTCTGGCACAAACTGTTCTCAAACCACAGGCACTCTCACCAATGGCGGCATAGTTTACGTTCCTGTGCTTGGCTTAAACAGTAAGGGTCAAGTAACTACCCTAGATTGTCGAGCAATGACGCTGCCGACATTTACCGAAGCAGACAGCATCATAGGCAATGAGGTCATAGGTGTAACCGGAGGAGATAATAACGGCACCAGCGGCTTAATTCGATCAGGCGCCGGTAGTAACGCCGATCCCTACACCCTAGGCATTAAGCTGTCGCAAAATGGGGGATTGACGACGTTAAGTGGGGTGAATGGTGGGTTGTCGTTGGTGAATTGCGCAGTTGGTCAGGTGTTAAAGAGCGCTGGAGTTAATGCTTGGGGTTGTGCAAATGATAACAACACAGATACGAAACCAGGGAGTGCATGTGATGGTAATGGTCAATTTTTGCAGTGGAGTGGGTCGGGGTATAGTTGCCAGACGTTTACGAGTGTTAGCGTGCCGGTGATATCGAGGCTGCAGGTCTGCCCAAGTGGTTCTTTAATCACAATTGAACCCGGTAAGGCAATAGTAATCATTACGCACGAAAAGATATTTTCCTCAGCTATGCCAGTCCACTCATTTTATTTTGGAGGAGCCGGCTATCCGCAACCTGCCATATTATCAGCCCCAGAAGGTATAGGAGGCACCACAGCCTCAATCACTGGTTCAGCCGTCATCATAAGGAATGAACCTGGCAGCGCGAATAATATGGTTTGTAGTAGCGCCGGTCTTTGGATGTGGAGTATCATAGACACACAGGCGTATACTATTGACAAGACATTAATGTGTGGCATATCTGGCGCCTATCTTGTTAATTGCAGCAATAATTCAATAGTAAGTTACCAGTAGGCGCCGTTATGCATTTCCGATTAAGGTGAAATATATTACGGGCCATAGATTCTTATCCTATCATAGCTATAAGACTGTGTGCCAACAAAAACAAGTTTCCATTGAACCCCAGTCGGCGTGCAAGAGACAGCGGTAGTTCCATGGTTCTTTATCCTCACTACACCTCCGGTAACACCTACGCCACTTGTTACAAGCGTAAATGATAGATTGCCTGAAACATTATAGCCAGCGTCGCTGAAAGAATAGACAGGTAGAGTGGAAAAACTATTAGTTAGCCCCAGATCAATTGTTTGCCCGCCTCCGAGCGTAAAGCCGGTCCCCTGGCACATATGAATTTCCGACCTTATTAGCACTTCTTCACACCCAAACTGCCCACTCGCATTATCCCACGTCAAACGTGAGTTGTCTGAGCATTCGCTTGTCGGTCTCGTGTCATCATCCCCCGCACAATTCCAAGTATTAGTCCCAGCGCTCTTTAACACTTGCCCGGCCGGACAGTTCATTAGTGCTAGCCCACCATTCACCCCACTTAACGTCGTCAATCCCCCATTTTGCGACGTAAAAAGGTGAGGGGCGGGGCAAAATATCGAAAAATGCCAAAAAACACTTGCATTTTTCATCGGGCTTGTGTATAATTTGTCTCAGCGCGAGAGACAAAAGAAAAAATTATAAATATGGAAAGACAAACACCGCAGCGGCGTAGTTTAGATAACAGAGGGGCAATTAACGTGCCCACTTCAAGGCGTCAAATGTCGGTGCCGACCCGTGCGCAACTGGCGACTGCTCGGAATAGTTCAAAAACTGTCGCAAAAACGACAGTCGCGCAGGCAAAAAAGCCCATAGCTGCCGCTGCGCCGCCGCAAAGGGTGACACTGGAAAACTTTAATTATCAATCACACGCAGCGCCCCATACGACAAAAGCATCGACACCCGCACCGGCGGCACCTACACCAACGCCAGCGCCAACACCGGCTGTTAGATCTGTGCCAGCGGTTGCGAATCCGTTGCGGCCAGTTATGACCCAGTTTATGCCGCGATCGGGACAAGCTATACCGCGTCCGCCGCAGCCTCGGATGATGATTCCGGCTGGCGCCGCTCCGTATGGTGCGTTGACGGTCCCGATACCAATGCAACCCGGCATGATGGTCCCGGGGACACAGGTAAAAAACCCGAACCAAAAAAACCTGAAAGACACAGTCGCCAGGGTAAAGGACAAGAGCAAAAAATATGCCCGTAAACTCAAAGAGGAAAAGTTAAAGAACGTCAAGAAGACCGACGTGGTCCGATACGCGGTGGTGGCGCTGTTCATCGCCCTGTCGGGATACTTGGCATACGACACCTGGGTTACGAATAAGCAGATTCAGGGCGTTTTCCAACCGGAAGTGTCAGCAGCCCAGCAGCCGGCGGAAACTGCACCCCAGCCGACGGCGAATCATGACGGCGATGGCGGCTATCCGGACCATCACGTCGAGCCGGACAAACCCCGCATTATTTCGATACCAAAAATTGGCGTCAAAGCTATGATAATTCAAGTTGGAGTCAGTTCGGCGAACAAGATTGAATCGCCGACAAATTACTACGATCCGACGGTTGGCTGGTATAATGGCAGCTCGTTGCCAGGCACCGAGGGTGCCTCTTTTATGACCGGCCACTATAACGGCGGGTCGGGTGGAATTTTTGATCATCTGAATCAGCTGGCGGCTGGTGACAAACTGGCTGTCGAACGTGGCGATGGAGCATGGTTTGATTACGAAGTGGTTGGCACACAATATCTCAATGTTTCCGAAATTGACATGGCGAGCGCTTTGTCGGTGTATGAGGGTGGCAAGGAAGGACTTAATCTAATGACATGCGGCGGACAATTTACCGCATCGGGCTATACACATCGAACTATCGTCTATACAAAACGCGTTTAATAAAGTAGAATAAGGTTATGATAATTCATCGGGGCGAAATAACATGATTTTCCTGGATCGGGTCAGTAAGAAATATCCGCGCACGGCGCGTCCGGCGTTGGAAAAGTTTAGCTTGCAGGTGGCTCCGGGCGAGTTCGTGATTATTATGGGGCGCAGCGGCGCTGGCAAATCGACGATTTTGAAATTATTGACGCGCGAGGAAAAGCCGACCAACGGCAAAATCGTGGTCGGCGGCATCGATTACGACGACTTGCACGATCGTGACGTGCCGCTGTTGCGGCGTCGCATTGGCGTGGTTTTCCAGGATTATAAATTGCTGCCGCATCGCACAGTTTACGAAAATGTGGCGTTCGCCATGGAAATTTCCGGTATGACGAACCGCGAAATCGAGCTGAACGTGCCGAAAATCCTGGAACTGGTCGGGTTGAAGGGCAAGGAAGACAAATTCCCGCGCCATCTGTCCGGCGGCGAGAGCCAGCGCGTGGCGATCGCTCGCGCCATGGTGCGTCAGCCGAAAATCCTCATTGCCGACGAGCCGACGGCGAATCTCGACGACGAAACGTCCATCGAAATTGTCAAGCTGTTAATTAAAATCAATCGTTACGGCACCACTGTTTTGATGATCACGCACGACACGAATATTGTAAAGAAATTGCGGCACCGCGTGGTGCAGATTGCCGGCGGGCGTTTGGTCGGCGATACAGCGCTGAAAAAGGCGGTCAAATGAGAACGAATCAGAAAACTTCCAGCGTGCGCCAATTGCGTCACAGCGAACCGATGCGTCGGCGGTCGCTGATGTGGGGGCGTATCGTCAAATACGGCGTTTCGAATTTTGTGCGCAACGGTTGGCTGAGTTTGGCGGCGATCGTGGTGATGACTTTTACGTTGCTGACGGTGTTCGTGGCGGCGGCGGCGACAGTGACGCTGAATGACACTGTGCAAACCACCAAGGTTGAAAAAATGGATTTGGCTCTGTATCTGCGGCCGGACACGCCCGACGATGTCCAGAACGACCTGAAAACGGCGCTGGAACAGGACAAAAACGTGGCATATGTGGAGATTCACAGTAAGGCGGAAAACAAAGCCAAACTCGACGCCAGCGCTCAAATTGACGACGAAACCCGCGCGCTGATAGAGGAGGACGGCAGCAATATCGAGGACATTTTGCCGATTTACCTCAGTATTCACGTCCGGGACATCGCCGAAATTGACGGTTTGCGCGCCATGGTCGACGGCGAGGGTAGCCAGTTCAAGGCTTACCAGGACGCCAACAGCTACGAAAAACAATTTTTCCACGGCGAAAATCAAAAAACCGTGCAAAATATGGCGAATCTGGCAAATATGGCGCAGATGATCGGCTTTATCCTGGGCGCGGTGTTCCTGTTTATCACGATTTTGGTGATTTTTAACACTATTCGTATCGCAATTTTCGCGCGCCGCGACGAGATCGAAATGGAAAAGCTCATCGGCGCTGAAAAGTCATACGTGCGCGGACCGTTCCTGGTCGAGGCTGAAATTTATGGAATCATATCTGGGATTTTTGCGCTGGGCGGCGGTTACGCGCTGATCCTAACGATTTTGCCGTCGGTGCGGGACGGCAACGGCGCCACCGGCGGTATCAGCACCACGCTGCTCAGCACGGTGATGATCGACTTTATGCCGGCGGTCATCGTGGGTATGATTTTAGTGGGAATTATCATCGGCAATCTGTCGGCGCGCTTGGCGGTGCGCAAATATCTGAAATATTAAACCGTTCAGCGCTTGTGATTAATGTCAAAGTATGATATTGTCGTGACAGGGAAAAAACCATGAAAATTGCACGAAAAATCGGAATCATCTTGTCAGCGGCGGTTTTTACAGCCAGCACTGCATTTGTAGCCGCGCCCAACCAATCGGTCGCCGCGGCTGATTATCTGTGCGTTTCGGTGCGCTGTAAGCAAGCGGCAGCGGACGAAGCCAAAGCCCGATCCGATCAGGAAAAAGCCGCCGCTGAAAAGGGCAGTTACCAGGCGGAAGTCAATCGCCTGGCGGCCGAAGTGTCAGCCATCCAGGCCGAAATTCGCAAAAACGAAGAGGAAATCGTCGAGCTGTCGAATCGCATCGACAACACTGCCAAAAAAATCGAACGGCTGAAAGAGTCGCTCAAAAAAGCCATTGTCAAGATTTACCTGAACAACGATGTTTCGGAATTTGAAATTCTGGCAAGTTCGAATAGCGTTGTCGATTTTACAACAAAAACTACTAACCAGGAAATAATTCAGGGTAAAGTCAAACAGCTTGCCGCCGAAGCCAAAGCCGCCAAGGAGGAGCTGGAACGCCAAAAAACCGAAGTCGAGGGACGCAAAGCTAATAATGAACTCGATCGCGCCAGGGTAGCCACCAAGCAAAGCGAGCAGCAAACCTTTGTCAATGAATGGAAGGGGCGCGAGGACGCCTATGCCGACGCCGCCGACGGCAGCAAAGCCATTAAAGAGGAAGAAATGGAAAAACAACGCCAAATCATCCAGAGCCAACAGGGCGGGGGTGGCTATTCCGGCGACCCGAGCAAAGGCGGCTATCCCTTTGCCGACCAATGCCCGTGGAACGGCGACGGGTTTGACCACAAATGGGGCTATGTTTGCGAATGCGTCAGCTATGCTGGTTGGAAAGTTTACGAGCGCACCAACGGTGTGGTCGACCCGAATTTTTGGGGGAACGCCTCTAATTGGTATGGACGATACGGCACGGTCGGCGCCGGCACTTCGCCGCAGCCCAATTCCGTGGCTGTCACCACAGCTGGATATTACGGTCACGTGGCGTGGGTGGAATGGCTGAACCCAAACGGCACGATTCACATTTCGCAATACAACGCTGTGCGTTTTCAATACAGCGAGGCTGATGTTTCGCCCTCGGCGTTTGAATGGTATATGTATTATTAAGCCAAAAAACCTGGACCCGACAAAATGTTTGTGCTATAATTTTTGCATATGAGAGTTGAGAATCCGATGAATTCCGGCAGTTATTCGTCGCCGGTCAAGGAGCCTGCGCGCCGTTGGCCGACGTTGCTCGCGACGGCTGTGGTGGCTTTGCTGGTCGGGGCGATTCTGGGCATGCGTGCCGACGGTTTCGTGGCGGAAAAAACCAACGGTTTGGATTATTCCGGTCTGGACGAAGTCTATAAAACATTGCAGGAAAATTACGACGGCGAAATCGACAGCGCTAAATTGATCGAGGGCGCCAAGCGCGGTATGGTGCAGGGTGTGGGCGACGATCACACGTCGTATTTTTCCGGCGACGAGGCGAAAACTTTCCAAAATGCCTTGGAGGGCAGTTTTGAGGGCATCGGCGCTGAGCTCGGGAACCAGGAAGGCAAATTGACGATTATCAGCGTGCTTGACAATACGCCGGCGATGAAAGCTGGGCTGAAACGCGGTGATATCATCGCCAAAGTTGACGACACTGACACGTTGGACTGGCAGCCCGAACCGGCGGTGCAGATAATTCGCGGCGAGAAGGGCACGACGGTTCGCCTGAGCGTGGTGCGCGGCGGCGAGGTTCTGGAATTTGAAATTACCCGCGACAAAGTCACCGACCCGAGCGTCAAATACGAGATCATCGATGGCGTGGGCTATATGCGGATCAGCCGTTTCGCCGAGGGCGACACGGTGCGTCTGGCGCGCGAGGGCGCCAAGCAGTTCAAGGACGCTGGCGTGCGCGGCGTGGTGCTGGATTTGCGCGGCAACAGTGGCGGCTATGTCAACGCCGCCGAGAGCGTGGCGAGCCTGTGGCTAGACAAAGGCAAATTGGTGGTGACGGAAAAAACCGGCGACCTGGTACGTAGCGAAAGCAAATCCAGCGGCAATAATTTACTGGCTGGTTTGTCGACCGTGGTGTTGGTGGATGGCGGCTCGGCGAGTGCCTCCGAGATTTTGGCGGGTGCTCTGCGCGATAACGGCGCGGCGCGGTTGGTCGGGACAAAAACCTATGGCAAGGGCAGCGTTCAGCTCATGAAGCCGCTGTCGGACGGCGCTCAACTCAAAATCACGGTCGCTAAATGGTTCACGCCGGCGGGATTAAATATCGACAAAGAGGGCATTACGCCCGACGAAGTGATCGGATTTGACGAGGCGGCATACAAAAACGGCGTCGACGTCCAGAAAAATCGGGCGTTGGAACTGATAAACTAACCAATTTAGTGCTGAAAAATAGACTGTGGAGAATACTTTTCCACAGTTTTTTATAAAAAAGTGGGTAAAAAAGCGAAAAAAGACTTGCATGTGGGTAGCTGTGGGTAGTATAATGGCGCCAGTGGAATTGTCCGCTGGACAAAATAAAAACAACACCACGAAAAACTTAACAACCATAACCAGGGAAGGACGATGGCGAAAACAGACTACTTTGAGCGAAAGCTGGACGACAAACGTCGATTGACGGTGCCGGCTGACTTGCGCCAAGAGTTCGCGTCAGGCATCGTCATCACGAGGGGCTTCGGCAAATACTTACACCTGTATCCAAAAGACATGTGGGATCGGGATTTCGAAAAATTTGCCAGCGCTGTGAACCCGTTTGATTTTGGCTCGGCGGAACGCGCCGACCAAATCGCCAAGTTCCGTTTCGGCAAAACCGAGGCGCAGCTGGACGGCAAGCAGGGCAGAGTCGCGCTCGAAAAACAACAACTGGACTATGCTGGGATCAGCCACGATATCGTGGCGGTGCGTATCGGTGAATATTGGCGCATCATGAACCCCGAGGCTGCAAGGGCACTTTAACAATTCGGAATACAGAGGTCAGCTATTCGGCAATCAGCCGAGCGGAAATAAATCGCCGCGGGTCGCAAGACCGGAAAAGATTTCGTTTCTTTTCAAACACCTCCCAAAAAACTCCAACCAGTTTTTAATCAATCGATTAAAGGCACACATAAGTCTCGTATGTCGTTGTCTCGTCCCCAATGATGGCAACGACGTTGACTAAACAAAAATAAACATTGCAAAAACCAACAGGTTGGTTGTCGATTAGGTGACCTCCGTAACTTTATAACGGATTTTGGCATTTTGTGTCGAAGTGGTTATTTGAATAACCGCGAAAGACACTCGTTGCAAAACTAAAAAAGTTTGTTATAATGCAAAAAGAATATGAAAAACACACCACAACAACTCCATATTCCTGTGCTCGTCGACGAAGTCGTGCGATTTTTGGCACCCGGCAAGGGCGATAGTTACCTGGATTTGACCGCCGGTTATGGCGGACATGCCCGGGCGATTATCGAACGAACCGCTGCGCCGGACCAAGCGACGCTGGTCGATCGAGACGAAAACGCCATTAGTGAACTGAATTTTCAGTGTGGCTTTACTAATGGTGGAACGCGTCTTGTCCATTCGGATTTTTTGTCCGCGGCAAAAAACCTGCATGATGAGGGTCGGCGTTTCGATATGATCTTGTTAGATATTGGTGTGTCGTCACCACAGCTAGACCGGGCGGAAAGAGGTTTTTCGTTCATGAACGACGGCGAGCTCGACATGCGCATGGACCAGGCAACTGGTCGCACCGCAGCCGAAATCGTCAATCGTTCCAGCGAAAAAGATCTCCGGGACATCATTGTCCAGCACGGCGAGGAAAGTCCGAAAACTGCACAAAAAATTGCGCACGCTATTCGGCTGAATCGCCCGATAAATACGACCGGCGAACTGGCTAAAACTATCGAAAAAGTGTTGCCGCGCACGGGTAAAATCCATCCGGCGACCCGCACTTTTCAAGCCCTCAGAATCGTCGTCAATGACGAGCTTCGGCAGCTGGAACAGACCTTGCCGATCGCCATGGAATTGTTAAATTCCGGCGGACGTTTGGTCGTGGTCTCATTCCACAGTTTAGAGGATCGCATTGTCAAACGATTCATGAATGAACACGCCCATGTTGGTTTCGAGTCTGAACTGGATCTGCTCACCAAAAAACCCATCACGGCGAGTTCGGACGAATTAGCTTACAATCCGCGTGCTCGCAGCGCCAAGTTGCGTGCCGCAGTGAAAAAATAAACAAAAAGAAAGGACTGTCATGCCTATCACAGTCATCAACCAGTCACGCGCCGTGCGCGTCACCGTTCACCATAAATAGGTGAACCACATCTCGAGAGTCTAATTCTGCTCGCTCAAACGGGCAGAGTTGGACCCGGGCCCTGTGTTTATCATGGGAAAGGAAAATTAAATAAACAGGACGAAAAATGACATCAGCAAGAACACAATTCACCTCGACGCGTCATGGCAGCCAAGCCGCGTGGGGCCGCAACCAGAATCGCGTGGCGTTTCGGTCGGCGCATAAAATCGGCCCGGTCAGCACAGTTATTTTAGCTGTCGTGCTGGTCGTTATCATGGCATTCATGTATGCTTTTCAAATGATGAAACCGTCAGCGTTCAGTTATGAATTTCATCAAATTGACCAAAAGCGCACCGAACTTGCCAGCGAGCGCGATGACCTTCGGGTCGAGAATGCTCGGTTGCAAGCGCTCAGTCGGGTCAAGGATAGTAATGTAGCGGCGGCTATGACGACGCCGGCTTCGACCGAGTATACAAACTAATAACGAATCGCCAATGCTATGGACAACAGAAAAATTTCACGAGTTCAAATAATTCTGGGATTTTCGCTGCTGCTGTTTATAGTTTTGGCGGTTCGTTTGTTTTATATTCAAATTATCGAGCACGACAAATATTCCGATATCGCCGATCGTATGCAGTCGGTCAAATACGAAATCAAGCCGGAACGCGGGCAGATTTATATGCGCGACGGCGACGCCATTGCGCCGTTAGTCCTGAATGAACCGGTCTATACAGTGTTTGCCGATCCGCAGGAAATTGATGACAGCGCAAAGGTTGCCGAGCAAATTCAGCCGATTGTCGGCGACAAATTCGAAACTAGTGCGGAAAACTTGGATAAAAATACCAACCAAAATCGCTTTGTAGTTTTGGCACGTGGCGTGAGTCGCAGCCAGGCGGAGGAAATCAAGAAAATCGATATCGGCGGCGTCGGCGCCCAAGCCGGCACGCGGCGAGTCTATCCGGAAAACAGTATGGCGGCGCAAGTTTTGGGCTTTGTTGGTTGGGACGATGATTGCGGTTGCGAAACCGGTCGTTACGGCATCGAGCAAAAATTGAACAAGGAATTGTCGGGCACGCCCGGGCGGCTGGAAAGCGTGACCGATGTGCGGCGCATTCCGCTGACCATCGGTCAACATGACATGCGCGAGCCGGCGGTGAATGGTGAAAATATTGTGCTGACGCTGGATCGAAATATTCAAGCCGAAGCCGAAACCGTGCTGGCACAAGGATTGCAAAATGTTGGCGCCACACGCGGCAGTATGATTGTGATGGATCCGACGAATGGCGCCATCAAAGCCATGGCGAATTTTCCGTCGTATGATCCGGCGAAATTTAATAAAGTGACTGATGCCAGCGTTTTCCAAAATACCAGTGTCAGCGATCCATTCGAACCCGGCTCGGTTTCCAAAGTCATGTCGACCGCGGCGGCGATTGATTCCGGCGCCGTGAGTCGTGAATCGACTTTCTATAACGCCGGCTGCGTCGAAGTGGCTGATGCTAAAATTTGTAACGTTGATCGCGACGTTGATAACCGCACAATGACGATGACGCAGGTTTTTCAATATTCGCTGAATACCGGCGTGGTTTGGGAGCTGACGCAAATGGGCGGCGGCGCGATTAACGACAAGGCGAAAAATACTTTATTTAGTTATTATCACGATCGTTATCGGCTTGACCAGCTGACTGGCATCGAGCAGGGCGGGGAAAACGAGGGTATGATTTATTCGCCAAATCACGAACAGGGCGGCGTGGTGAATTACGCTAACATGACATTTGGGCAAGGTTTTCGCACTACGATGATCGAGATGATCACGGCTTTTTCGGCGATCGTTAACGGCGGGACGTATTATCGCCCGCACTTGATCGCCGGTAAATTAGATAGTGGCGGAAAATTGGTTAGCGACTCAGTAGAAACCGTGTCGGGCAACGTGGTGTCGGCGGGAACTTCGGAGGCAATAAAATCCATGATGATCGAAGCCCGGCGCGGCTATGCCGCTGGACGCGATCGCGGCTATAACGTGGGGGCAAAATCTGGCACCGCCGAAGTTTATGACCCGGCAATTGGCGACTATTCAAAATCGCAATATATTGGCACTTATCTCGGGTTTGGCGCGGATGCGGCTGGCGCGCCAAAATATGTTATAATGGTTCGAGTGGACGATTCCAAAGCAGGCGGTTATGCCGGATCGACTGCCGCAGAACCGATCTGGACAGCGATGAGTAATTGGATAATTGATTATGAAGGGATTTCAAAATGATAGATATCGCGAGCGAAGTGATTTCGGATGAGCTAATAAAAATATTGATTCTGGGCGGCTTGGGGTTATTGTTGGCGACATTTTTAACACCGATTTATACATATTTTGCCTACAAATATAAGTTTTGGAAAAAGCAGCGCCAGGACGATGTTTCCGGTGCGGAGTTAAAGGTTTTTAGCAAACTCCATGCCGAAAAACATAAACGAAATATTCCCACTATGGCAGGTTTGATTTTCGTGTTGGCAATCAGCATTGTGACTTTATGCCTCAACCTGAATCAAAGCCAAACTTGGTTGCCGTTAGCAGCATTGGTGTGTGGCGCGGCGGTCGGCTTGATCGACGATATTATAAATTTAGTAACCGACGGCACCGGTCGGGCGGGCATGCGTCCGTGGGTGAAGTTTTCCTTGATCACTTTGGCGGGCGTGGTGTTCGGCTGGTGGTTCTATACAAAACTCGGCGTGTCGTCGATCGAAGTTCCGTTCGTCGGCGAATGGCATATCGGCGCCTTCATTATTCCACTATTCGCGTTCATTGTGGTAGCGACTGGTAATGCCGTCAATATCACGGATGGCTTGGATGGTCTTGCGGGCGGTTTGCTGATGGCGAGTTTCGGCGCGTTCGGCGTCATTGCCTTATTGCAGGGCAGTTTTGGTATCGCTGGTTTTTGCTTCACGGTTATCGGCACGCTACTGAGTTATTTGTGGTTTAATATTTTTCCGGCGCGCTTTTTTATGGGCGACATTGGCAGTTTTGCCTTGGGTGTTAGTCTGGGCGTTGTGGCGATGCTGACTGATTCGCTATTCCTGTTGCCGATTATTGGCGGGCTGTTTGTCATCGAGGCCGGATCATCGTTATTGCAAATCATTTGCAAAAAGTTTTTCGGTCGTCGAATTTTTAAATCGGCGCCAGTGCACCATCATCTCGAAGCCAGCGGCTGGCCGGAAGTGAAAATTACCATGCGGTTTTGGATTATCGGCGGCGTGCTGGCGGTTGCCGGTCTGGTGCTAGCGTTGGAAGGCGGGATAATCTAGCCATGCGTCGGCAGTATATCGAAAATGGGGCGGGTCGGTTTGTGAGCGTTGCGAAACAGCTACTGATCGATACACGCCGCGCCATTTTCGATAAAGGCGACCAGCTGGAACTGGGTCGCAAACACCGTCCAAAATATTCCATTGTGGCATTTGTGGCGATATTGGCGCTGCTGGGTATGGTGGTGATTTTTACGATTTCGCCGGGTCAGAATTGGCAAGGTGACGCTTCGGCGCAAAACTATTTCATGTTACGGCAATTTGCGTATTTGGCTGTGGGCGCGATTGCTTTCGTGGTCGCCAGCCGTGTTAGCCTGAATTTTATGCGCAAGATGGTTTGGATTTTATTATTGTTGGCATTCGCCAGCTGCGTGCTGTTGGCGGTGGCGGGCGCTCTGAACCTCAGTATTGCGGTTGACGCGAACGGGGCAAATCGCTGGTTAAATTTTGGGCTGGTTGGATTCCAGCCAGCCGAGCTAATGAAGTTTTCCATCATGTTGTTTACGGCGTCGTTTTTAATGAACGCACGGGCTCGCGGCGAGCTAAATATGGTGCGCAGAACTTTACTGCCAATAATTGCGATAACTCTTTTGGCGCTTGCAATGGTTGTTGGTCTGCAAAGTGACCTGAGTTCTGGCGCTGTAATTTTGGCACTCGTTATTGCTCAACTGATTATTTCCGGAATGTGTTGGCGCAATATCCTCATCGGCGTCACGCCATTTTTGGCGGGCGGTGTTTTAGCGATCGGCGTGGCGTCCTATCGGATGAGTCGAATTACGACTTTTTTGGAAGGTTGCACGAACTTGGACGATCAAATTTGCCGGTCATTGATGGCGCTTGGCTCGGGCGGCGTTTTCGGAAAAGGTCTGGGACAGGGAACTGGCGGTTTCGGCTGGGTCCAGGAAGCTATTAATGACGGCATTTTCCCGATAATCGGTGAGACCTTTGGCTATGCCGGCGCTTTGATTGTGCTGGCTATATTTGTGGCGCTGTTATTTCGAATTTTGAATTTGGCGGAATATTTGCCGAATTTATTTTTGCGTCTGGTCGTGGCTGGTGTTTTTGGTTGGATCGCCTCG
>JAITGI010000017.1 GCA_031280785.1 Candidatus Nomurabacteria bacterium
AAAAAGACATCGTGTCCCCTGTATAGAATATTGTTATCGCTGAGATCGCCGACGACCACACCGTTCTGGTGCAACGGCTGCAAAGTCCGCCCAACCCTCAAAACCGCTTCCAGCGCGTCAAGATTGGTCGTCTTGGTGGCTTTCAGCACCTTGCCCTTGGTCAGTTGGTGCATTGTTTTCGCGCCATTGATTTTCGGCATGGTATAGCCGACAAATTTTCCATTGACCGTCACGGCTTCTTTTGGCGCCACCACTGTTCCTGGTAGGCTCAGTTTGATCAGCGCTGCTATCTTTTGCTCTTTTGCTCCCAGCTTGACATTGGATTTGAAAACCTTCAACACCCGTCCGGCGCGATAGTCATAAATCACCGCCTCGCCGCCTTCGTCCATTTTTTTCAACCCTTTCAATTCTTGGGCCGTCATCGCTATTGCCATTCATCTCACCTCCTTGTCAGAAACAGATAGAAATATCATCTTTGAAGACTTGGATATTGCGATTGATCAGCATGCCGATCTTGCCTTTTTTGCCTTGTTTTAGGAAGTCATCAATACTGAAACGTTCCAAAACCGACAAGTTTTCGACAAATCGCCAGCCGTCCGTCGCCACGCCGATATTGACAAAATCCTGCTTAGCATAGCGTGTGAGCATAAAATCCACGCCCTCGCGATAAGCATTCAATATCGCCTTGTCTTCGATGAAATTATAGACAAAATATTTGGGGTATTCGCCATCGTCCAACTGTTCCGCCACTATTTCGTCGCTGATTTGCTTGACAATAAAACCGTCGCCACAGCTCATAACCACGAACTCTTCCGGCATCTCGAAACACGCCAGAATGGTAAAACTGAGATTTTGCGATTTCAGATAATCCGTCGGCATCAGATAGGACATTTTGTGAAAAATCGTCCAAGTGATGTCGGCAAAATTATCCGGCGTGATAGTTGGACGTCCCAGTTTGGCGCGATCCTTATACTCCTGTTTGAGCATCTGCCCAAAAAGCGCCGCGCCTACTTCCGAAAAATCCATCGAACCGCAGCCGTCTAGCACCACTTTTAGCCCCGGCAACGCCAGCGCCATGTCTTGTCTATTGCGATCGGAATACAGATGTTCCGATCCGGTTTTACTTAGAACGATTGTCATTTTACTCACCTCCTATATGAGAAAGGGGAGCGAGCCGATTGGCGCGCTCCCTCCAAATAGTTGCTCAGACGAAGAAAGCGTTGTTGCTTTGCCCCGCTGCCGCCGACGCCGAAAAGCTGAGTGCCGATTTGCTGACGACATTCGCCAGCTGGCGCAGTGCATGCTTGTCAGCCGTGGTGTTGATGATGTTTTCACCCTTCACACCCAGCTGCCTGGCGACACCGCCCGCGTCCGGACCGAATTCGACAAAAGCCACGATTATCTCGTAGTTTTGCAGACGTTCGATGGCCGCTTTTGCATTGGCGACGCCTGCTCGTGACACATTGTCATAACCATCAGAGAATACGAAGAAACAAGCTTTGGTTTTGACGCCTTGCTGTTGCAAAACTTCCATATAGCCAGTGCCGTCTCCCATGTATAGCCCGTCAGCCGCCTCGATAACCGCGTCGTATAGCGCGGTGCGTCCACACACCGAGTAATCAGTCGGGAAGTCCTCGATCAGACGGTAGCCGCTGTGGTCGATATTGTCATCGAACAACGTTAGCCCCATCAAGATCTCGTCTTCCTGCTTGGATTCACCCAGCGCTTCCTTCTGCACACCCAGGAAATATTCCATTTCCCGAGCGTATTGATCCATTGACCCCGAACGGTCAACCACAAAACGAAATAGTGTTTGACGCTCGTTCTCGATCTCGTCAACCGGCAGATTAGGGGCGATGTCCGCTCCCGAAATGTCATACACAGTCTTACTCATTGGTATTTACCTCCTTTATTAAATCCACGTGAGTTTTAAGTTACTTGGGGTTTAGCGCGACTGGTCAGACCAGCTGCACCTCCGTGCTTTTTTTGACTTGGATACCATACTGCTTCTTGAAGTCGTCGAACGCGTCCTTGGCTTGTTGCTCGAAGCCCGTAACTGGGCTGGTGCAATCTTCCAAAATGGTGATGCGCTGCGTGACTTCCGGGTGGTTCGCAAACCGTTTCAGGATCTGCGCGCCAGATTCCAGCAGACAGTGCGACGCCGCTTCACCAGCGAGATAGATCTCGTCATAGTGAATCTCGAACTGACCGTCCGCGTTGTCGCCGGCGATAGCATTGAGCACCTGGAAATTGACGAACCCTTCGGGGTTGTATTCCGGCTCAATGATGCCATACATCTCTGAATAGACATCGGTGCCTTTGAACACGAACTGCGGCTTCGACTTCCTCGCCAGAGCGTGGAAATGCACTATTTTGGCAAATTCCGCTTCTAGTGCCCCGCCGTTGGTGCCGATCAGGCAGTGATACGGCCATACCAACACGCCGACTTTTCCGGCTTGTTCGAGCGCTTTCAGGCATTCCAGAGCTTTCTTAGGCAGACCAACCGCGACCGTCCATTCCCCATTTGCGACCGCCTCATAGGTGATCATTGTATAGGGATCGGGTTGGTTGCCGTCCTTGTCCGCCCACATCGCTGGGTGGAAGATTTGTTGCGGATAGTGAGTGTCAATCGAACACATTATATCCGTGATTCCTTCCATGTTACCGTAAATGAACCGCGTCAGACGTTCGACGTCGCCCTTGCTCCCTGGCACCGGCAGACTGCCAATACCCTCCATAAAATCGTTCTGCATATCGATGGCGATCAGCAGAACCCGCTTACCGTCCCTGACTGCTGGACGAAGTTTTTCCTGTCCCGCAAGGGTCAGAACCTCTCCGACATGTCCGGCATTACCTTCTGTTGCAATATTAGCAACATTTACGATCTCTTCGTAGTTTGTCTTGAGCTTCATGATAGCACTCCTTTCATTCAATACCGTGTTTAATTATTCACTTGCATGATGATTTCGTGCTAACAAACCTCAAAGCACCTCGACCTTTCTGCTTTAGCATCTATTTTTTAAGGTTCGAGTCTTGGTGCTTTGTGTCGTTAGCACACTTAACTATGCTTCCAGGATATCTGAATCAAGCCTTTGTGTCAATACTACACTGTTATTTTTGTCGGAATATTACTATTCTATATCTGTTACATATTCAGTATTTTTTACAACGTTTACAATATTTTGGTGTTAATTATACATTTACTTGTAAAATGCGTTTTCGTATGCTAGAATACTACTATGATGCATAGAGCTAAGCCGTTACAGGAAATATATAGCGCCGAATACCTGCCGCCGACACTGACGGTGGATTTGAGCTTGTTTGAAGTCCAAAATGATAAACTATGTGTGTTATTGCATAAACGTCCCGGCGAGCCATTTCAGGGACAATGGGCTTTGCCAGGCGGTTATGTGGCGCGCGGCGAGACAACATTGCAAGCTCTGCAAAAAAAAATCCAGAGGAAAACCGGCATAGACGTTCACGCGCTACGCTATCTCGAGCAGTCGCAAGTTTTTGACGTTGTGGCGCGCGACCCGCGCGGGCACGCTGTTTCGGTCGCCTATATCGCCGCAAATTACGAAACCGAAACCCCATTCAACGCCGACGAGGTGGCTTTCTTTCCTGTTGACGACCTGCCAGAGCTTGCCTATGACCACCAGCATATCATCGATTTTGGTCGCGGTGTTTTGATCGACAAGATCAATTCCACCAATTTAATCCGGGCTTTTTTATCAGATTTGTTCACGATGAGCGATTTGCAATCGGCATACGAAGCCGTCCTGGGGCACTTACTCGACAAGCGCAATTTCCAGAAAAAGTTTTTCCGCCTAAATCAGATTATCGACACCGGCAAACTACGGCACAATACCAACTCGCGTCCAGCCAAACTCTATAAGTTCAAGACCAAGACCATTGACCCATTAATTAATGATCTGGATTAACTACCTATAAACCTGGCAAGCCGACGAATAATGTGATAGGATAGTTTATACGAGGTGGCTATAGCTCAGTTGGTTAGAGCGTCGGGTTGTGGTCCCGAAGGTCGTCGGTTCAAGCCCGATTAGCCACCCCATTTTACGAGAGAAGTTGAATGAGTTTATTCGTTGTCTTCGTCGCGTGCGACACACAACTCGGTTGGGTCGCCCCCCCCCATCATTTTTACAATGCCGCATAACAATGGGTCCAAAAAAATTCGTTCTGAATGAATCATTTTTTCGTAGCTTAGCGGCGATCCTATTGTCTAAATCTCTTAAATCTTCGTTGGTAATATCGAAACTTTCATCTTCACTTTTTTTATAACTCCTTTTTATTCTTCTTTCCGCGTATGTCGACATAAATTTAACCTCCAAATTATTTAACTAACACAAACGAGTTCTTGCCTTTCTTGACTAAACTCAGTTCGCTAATTTTGTAATCCTCACCGATTTTCGCGCCGTTGACCGAGACGCCGCCGCCGCGGATTAGGCGTAGGGCTTCGCCATTGCTGTTGGCGAGTTTGGCGCTAACCAGGGCTTCGACGACTGTTGCTCCGACTTTGACGGCTGGAATGGTTTCGGATAGCAATTTCAATCCTTCGCGCGACAGCTCGCGGATATCGCCACTGTTAAACAAAACGTTCGTGATGTGCGCGGCGTTGACTGCCGCCTCGCGACCGTGCACCACCTCTGCCACGCCCAACGCCAAAGCCTTTTGCGCGCCGCGCGCCGCCGGATTTTTATCGTGCAATTTGACTATTTCGTCGATTTCCGCCGGTGTGATCTCGGTGTAGATTTTGAGATAGTTTTCCACGCCAGCGTCGTCGACATTCAGCCAAAACTGATAAAAATCGAACACGCTGGTGCGCCCAGCGTCCAGCCAGATAGCATTGCCCTCGCTCTTGCCGAACTTCTTGCCAGAGGTGTCGAGGATCAGCGGACAGCTCCAAACGTGCGCCTGTTTGCCCTCCTTTTTGCTAATCAGATGAATACCGCTCATCACGTTGCCAATTTGATCGACACCGCAAAGTTGCAAATCAATGCCAAACTTCTTGTAAAGATACCAAAAATCATAGCCTTGCAACAGAGAATACGAAAACTCTGCCGCCGACAAGCCCGTACCGCCCTCGCCGGTGCGCGCCTTGACAAAATCACGATCCATCAGTTGCGTCATTGAAAAATACTGCCCGACTTCGTTTTGGAACTCATAAAAGCCCAGTTTGTCAAGCCAGTCGTTATTGTTGACGACGCGGATATCTGCGCCCATTATGCGCGTGAACTGCGATTTTATGCCTTGCACATTTTGTTCAATCTCCGCCAAAGACTTCACGGGGCGCGCCTTGTCCATCTTTGGATCGCCGATGCGGCCAGTGCCGCCGCCCACCAGAAGCGTCGGCTCATATCCATGCCGAATGAAAACCTTGCACATCATCAGCGCTGCCAAGTTGCCGATAGTCATCGAGCTGTCGCTCGGGTCAGCGCCAAAGTAAAACTTATGCTTTTTCTTATCCAAATTTGCAACGTCGCCCAGCGTGTGCTGCGCCATCATTCCGCGATAAATCAACTCTTCACTTAATTTCATATCCAAATTATATCACACTTTACAATATGAAAAATGTGCTATAATTGACTAAACAATTTTAGGGAGGGAAGCGAGAGATGTCCAAGAAGTTGAAGAAATTCGGTTCGGTTTTCAGGGCGCGCAGCAAAAGCACTAGCCACCTTGATCCGAATTCAAAAAAAGCCAAACGTTTGCAAAAAAAACGCGAACGCCTCAGCCATTTGCCAAAAAGCCGCATCGAGCGATACAGGTTTTATCTGTTGCACCCGCGCGAATTGTGCAAATTCTGGTTCAGCGGCGAGGGTTTTCGATTTGGGCTGAAAATCCTGTTGGGGTTGCTGATTTTACTGTCGGTTTACCTGCTGATTTTCCACATCATTCCCGATATCGCCAAAGCCAAAACCCTGCCCGACGTCATCAACGACCGAATTCGCACCACGACGAATACGTATCTTGACCGCAATGGCGAAACGTTGTGGGAGGATTCCGGCTCTGGGCAGGTTCTGAAATTCGTCGATTCCGATCAAATTACGCCGGCGATCAAGGACGCCACTGTGGCGATCGAGGACAAGGAATTTTTCAGCCACGGCGGTGTCAGCCTGAGCGGTATCGCGCGTTCGTTCGTCAACAATATCAGCGGCGGCGCTACCCAGGGCGGCTCGACCCTGACCCAGCAGCTCATCAAGCAAGTCTTTTTCATCGACGAGGCCGGCGAGCGGGGTTTGGCGGGTATTCCCCGTAAAATCGACGAGGCGATCCTGGCGGTCGAGGCCGAGCGGATTTACAGCAAGGACGAAATCTTGACATATTACCTGAACGTGGCGCCATATGGCGGGCGGCGCAACGGCGTGCAGTCGGCTGCGGAGACTTATTTTGGCAAGGACGCCAGCAACCTGACCCTGGCGGAGTCCGCGCTGCTGGCGGCGATTCCACAATCGCCGACGATTTACAATCCGTATAATATCGACTGGAATACGTCGCTGATGGAGCGCCAGAATACCGTGCTGAAATATATGGGCGAGCAATTTCCCGAGCGATACACCGCTGAAATGATTGCCGCCGCCCAGGAGGAGCTGACTATTGACAACCTGCAAGACACGCTGAAACCGCTCGATTCGCTGATCGTCGGAGCGCGGGCGCCGCATTTCGTCCAGATGGTTAAATCGGATCTGGAAGACGAGCTCGGCATCAAAGTCGTCGGTCAGGGTGGCTTGGTCGTTAAAACCACACTCGACCTGCGCGTGCAAAATATCATCGACGAGGAAATCGACAAAGTTTTCGCTGGCAATTTGCCGCGCGGTATGGGCTTTGACAACGCCGCCGCCACCATGGTTGACAGCCAGACTGGTCAAGTCCTCGGCATGCGCGGCAGCCGCGATTATAATTTCCCTGACTACGGCGCGGTCAACGCGGCGACCTCATTCATCCAGCCCGGCTCGTCCGTCAAGCCCGAAGTCTACGCCAGCCTGATCGACATGCAACGCGATGGCAAAGCTTACGGCGCCGGCACCATGATCGAGGACACCGACGGCGGCAAAACCGTCCAGCAAATTTACGGCGCCCAGGTGCACAATGCTAACGGCAGCACGCGCGGCGCGGCGACGATTCGCAATGGCTTGTCGCAGTCGCTGAACATTCCGGCGATTATGGCGATGCATTTCAACGGCGGCGCGCAGCCGACCATCGAAAAGATGCGCGAGATCGGCGACAAAAGTTACTGCACCGACGGCGTTGACCAAACGGTGGGCTTGGCGGCGTCGATCGGCGGTTGCGGCGCCAAGCAAGTCGAGCACGCCAACGCTTTCGCGACTTTCGCGCGGATGGGAACCTATCGACCGGTGTCGAGCGTCCTGGAAGTCAAGGATTTCCAGGATAACCTGCTGTTCAAGCACGACGAGGAAAGGGACGTCAAACAAGTCATCGACCCGCAATCGGCGTTCATAATTAACGACGTGCTCAGCGACGCCAATTCTCGCTCGGCGACCTTTGGCTATTGCTCGGCGGGATTCTGTATCCCGGGCGTCAAAACCGCGTCCAAGACCGGCACATCCGACCTCGGCGGGGCGCAAAAAGACCTCTGGTTTATGAGCTACACCCCCAAGGCGTCGTTCGCCATGTGGTGGGGCAACCACGTGCCAGCAGTCCTGAACTACGGCGATGGTATGTCGCTGGGTCCGACTGTGGCCGGCATTGTCGGTCGCTCACATCGCGACGTCTTTGCGCCGGACGGCAGCTGGAATAATAACGATTGGTTCCAGAAGCCCGAGGGAATCCAGACACTAAGCATCGGCGGCAGGAACGATATCTATCCGTCGTGGTATACCAAGGACGCCATCGAAGTCGTGACCGAACCGACCGTATTCGACCGCGTCAGCCGCAAACTGGCGACCGAGTGCACGCCCGACGCCGCCCGCGAAACCTTGGACGTGGTAAAAACCGTCAACAACACACGCAAATCCACGACCTACCAGGCGCCGGACGGTTACGACCGCGAACATTACGATGACGTGCACAGCTGCGGCGACAGCGGACCGATGCTGTGGCCCGGCATCAACGTATCAGCCACGAAACTGGGTAGCGTCTGGGAAGTTTCTGCCACCATCCAAAAAGGCAACAATGCTCGCAGCAACATCACGACCGTAACGTTCAGCATCGACGGGCAGCAATACACCGCCACAGCCTCGGCGTTGCCCAACGTTTGGATCGCCACCGTGCCCACGCCCAGCGGCAAAGGCGGCGCTACCTCGGCGCAAATTCCGGTCAGCATCTATGTCGCCGACGAAGCCTTGTATTCCAGCAGCACGCCGGTTAGCGTTTTGTTCTCTGATTAGTTCTAGTTTTTTGGCGCTCATTGGTGTTCGAAGTGTTTTTGGCAAGCTTCTTGGCAAACATCATTCGCCCAGCTTCGGTTTGCAGTGAACGCATAATTTCCACGCTCAATTTGTCGCCAACATTGGCGCGCGCATTTTCGACCACCACCATCGTGCCGTCGTCGAGATAGCCGACGCCCTGATCACGATTTTGCCCGGGCTGGACGATGATGATCTCGACCCTCTCGCCCGGCAAGTGCTGAGCGCGCAACATTTGCGCCAGCTCGTTGACGTTGACCACTGTGATATCCTGAACTTTGGCGACCTTGTTGAGATTAAAATCCGTCGTGCAAATACTGGCATCATAACGCGTCGCCAGGTCGAGCAGCCGCCGATCGACGCCGCCGCGATCCAGCTCGCCGTCGTTGACGATACTGACCGTCACGCCGGACATTTTTTGCAAAAGCCGCACATTTTCCAAACCCGTGCGAGCCCGCGCCCGCTTTTCGTGATCAGCCTTGTCCGCCAGCAGCTGCATCTCGCCGATCACACTGCGCGGCACGATAATCTCTGCCGTGATAATTCCAGTCTTGGCGACATCAACAATCCGCCCGTCCATAATCGCACTGGTGTCCAGCAGCAGCGACCCGCGCGCCACTTTCAACGTCCGTTGCCGCCACTTTTTGGCCGCCAAATACGTCGTCTGTGCCAAAATCACGATCAAAATAATCAGCACTAGTTTGTCAAAATTACTCATTTCCATTTGTTTTCCTTTCGTTTCCGACACGCTATATATGGTGTGTCGCACGCTATATATAGCGTTTTTTGGTTAAATAATTTCTTACATATTTATTGTAGCATAAATTTTCAAAGACAAGCCAGATACCTCCGAACAAAAAGGAGACCGTGGCTCGCCCCTTCGGGGTAAGCGACGGTCTCACTGGGCATAGTTTAGCACGATTTATCGGTCGAAGTCAATCTTTTTGCCAGATTTCGTGTCGAGAATGATATGCGTCGATTGGCGCGAAGCTTTCGACAAGTGGTCGCCGATACTGCGTTTACTCTTGCCGAACAAGCTCTTCATCTCCCATTTAGCGCCATCAATTTCGACGTCTGCGTTTTTTACGCCTTTAACGCGAGTCGGTTTTAGAAAAACAACGTCTTTGCCCAACGACAGGAAAAAATCCGCCGTTTCGTGTTCGTGTCTTTCCGGGCAGACACCAGCAGGCACACATTTAACGCCTTCTTTTTTCTTAATCATTTAGTCAATCATAACACGAACCAACCATTTCACGCCATAGACGGACTATTATTTCAAATGCTGATTCAACGCATCGCGCAAGTCGGTCGTGGGGCGGACGAATTTGTCGCGGGCGGCGGACTGGGGTGCGATGGCGAATTTGAAACCGAGTTTTCGCGCTTCGGCGAGGCGTTTATCGGACATTCGCGCTGTGCGAACTTCGCCGCCCAAGCCGATTTCGCCGAAAACTACCGCGCCGGTCGCCAGTTTGCGTTCCGCCGTGGCGCTGGCGATCGCCATCACTACCGCCAAATCTGCCGCCGGATCGTCCAGCCGCAGACCGCCGACCACGTTGATATAGATGTCTTTGTCGGACAATTTCAATTTAGTGCGGCGTTCCAGCACCGCCACCAACAATTTCAAGCGGTTCAAGTCGAACCCGCTGGCGGTGCGGTTTGGGTAGCCAAAACTGGTCGGGTTGACCAGCGCTTGAATCTCCACCAGCAGCGGGCGGTTGCCCTCCAACGTCGCCAAAATCACCGAGCCGTCGGTGTCGCGGCGTTCCGCCAACAACGCCTCGGACGGGTTCTTGACAAGTTCCAAACCCGATTCTTTCATATCAAAAATCGCCACTTCGGTAGTGCTGCCATAGCGGTTTTTGGCGGCGCGCACCAACTTGAAACCGCCGTATTTGTCGCCCTGAAACTCCAAAACCACATCCACGATATGTTCGAGGATTTTCGGGCCGGCGATACTGCCTTCCTTGGTGACGTGACCGACCAAAATCACCGCCGTGTTGGTGTTTTTGGCAGCGCGAATGATGATATTCGCTGAGTTGGTGATCTGGCTGACCGTGCCGGGCGCACTGGCGACCTCTGTCATTTGCATAGTCTGCATAGAGTCGACGATCACCAATTTGTAATCGCCGCCGGCAATTGTCGCCGCCACGTCGTCGGCGGAAACCGAACTCGCCAAGTCCAAATTGTCAGAGTTTTTCGCACCCAAACGCTCGGCGCGCAGCTTGACCTGCGACGCGCTTTCCTCGCCGCTGACGTATAAAACCTGATTTTTGTCGGCGATTCGCGCGCAAATCTGCATCAGCAGCGTGGACTTGCCAATGCCCGGCTGCCCCGCCAGCAAGACCACGCCGCCCGCGATCAAGCCGCCGCCCAGCACCGCGTCCAAATCGTCAAAACCGGTCGACAGCCGGTTCGCCACGCTGTCAACCTGCACGTCGCTGATTTTCTCGGTCGCCTGTTTCGCGCCGCGGCTGCGCGCCACGATCGACTTGCCTTCAGCCGCCGGCGCTTGCTCCAACAGAGAGTTCCACGCGCCGCAATTTTCGCACTTGCCCGCCCATTTCGGGTAACTCGCGCCGCATTGCTGGCAGACGAATTTTGTCCTCACTTTTGCCATGATTACTCCAGTAATCCGCCCTTGCTATCGATGCTTTTTTGCAAACTCGCGGCATCGCGCCCCAGCGCCTGCAAATCAGTGACATAGCCGTTAAACTCATCGATTTTGGCGTTAATAGCATCGACCGCGCCACTGATTTGCGACTGCCGATACAGCAACGAATTACGTTGGGCGTAAAAAGCCGCCTCGGACGGAAAACCGCCCGACAGCGACGCCAGGCTATTAAACTCATCGACATCAGCTGACAGCGCCGCCGCGTCCGCGTCATATTGGGCGGACATCGATTTGATTTCGCCGTCCAGCGCCGCCATTTTAATTTCCAGCTCATCGGCACGCCGTTCCATATCGGCAAAAATCGCCTCGTATTTCTCACTGGCGCTGGTGGTTTTGCCGCGATCGGCGAAATAACGGCGGTAATAATCGCTCAGTTCCGGCGATAAATCAGCCAGCTCGCTGCCAAAAATTGAATGAAGTTCGTTCAGCTCCTGACCCGGCTCGCTCTGTGCATACATCTCGACCAAATCCAAAACTCGCTGGTCGGTGGTATGACTCAATTGCTTTTTCAGCAGCTCGTCAACACGATTTTTTTCCAGCGGACCCAGCCGATCATACGCCACGTGCAGCATTTCGTGCGCCGCCGTGACATATTTGACACCGCTGATGCGTTCGTCCGTCACGTTGAACAGGAAAATCCGCCCATTGTAACAGCCCAGCGTATACGATTCCTCGTTGATGACGTCGGCGCAATTGATGTTAAAATCCTGGCTGTCGTTGACTTCCGGTACCGCGGCGTAAAAGTAAAACCGCCCGTAGTCGCTCATGCCGCTGCCCTCCGCCAAATCGGTGATCGCCGGCGATGGCTGGAAAGTCGCCACCGTGATTTGGTCGCCAAACCAACGCAAGCTGAACACGCCGGTCAAATGCGCGTAAATTTGCCAGGTCGCGATCAACAGCACTGTCGCGATTATCGGCACAATAATACGTGCTTTGGACTTTTTGGATTTTGTCATAGGCTCATTGTAGCATATTTGATTTCAGGACGCGAAAAGCCCGCCACCAGAAGTGACGGGCTCAAAAAAACGCTTACTACTGTGGTTGTGGCGCCGCCGGCGCTGAAACTGGCGGAGCCACGCCAACGATCGGCGAGCTGCCTTCCGGCACGACGTAAATCGCGCCGCCCTTTTGCAACGCGTCGATATAGCGCTGCCGGAGGATTTCCTCAGACAGAGACTCCGTCAGAATGGCGTTAGCGTCAGCTTGACCCTGTGCGGCAATCCGCGCAGTCTCTGCCTGAATCTCGGCAGCGTCCTGCTCGGCTTGCGCCTTGTCCACCGCCACGCGGGCGGCTTGGGCATCGTCGTAGCGTTGTTTGATGTCTTCGCTATAACGAATCTCTTGCAGGTTCACCGCCTCGAGCGTAATGGGCTGGTTGACCCATTTTTTCTCCAAGGCCGCAAATATCGCCTGCTCCGCTTCGGCGCGAGAGTTGAACAGCGCTAAGGTCCCATATTCGCCAGGAATCTGCCGCGAGATCGAGCGCACATCTTGCGCCACGACCTTCGTGACAAAATTTTCCTGACTAAGGTAGTTTGCATACAATTCCTTGACCGCCAGCGGATCAATGGAATAGCGGACGACAACGTCGAGGTTGCCCGTCACACCTTCCTTGTCCTGGAAAGTGATCTGCGGACCGATAGCCGTCCCGCCGTGCACCTGGTCCTCCGTGCCGTCACCGACAAATGTGACGGTGTTGTTGCGCACGTCATATCTGACGCACGCATCAAACGGCGACTTGATGTGCGCCCCGGACTCGCTGCTGATACCGGACAAGGTGCCGGTGAAATGGCGCAGGACCACGCTTTCACCAGGATCCTGGAAATAGATCGCCGACAACGCCAACATGACAAGCCCTGATAGGCATAGCACTATGTTGGTGATATTTAGCGCCGCATTGGAGACCGATTCATCTGGATGTTCGCGCGCGTAGCGCCTACAGGCGACAAACAATATCGCCCCTACCACTAAAAGTATAACTCCAAAAATGAAAAATCCCATAACTAAACTCCTTTCCGCCCATGGGCAGTTCGTAACACTTCCGTAGTTTCACAGTCCCAGTGAAGCGTCGGAAGGGAGTGCGTCCAGTTTGCCTTTATGCAATCCGGAACTCCGCTATGTTCGCCAAGCCCGTTGACGATTTGACGAAAATGGCGGAATTCCGAATTATTAAACAGTAAGTGATTGTCAAGGTGCCGGACGATAAAGGATTAACGCTTTTCTTACAACAAGAAAAGCTCTGTATATACAGAGCGAAAATCGCCCGAGCTATACATTTATACACCCTCGCCGTCCAATTATTTCGGATCTCACGACCCTATCATTCTATTATATCAAACTTTATGTGGAAAGTTAACGATTACACACTATTCTGTAACTTTACTCAGCACAATCTGGTCTTTTTTTGAGTTCACGCGCACCACATCACCGCGTTTGAATTGACCACGCAGAATTCCCTCGGCGAGAGCGTGTTCCAGCTCGTCTTGGATTACGCGGCGGAGTGGGCGGGCGCCGAATTTGGTGCTGTAACCGCGCTCGGTTAGCCAGCGTTTTGCCGTTGGTTCGACCTTGACCGCCAAGCCTTTCGCCGCCAAACGTTCGTTCAGCTCGCTGATTAGGTTGTCGAAAATCCGCCCCACATCAGCGCGATTCAGACCACGAAAAACCACGATTTTGTCAAAGCGATTGACCAGCTCCGGACGCATCACGCGCTCCAACTCCTTGATAATCGCGGCCTGGTTGTCGGCATGAGTTTTTTGACCATTTGTCGCCTGAAACCCCAGCGTCGTATCGTCATATTTTTCCGCTCCCAAATTCGATGTCAAAATCACAACAGTGTTGGAAAAATCCACCTCGCGACCCTTGCCGTCGGTCAGGCGCCCGTCCTCAAGCAGTTGCAACAGCATATTAAATACCTCTGGGTGAGCCTTTTCGATTTCGTCGAACAGCACCACGCTGTATGGCTGGCGGCGCACGCGGTCGGTCAAGTGCCCGCCGTCGTCATAGCCGACGTAGCCCGCCGGCGCGCCGACCAGCCGGCTGGTGTTGTGCTTTTCGGCGAATTCGCTCATATCAATTTTGATCAGAGATTTATCAGAGCCAAAAACTTCGCGTGCCACCACCCGCGCCAGCTCGGTCTTACCCACGCCGGTCGGGCCTAGGAAAACAAACGAGCCGATCGGCCGCCGTCCAGCGTTGATGCCGCTGCGCGCGCGGCGAATCGCCCGCGATACTTGGGCGACAGCTTCGTCCTGACCGATAATGTGCTTGCCCAGGTGCTTTTCCAAATTGCTGAGCCGCGTCGCCTCGGTGCGCCGCAACTGCGCCACCGGCACGCCGGTCATTGTCGCCACCGCCTGCGCCACATCGTCGAGCTTCAGCGTCATGCGCCCGCCGTCCGCTGTGACCTTTTCCAGTTCGGCAATTTTTTCACCGCTGCGAGCGATGCGCATTTTATACAACGCTGCCGCCTCGTAATCCTCGCGCGCCACGGCGTCCTCCATTTTCTCGTTCAGCATCGCCAGCTCGTGCCGCATAGTTTTCAATTCGTTGCTCGGCTGATTTTTGGTCGCGCGCACCCGCGTCAGCGCCGCTGCCTCGTCGATGACGTCGATGGCTTTGTCTGGCATGAATCGCTCGGTGATATAACGCTCCGCCAGGCGCACGGCTTCCCTGATGACGTTCTGGTTCAGGCGCACATTGTGAAAAGTTTCGTAATTCCCCGCCAGCCCCTCGATGATTTTCACGGTGTCTTTGGCGCTCGGCTCATCAACCACGATCGACTGCAAACGGCGCGCCAACGCCGCGTCCTTTTCGATATGGCGGCGATACTCGTCCAGCGTCGTCGCCCCGATCAGCCGAAACTCGCCGCGCGCCAACGCCGGTTTCAGCATATTCGCCGCGTCCATGGCGCCGTCCGCCGCGCCCGCACCCATCAACAGATGTAATTCGTCGATAAAAATGATGATATTCGGATCGGCGCGCACCTCGCCGAGCACACGTTTGATGCGATCCTCGAACTCGCCGCGATATTTAGTGCCCGCCACCATGCCTGCCAAATCCAGCTGATAAATCGCCTTGCCCGCCAAGTTTTCCGGCACATCCTCGCTGGCGATGCGCTGCGCCAAGCCCTCGACGACAGCGGTCTTGCCAACGCCCGGCTCGCCGATCAGCACCGGATTATTCTTCGTTCGCCGCGACAAAATCGTCACCATGCGCGTGACTTCGCGGTCGCGCCCGATCACCGGATCCAGCTCGCCCTTCATCGCCCGCGCCGTTAAATTCGTGCCGAATTTGTTCAGGAACGATCCGCGTCCGCCCCGACTGACGCGCGTGCCGGCGGCGGTATGCTCGCTGTTTTCGCGTTCCAGATGTTTTTCCAGCGCGGACAGCACCAATTTAGCGTCCACACCCAAGTTTTTCAGCAATTCCACGGCTTTCGAGCGCGACTGGGACAACAGGCTGTATAAAATGTGCTCGGTGCCGCAATAATCCTGGTGATGATCGCGCGCCAGCTCGATGCTCATGCGAAAAGTTAAGCCGACATTTTCCGACAATTGCACCATTTGCGACGGTTGAGCCGGTTTTTTGGTCGCGGAAATCGCCATAGCCAGCTTGGCTTTTTCGAAATCCACGCCAAAACTTGTCATGATTTTGGCGCCAATTGAGTTTTGCTGCGCTAAAATTCCGATAAATAAATGTTCAGTGTCGATATGGTTCCCACCCTGTTCGCGCGCCAACATCTCGGCGCTGCGCATGGCATTAAAAGCGTTCTCGCTCATCGGCATCGAAAATTCAAACATCGGATTCATGAAAAAAGTATACCGCGGTTTTGGCACTCGTGTCAAGGGAGTGCTAAAATCCGCGTCTACCAAACAGAAAAAGCGCCGAACGGATGGGTTCGACGCTTTTATGAGAGATTCTTTATTCGCTCGGTCCTCCTTTCTGTGACCAGTCATACTCCCTCTGAGCGTCCTCCTCGCTCCAGGGGTGCCCGTATAGCCAATCCGCGAGGGCGCTATATGTGAAGTCACAGTCGACCTCTATCTCGCCGGCCACCATAGTGACTTCAAGCCACCTTATTGACGCCCCTTCCGGCAATCCGACGGCGTCCTCGGCGAGGCGCGGTCCCGCATACTGAGCCACATAGAGGTGGTCAGCCGCTGTCAGACGAGTATCGGTCCGGTTGACCTCAAGCTCTGTCCCCAGGATACCATTCACGATATTTGTGATATCCTGATGTCCCAAACGGAACTCGAGATTCCGCGGAATATCTTCCGGCTTAACCTCGACGACCCTCAAAAAGGTTATCTCCGCCAGTCCGATAGATGCCAGTGATAACGAATTTCCGATAAAGTTCTTTCCCATTCCTCCACCACTTTCTACGTTTTCAGCCCGCCGGCTCAAAATATTAAAACAACAAGCAATAACGAAAACCGCCAGCACGCAAGGTGCTAGCCAGTCACACTCCGCAGAGCAGAGGACTGCCAATCCAGTGTATAT
>JAITGI010000024.1 GCA_031280785.1 Candidatus Nomurabacteria bacterium
AATGGAGCCAACCGAGCGACAGGGTCCCCGCCCGAAGGGCATGGGGATGTCGCCCGGCTTGGATCGCTTGGTCGAGACGCAGATGCCGAAAGAGGTTGCCCAGACTCGTCGTCGCCAACCCGTTTGAACGCCGGAATCGGAATCCCCCACGGAATTTGCCGTGAAATATTCCAGTCCCGTAGCTCCTGATAATATCGAATCAGCTCGTCGGCTTTTTGCTGGGGCGTGAACTTGATCTTACCTTTTTCCACAGCTTTGATGGCTTTTTCCACAAGCGGTTTAACAGAGACAAACCACTGTTCCTTGACCAACGGCTGGATGACTTTTCCACATTTGTAACAATGCGGCACTTGGTGCTCGAAGTCCTCGATTTTGCTGATTAGTCCCAGATGTTCCAGCTGTTCAACCACCTGACGGCGGGCTTCGTCGACGGTCAAGCCCACAAACTCCGCCGGCGCCGGCTCGATAATCCGCCCGTCGTGCCCAATAACAGAGGTAATCAGCAAACCGTGTCGCTCGCCAATTTCAAAATCAGTCGGGTCGTGGGCCGGCGTGATCTTGACCGCGCCAGTGCCAAACTCGCTCTCGACCGCCGCGTCGGCGACAATCGGGATTTCCCTACCCACCAGAGGCAAAATCAGCTTCTGCCCGACCAATTTGGCATAGCGCGGGTCGTCGGCGTTGACCGCCACCGCCTCGTCGCCCAGCATCGTCTCGGGGCGAGTCGTCGCCACCGTGACACTTCCCTGCCCGCTCCCCAGCGGATAGTCGATGTGCCAGAGTTTGCCCTTTTCCTGGCGGTATTCCACCTCGATATCGGCAAACGAAGTATCGTGCTGGGTGCAATAATTAACGATGCGCTCGCCTCTGTAAATCAAGCCATCGTCCCATAATTTCTTAAATGTTGTAAAAACTACATCAATAACTTGTTGATCAAGGGTAAAAACCAGATTATTCCAGTCACAACTCGCGCCCAGGGCGCGCAGCTGCAATTCCATATTTCCCCGCTGCTGAGCCACGAAGTCCCACGTCATCTGGTAGAGCTGATCACGCGAAAAATCAAAACGCGACTTGCCCTGGCTTTCCAGATAGCGCTCGAACACCACCCAGGTCTCAAAACCAGCGTGATCCGCCCCGGGAATCCAAATCGTATCCCTGCCCTGCATTCGATGGTAACGCGTCAAAATGTCCTCGCACGCCACAAACAGGGCGTGTCCAGCGTGCAAATTGCCGTTGGCGTTGGGCGGCGGCATCACGATAGCATAGGGCTCACCCTGCCCCGACGGCGCAAACGCGCCGCTGGCTTCCCAGAGCGCGTAAACATTCGGCTCGTAATCGTCCGGTTGGTAAGTTTTTGATAATTTCATTTCAGTATTTCACCTGGTTATTTCATGATCGTCGTCACATTCGGACTCGAAAATAATGTCCAACACTTCGTCAGCGTCGTCAGGTGCTGGTTCCAATTTCGCCATTTTAGCTTTTACCATTTCTCACCTCCCCTTACGATTTGTCCGAATTACATTTCACGTGAACTTTTTTCGGCACCAACAAACAATCAGAATGACCATCATGTCTCTGTTCCACACAGGAAACTTTTTCCTGCTGAGTTCATTATATCACAGCAGAAAAACCAGGGCAATAGAGGAAATTTATTGCCGCTAAAATTAGTCTTGCTTGGCGACTTTCATCGCCAGTTTATAGAGGTGGTATTTCGATTTATTGACCGGCAATTCCCAGGCGCCGAGGTAGTCTTTGACGGTGCCGCCGAACGATAATTTGAACTGGGTGATACCCGCCAGGCTCGCCGAAGTGTCGGACCTTTCCGAGGCAATGCCATACCAGTCGAACGCCTGGCACCCCTGGTCATGCGCCCAGAGCAGGGCGTAGAGCCCCAGCCCATTGGCAGGCGACAGGTCGCGATATTCGGTGAAATTGGCGGCATGCGCGTAATACATCGTTTGCGCAGCCTTGAAATACACGATGGAGGCGATTTTCTTACCCTTGAACTCAGCGAAAATCAAGCCCGCATCAGAGGCAGGGAAGAGCACCTCAGCCATTTTCCGATAATAATCGTCGCTCATCGGGCGCATGCCGGTGCGCGCCGCCACGTCGTGAATCATTTCGATAAAAAACTCGATATCAGCCGGATTTTGACTGTGTGAATAGGTCAGACCCGCCCGCTCGGCTTTGCGAGCATAGCGCCGAACTTTTTGCGACACTCCGGCGGAAATCGTCGCCGCGTCGCCGGAAACATCGTTGATCGCTGTGCGAATCGGCTGGACAGCGTAATGAGAGAGCTTGCGTTTCAGCCCCAGGTTCCGCAAGTCCGCCTCTGTGAAATCGCCGATCGGTTCGACGCGAATGAAATCCAGGTGGCGTTTGGTCGCCTCTGTTCGCAAATCATCCAAAGCCGCGCTCAGAGATTTTTCGTCGTCAGCCGTTGGTCCATACGGGCAATATAGGCGCCTTGCCAATTTGCCATGTTCGACCACCGCCAAATACGACCAGCCAGCGCCCGATTTGGTAATCACCTCGCGCCCCAGCGACCGCTGAAATCGCGCCCAAGCTTCCGTTTGCAAAAAATGCACCCCTGTTGTCTTCATGGTATTCATTATACACTATTGACTTATACCATAAAGTGTGATAGAATAAGAGGATGGAAAATATCGTCGCCAACACAGAGAAAACACCATTGACTTATATAAAAATCGTCAATGTCGACGATAAGAATCGCATTATTATACCGGAAGTTTACCGACGATACCTAGACAGCACAGGAGAAAGTAAACTGATATTTTTTAAAACCAGCAAGAATGAATTTCGTCTCTTGCCGATGGGCGAATGGAAGAAAATAGCCGACCATTTGCAAGAACTCCCCATGGAGGATCCCGAGGTTAGGCAAAAACAGTTTGTCTTTTTTGGCAACAGTTATGATGCCTCGATGAACAAGAACGGCAGGGCGCACGTGCCGCATGGGATTAATCACGGCGGGAAACTCGAATTTAAGTGGGATTACTACGGAGATAGCGACCTCCGATTTCCGGCGTTCCGCAATCCAGTCGAAAGCGACGGCTCAGCGCAAACGACGCCTATTAAAGCTAAATCATCTCCGGATGGCACAGATCCATCGGTTCTGTCTGTCCAGAGATGAAATACCCCAAACTCGCCACCATCGCCGCGTTGTCGGTGCAGAGGGCGGGCGGAGCGAAAGAGATTTCCACAGGCAAACGCGCGGCTAATTGCCGGCGCAGCTCCTGGTTTGCCGCCACGCCACCAGCGATGACGACCGTGCGCGGTCGAAACTCGGCAAACGCCAGTGTGGTTTTTTCCACAAGGATTTCCACAGCTGTATTTTGAAAACTGGCGGCAAAATCATCGCGCTGCTGGGCGCTCAGAAGCTCCGAGAGCGCGTTTGAGGGAAAAGTGTAGTCTTTACCACATTCCGCCTGAACAGCGCGCAGAACGGCTGTTTTAAGCCCAGAGAACGAAAAATCCAGCGGGTTGTCGAGTTTGGGGTGGGGCAGGGCATATTTGTGAGCGTCGCCGCGCTCGGCCGCCGCCGCGATCGACGGCCCACCAGGGTAGGGCAGCCCGAGGATTTTCGCCACCTTGTCAAACGCCTCGCCCACCGCGTCGTCGCGCGTCCGCCCCAGCACCTCATAATCGCCGTGTCCGCGAAACAGCATAATTTGAGTGTGTCCGCCGCTGACGACGAGTGCCAAAATAGGAAAAACTTCCTTAGGGTTTTCGGTATCGTCACCACGATCGAAGACCAATGGAGCCAACCGAGCGACAGGGTCCCCGCCCGAAGGGCATGGGGATGTCGCCCGGCTTGGATCGCTTGGTCGAGACGCAGATGCCGAAAACCCTAAGGGAGTTTTTTCGGATTGTAGAAAATTCGCATAAACGTGCGCCTCGATATGATTGATAGGCAGGAGCGGCTTCTGTTTGACCAACGCCAACGTCCGCGCCGTCAACGTGCCGATCAGCAGCGAGCCAATCAGCCCCGGCTGCGTCGTCACAGCGATAGCGTCGATATTATTCCAGCCGACCGGCCGCACCGCCTCGTCCACCACTGGCAAAATCGCCTCGATATGCGAGCGTGCCGCCACCTCTGGCACCACACCGCCAAAAGCCCGATGAATATCAATCTGGCTAACCACCACATTACTAAGAATCCGCACGCCGTCCTGCACGACAGCGGCGGCGGTTTCGTCACAACTGGTTTCGATTCCCAAAATTTTCATGATTTCATTATAGCAAAATAGTTATAGGTAGGCGGGCAGAGCCCGTGGCGTCACCTTATGGCGACGCCATCTGTTGAAAAAATGCAATTTTGCCCCTCTTGTTCTGTAACGCTTCGAGCTCTTTCTTTTCGCATTCAATGCGTTCATCTAAGCGCCGCAGCACAGTCGGTAGCATTAGCTCCTCAAAGCTCTTGCCATCGAAAACATAGTGGGTAGATTCGATTTTAACCGTCCTGAGAAGCATACTATCCTTCCCTGAAAGATTTACGAGGAGCTGAGCGTCATGCTCAATTTCTTCCTTTGAGCATGCAAGCCCACAACGAGAGACACCGATGTAATCTGTTCCCGGAATATAGCGGACTGCTATGTATTCCCATATTTCGGAATGCATCTCGCCATCAATGAACAGTCTATTCTCGATTCTTTGCTCTGGCATTTTTCTCTCCTTTTCCGCCTACCTATCAAAGTTCGTCTCTGACGGGTCGGCAATAAACAACTCAGATAACCCGATCAAGATACGCCCAAAATACCCCTAACCCCCCCCCGTGTCAAGCTTAAACAGAATAATTCATTATATTGCCGCGAGGATTCTTTCTTTTGTCACGGCGAGAAATCTCCCCTCCGTGTCATCGCGATCCTTCCCATGTCATTGCGAGCGCAGCGAAGCAATCCAGTAATGACGTGCGCATGGATTGTTTCGCCCCATGGGCTCGCAATGACAGTTCCCTCAACCACACGTCAGTGCTATAATGAACCACACTATGAAAAAACTAATCGAAAAAATTCCCGGCTATGACAAGTTGGTGCTGCCGGTGCACAAATATCGGGCTTTCCAGGCGGCGAACAAATACGACTATCCGGCGAGCGGCATGAAAGTTATCGGCGTGACAGGGACGAATGGCAAGACCACGACAGCTTTTATGATTTATCGCATGCTGACCGAGGCAGGGCATAAAACCGGGCTGATGACGACGGTGGCGTATGGCGTGGGCAAGGATATCAAGCCGCAAACCGAGCATATGACGACGGTCAGCGCCGGGCTGCTGAACAGACGTATGCGTGAAATCGCCGATGCTGGGGCGGAATTTTTGGTGCTGGAATTGACCAGCCACGCCCTGAGCCAATATCGGGCATTCGGCGTGCCGATTGATGTGGCGGTCGAAACCAATGTGACGCACGAGCACCTGGATTATCACCGGACGTTCAAAAATTACCTGGCAGCCAAAGTCAAATTGTTCACGCTCGCCAATAAAACGCCGCGCGGTCGCAAAATCGGCATTATCAACGCTGACGATCCCTCGGCGAAGCACTTCAAGCGCGCTATCGAAACGCCGATCACCTATGGCATCGACCGCGGCGACGTCCAGGCGCGCCAGGTCAAGCTCGGTTCGGGCGGCGTGGACTATTTCGTCAAATATGACGGTCGTAAATTGCATATTAAAACTCAAATTCCAGGTATTTTCAACGTCTATAACTCGCTGGCAGCGGTGACGGTCGGCATTATTTACGGCCTGTCGAATGCCGAGATCGAGCAGGGAATTTTCGCGCTGGATTTTGTCGAGGGGCGGATGAATCGGATTGATATGGGGCAGAATTTTGAAGTAGTAATGGATTATGCCCACACGCCAGACAGTTTCGAAAAATTATTGCCTGATATGAAAAAGTCCGCCACGGGACGGCTGATTGTGCTGTTCGGTTCGGCGGGAGGACGCCGCGATCCGTCAAAGCGTCGACCGATGGGCGAAATCGCCGGTCGCCACGCTGATATCGTTGTTCTGACCGAGGAGGACGATCGCGACACGCCGGGCGAACAAATCCTGAAACAAATCGCCGCCGGTGCCAAGAAATCCGGCAAGAAAGAGGACAAGAATCTGTTTTTAATCCTCGACCGGACGGAGGCGATCGAATTCGCCCTGCGCCAGGCGAAAAAGGGTGACTTGGTGTTGCTGCTCGGCAAAGGCAACGAAAAAACCATCGAGCGCGCCGACGGTGAACACCCCTGGAATGAGGCGGCTACGGCGCGGCGGATTTTGAAAAAGTTAGTGAAATAGTCATTCCTGTTTCGTCAATCACGTAATCTTGGATCTATGAACTTTTCATCTTTGGGGCGCATATCAAATGGTCGTTGTTGTCTTGCGGTAGTATGCTTATTTCCATATGCGGGCGGCTTTATCGCCTCGATCCTTTTTGCGCAATCGTCAGGGCAAGAATTGCCGTTCAGATAAAATGTGGCACACTTGCCAACGTCATATGCACATTTTCGTTCCGATGGAAATCGCTCACCATTTTTCATATTCTTCATTATACTATATCACTATATTATGTCAACAGGATAAAAATACTAGTTGACGAAAAGTTCAACTTTTGTTAAACTTAAATCATTATGAATACAACAATTATCAAGTCGCGCGACCTGCGTGACGATATGCAAAAAGTCGCCGACGCGGTCGCGAAAGGGCGCAGTTTTCTAGTAATGAAACAGTCTAAACCGCTGTTCAAGATCGTTCGGGCGGATGTGGACGAGTGGGGCGATGAGGGGCATTGGACAAATTTCGATTTCCGTAGCAAGAAATACCCGCGCGGCATTCCGGCTGATGAATTTTTGCGGCGGATGAAGGAATTCGAGCGTCAAAATGGCAGATAGGCTATCAAAGTTTCTGCGCAAAATACGCGGAACGAGCCGCTACTCCGAAGTTATGGCGATAATCGAGAAGATTTTAGCCGACGATACGGAAAGCCTAGACGTTAAAAAATTACGCGGACACGAAAACTTTTTCAGAGTGAGGGTGGGAAAAATACGAATTATATTCGAGAAAACACCGGACGAAAATATCATTGTTGATGCTGGATTTCGCGACGACCAAACCTATCGCGATTTCTAGTCCAGCGTCAGCGACACACATCTGATATAGCCGCCGCCGCGAGCCAGTTCGCGGACTTCGGGCGCGATTACCCGCAACCCGCGTTTTTCGACCTCGGCGCGAAATTCCGGCGCGCGGTCGCTCATGACCACGGTCTCGCCGGTGGAAACCAAATTGCACGCCAAACCGTTGGTGGCTTCGGCATAACTGACGGCGATTTTGTCCATGGGCAGTGCCTCGATTCGCGCGCGCGATTCTGGGTCAAACGCCGCGGGGCAATAGGCGATTAAATCTTCTCGCAGCACCGAAATCGCCAAATCAATGTCATAGAAAAACGAATCAGCCCAGCCGCTGACCGGATTGGTCATGGGTCGCCCGTCCGCGTCCAGTTCCGGCACGGCGCGCAGTTGCACCAGCTCCAACCCCAACGTTTCGGCGGCGAATTGTTGGGCGCGCGGATCGCTGCGATAACCGCTGCCCGCCAACAAAAACCGACCACAGGGCAAGGAATCGCCCTGACCGGAAAAATGCCAGTCCTCTGGGACGGTGACGGTCTGGAAACCCATTTCGCGTAAAACCTGCTCGGCATACGGCTCCTCGGCTTTGCGCGCGTCCGGCAGGCGCGACATCACCGCCATACGGCCGCGCACCAACGCCCAGTTCGCGGTGTAAACGCCGTCCTGGCTGTCCGCGGGCGGCGGAACTTGGACGACCTCGATTCCAGCCGACTCAAACGCCGCGCGAATGGCGGTGTGTTCGCGCGTGGCTCTCTCCACGTCAATTTTTTCGTCGCCGTAATAGGGGTTGATCGCCGCGCCATTCGCGAAAAAATCCGCGCCGGACATTAAAACTTTCTGGTTCAACATAGGAAAATATTGTAGCATATGCTAAGATAGAGGCGAAAGTTTTAGGAGGAAAATGAAGAAAGTTTTAGCGTTCGATATCGACAAAACCCTTAACGAGCCGAAATTGCCGATCAAACCAGAGATGGCGGAATTGTTGATGCGGCTGTTGGAACATTACCAGATTTGCATAATTTCCGGACAGAAATTCGAGCAATTTTTGGTGCAGATTATCAACCCGATGGAAAATGTGTCGCCGGAGCTCTTGAAGAATATGCACTTGATGGTGGCGCAGGGCACGCAGTATTACACCCACGTCGGCGACGATTGGCATCAGGAATACAATTATTCTCTAAACGAACAACAGGTTAAGGAAATTTCCGACGCGCTGGAAACGGCGGCGCGAGATTTGGGTTATTGGGTAGAGTTAAGTGGCGACGACGAAATTATTGAGAATCGCCTTAGTATGATCGCCTATTCGGCGTTGGGACAGAAAGCTGGTTTGGACGCCAAACTGGCGTGGGATCCGGACATGGTCAAGCGCACCGCCATCGTCGCCCGCGCCCGTGAACTGGCGCCAGATTATGATTACGAGATTGGCGGGACGACCACGATTAACGCCTTTCCGCCCGGCATGAATAAAGTTTTTGGCATGACCAAACTGCTGGAAAATCTGCATGTCACCATGGACGAAGTGCTGTATTTCGGCGACATGACCCAGCCCGGCGGCAACGATTTCCCAGTGGTCGAGATGGGTTTCGATACCATCACCGTGCGCGATTGGCAGGAATCCGCCAACGTCCTGCGCGGGATTTTGGCGGTGGGTTGACATTTTTGACAATCTGTGATAGACTTAAAGGATAAAGTAATGCGAAAGGAGATAAAAAATGGCAGGTGAAGGTAAATTAAATCCGGAAAGTTATGGTTATTACGACAAAAAAGTAGAGGGGGAATTATCGCCGCGAGAGAGGGCTCTTCTGAATCTCCTCGATGAGCTCGGCGAAGAGACCAAGGAGCAGTTTATCGAAGAAATGATACTATATTTGCGCGGTCGGAAGTATCTTGGAACCAAACCGAGTCCTGACGACACAACCGAGGAATCACCCGATGATACGCCGGAAGATTTAAGCAAATTATCGCCAGAAGATAAATTAAAATATTTCCCAGAGTCGTAAATACTACTCTTCACATTTTCTGGCACTCCCACTTGCCGAGTGCCAGATTTTTTGTTATACTTAGACCGTAATAGGAGGAAATATGGCAAAATTAAACCCCATAGGTGAGCGTATCGTCGCCCGCGCGGTCGAGACCGAAGCCAAGACGGCGAGCGGTCTGTATCTGCCGGACGGCGCCAAGGAAAAATCGAAAATCGCCGAGGTCGTGGCGGTCGGCGGCGACGTCAAATCGGTCAAAACCGGCGACAAAATCGTCTACCGCGAATACTCGACAACAGAGGTGAAACTCGACGGCACGGAGTATATTATCATCAAAGAAGAAGACGTCCTGGCGACGGTTAAATAAGAGGAGGAAACTATGGCAAAAAAAGTTTTTTATGACGACGAGGCGCGCGAGAAGGTGTTGGGTGGCGCGCGGGCATTGGCGGACGCCGTCAAGGTTACGCTGGGGCCGAAAGGCCGTAATGTGGTCATCGGCAAGAGCTACGGCGGGCCGAGCGTGACGCACGACGGCGTGACGGTGGCGGAGGCGATCGACTTGCCCGAGGACGAGGACAATTTGGGCGAAAAAGTCGGCGCCGAGCTGATTAAACAAGCCGCCAGCAAGATGAACAAGGTCGCCGGCGACGGCACGACCACGGTGACGATTTTGACTTACGAAATCCTGCGCGAAGCCAACAAGCTGATCGCCGCTGGACACAATCCGATGGAGCTGCGCCGCGGCATCGAAGCAGCGGGGCGGGAAATCATCGCCGAGCTGGACAAGATCGCCGAGCCGATCAAGGACAACAGCGCGCGCGTCGCCGAAGTCGCCACCATCAGCGCCGGTAGCGCCGAAATCGGTAAGCTCATCGCTGATGTCATCGGCAAAATCGGCAACGACGGCATCGTCACGGTCGAGGAGAGTCAGAGCCTGGACACCGAGAGCGAAGTGGTCGAAGGTTTTAGCTTTGACAAGGGCTACACCAGCCCATATATGGTGACCGACACGGCGCGTATGGAGGCGGTTTACGAAAAACCCGCCATTATCATCACCGACAAAAAAGTCAGCAGTGTGCAGGAGTTTTTGCCGATTTTGGAAAAATTGGCGGCAGCCGGCAAAAAAGACGTGGTGCTGATCGCCGAGGAAGTCGAGGGCGAGGCGCTGGGCGTGCTGATTTTGAACCGTTTGAAAGGCGTGTTTAACACTGTGGCGGTCAAGGCGCCGAGTTTCGGCGATCGCCGCCGTGACGTTCTCGCGGACATCGCGACGTTAACCGGCGCCACTGTTATCAGCGACGATCAGGGGTTGTCATTTGAGAACGCCGAGCTGGATGTGATCGGCTCAGCCCGCAAAGTTATCGTCGGCAAAGACGAAACCACCATTATCGAGGGCGGCGGGCACGCTAGCGCTGTCGCCGAGCGCATCGCCCAGATCAAGGCTCAGGCGGTGAACGCGTCGAGCGACTACGACCGCGAGCAATTGGAAAAACGCGCCGCGGCTATCGAGGGCAAAGTGGCCGTTATCAAAGTCGGCGGCGCCACCGAGACCGAAATCGGCGAGAAAAAATACCGCGTCGACGACGCCGTCGCCGCCACCAAAGCGGCGCTGGCCGGCGGCATCGTGCCGGGCGGGGAAGTTACGCTGGTCAATCTGGCTGGTAATATCAAAAGCGACGAGGCGGGACACCAAATCGTGCGTGCCGCCCTGGTCGCGCCGTTTCGCCAACTGATGCAAAACGCCGGTCTGAACGCAGACGCCAAATTGGAAAAAGTCCAGGAAGCCGGCGCGGGGCAGGGTTTTGACGTCAACGCGCCAGACAAGCTGGTCGACCTCAAATCCGCCGGCATCATCGACCCAGCGGCCGTGACGCGCGAGGCGATTCAAAACGCCGTTTCGATCGCCGCCACCGCTATCACGATGGGCGCGCTGGTCGTCGATATCCCAGAGAAAGAAACCCCCAGCGCCCCGCCGATGGGCGGTGGTATGGGGATGATGTAAAATCTCTCGCAAAGAAAACCACCCCGGGACCATACCTGGGGTGGTTTTTGTGTCACCTAGTCCTGGTGTTCAAAGAAATCAATTTCCTTGACAATATCCAGTAAAGCCTGGGCTCGCTTGGTGTCGTCCTTGATTGACTGCGCCGCTTCGTGCGCTGGCTTGATTAAAGCCTTGTCATCGGTCGAACGAATCAACAGCAGTAGAGTATCAAACCGCTCATCAGCCGGCAAATCAAGTCGGTCCACCAACGGTCGCAGCTCATCGAGAGCATTTTGCTTGATGACACCGAGATTATTTACCGGTGACGCAGGTTTTGACACAGGAGACGGCGGCGCGGCTGGCTTTGGCGTGGGTATTGGCGGATTGGGCATTGGCGTTGGCGTCGTCGGGGCAGGCAAGGGCGTAGGACCATTCGGAACCGTCATAGTGCCAACCGGCACCGATGGCGCGGCGATAGGTGCCGAGGGCGGAGCGGGCGTGACTGGTGGTGTGAACGATGATCCGACGGGCGAAGTTGCCGGTCGAGCGGCTGGACCTGATGGCGCCGGACTCGGCGTCGCCGTTCCGGTATTAGCTGCCGTTCCACCACTATTGATACTAGCAATCATGTCGGCTAGCTCCTGATCCTCTACTGTTGGTCTCTTGTTGTCGTCTTGCATAAACCCACCCTCGTGCCGTTAAAATATACAATTCAAACGGCGAAATTAAACTTTAACGATATCAATAATACAACAAAAAAATTTTTGCTACAATAGGTAGATGAATTTTAAACGCAGATTATCAGTCGTCCAAAAAATCGCGGCCGTCGTGGCGGTTCTCTTCGCGATTGGTTTATTGCTGATATTTTTCGCGGCAACGCGACCCTTGGCGCCGACCCCCGGCACAGTTCACCCCATACAAAATAACGCGTCGCGACCGGTTGATTTTATTTGGTCGGAGAGCGGGCAGGCCGCCATCGGCACCGCGGAGCACGGGCTGAAGGCAACTTTTGGCGACGAGGCGCCGCGCCCCACGGCGAGTTTGGCGAAAGTCATCACCGCCCTGGTGGTGCTTGACGCCAAGCCGTTCACGGGCGACGGACCGTTGGTGACGATGGGGCAAGCCGACGTTGACGCTTATTGGCGGGTGCTGGGCTTGAACGGGACGAATTTGCATGTCGAGCTCGGCGAACAATTAACCCAGCGCCAGATGCTCGATGCTATCATGCTCGCCAGCGCTAATAATATCGCCGATAGTTTGGCGATTTGGGCGTTCGGCAGCCACGCCGAATACAAAAACGCCGCCGAGGAATGGTTGCGCCAACATGGTCTGACGCACACTACCATCGGCGCCGATGCCAGCGGTTACGACCCTGGCACCACCAGCACGCCCAGCGACCTATTCGAAATCGGTCGTTTGGCGCTGAATAATCCGACCCTGGCGCAAACCATGCGTCAATCGACAGCGGTTTTACCGATCGAGGGCGAGGTTAAGAATACTAACCGGTTATTGACCGAGGGTCAGGGTGCCATTGGGCTCAAAACCGGCAATAGTGACCAGGCTGGCTCGTGCCTGTTGTTTGCATTTGAGCGCCGAGTCGATAGCCAACCTGTGACTGTGATCGGCGTGCTGTTGGGGCAGGAATTTGGAACAACTTTTGACACGGCGCGGGCTTTGGCGGATTCGGCGTTTGACGGTCTGGGCACAAAAAAAATGCCGGCACGCAGCGTGGTCGGCGAATATGTTTTACCTTGGGGAAAAGCTGTGGAAATCGTCACAGCCAGCGCATACGAAACGGTGACCTGGCACGACGAAGCAATCCAGCCGGAAATCGTCATCCGCGACTTAGAAATACCCGTCGGCGGTCAGCGCACGGTCGGCTCAATCACAGCCGGCGGCATCAGCCATGATCTGGTCGTTGACGCCATCGTCCCCACGCCTGATCTGTGGTGGCGATTGACCCATCTGGACATGTTGAAATGGCTATAATCAATGGCGGTAGGTGTGGGATTCGAACCCACGAGACGGTTTAACCCGCCTACACGATTTCGAGTCGTGCGCCTTCAACCGGACTCGGCCAACCTACCACACCGGGACGATTCTAGCATATTTTCCTCTGTTTTCCTATATTTCACTCGCCGCTGATAAGAAGATCAAAATACTCCGTCGAGCCAAAAGGGATTTTTTGCTTGATGACTTTTTTGCCCGCTAGCGCGTCGGCGTAGGTCAGCGTGAAATTGCCGAAATGGGTGTTGACGCTGTCCACGGCGTGCGTCAAGTTGGCGTCGCGGTGGTCGGCCGGGCAGAGGCTGGTCTGCGCGCGGTTGGTCGGTGTCAGCCCATAGCACGTCACGCCGATCGCCGTCACCATCCGGCGCGGACGGGTCAGGAACAACTCGCGGGCGCGGCGAAAAATCTCTTGGTCGGTGTAGGCGGCCGTGGCGAACATTCGGCGCGTCTGCCAAAAACCCACCGGGCGACCGTTGGAAAACGTCGGCACGTCGCCAAAAGTGCACCAAACTTGCTGCCCACGCGCGTCGTGACCGCCCGCCCGCAGTTTCATAGCCGAAGTCTGCGCCAGATATTGCAGCCGGCTCAGCAAAACCGCGTCGTCGTTGGTGCGCTGATCCAGCACAAACTGCCGCCCAACCTGCCCGGTGCGCGACCGCCAATCGTCAACCTCGAACCCGCGCAGCCGCTTGTGCCAGTGGTTGGCGTGCACCGCGCTGGCAAAAGCCTGCTTCAGCTCCGGCTCGCTGGCGCTTAGGAATTCCAGCGGCGTGTTGATATCCCGCTGCATCAGCCGCCGCGCCAATTTCCGCCCAATTCCGGTCAGGTCGGTCAGTTCCAGCCGTGCGTAAACCTCCTCCAAATTATGATGGTCAATGATGTCCAGCCCGTCCGGTTTGTGCAGCCCCGCCGCGACTTTGGCGAGGAAACGATTCGGCCCGATACCGACGTTACATTTCATCCAGTCGCCGACCTCGGCGCGCAGCCGCGATTTGATTTCGCGCCCGATCTTTACCAGCGGTTTTTCCCGCACCGTCGTCGCCACGGCGTGAAAGTCAATCAGCCCTTCGTCAATCGATTTCATCTTGATATCAGGGCTGTAACTGCCCATAATTCGCATTAAATTGCGATACACCCAGTGGTATTTCGGCGGGTCGGTTTCGATAATGATAAGTTCCGGACAGATTTTCTCGGCCTCGCGCCGCCCCATACCGGTTTTGACACCGCGCGCTTTTGCCTCTATCGACGCGGCGATCATACAGCAATTCGGGCTGATACGGTTGGTGATGCCAAGCGGGCGACCACGAAGACACTGGCGCGCCTGCTGCTCGACAGTGGCGAAACACGAATTGAGGTCGATATGCATCACCAGCGGCGGCTCGCAACTGGTGATCGCGACCAGCGTCCACGACAGCCTTTCTGCGTCAAATTCCAGCCGGTAATCGCTGGCGCCGTCGCTGAGGTCGAAAACGTGGATCATCCGCTTGCCTTTGGTGGTCGGGTGATACAGCCCCAACGTCGTGAAAACGATTTCGCGCCCGCCGTAGAACATCCGCCGCGGCATCACGGCGTGACCGATATCAGTGTCAGGGCGAAAACTGGCGACGACCTTAACTTTCGTATTTATCTCTGTAAAATCCATAAAATCTCCTTCGGTTCAGGTTAATTTATGGACGTTCCTTGCGCCGCCGTCCGCGCGGGCTATTATGACAAGATTTCGCGATGAAAAGTTCCTGCTGCTGAAATAAAATCGCGCGAGGTAACTGCCTTTATTTTAACATAAATATTGCTTTTCCGCGGCGAGATGCTATACTTGGGTGCGTAAAGTGTTAAAAGGGAGGAACCTATGGATACAAAATTTGACAAAAAGGAGATCGAAACCGGCAAAGGCATGGCGATTCTCAGCTATATTATCGCTCTGATTCCGTATTTTGCCGAGAAAAATAACAAATTCGCGCGTTTTCACGCCGTGCAAGGAATGAATATTTTCCTTATCGCTGTGGGCTGGGCAATTGTGAACTGGATTATTACGGCTATCGCCACCAGTATCGCCTGTTCGGGCGGCTTGTATAGCTGTCTGTCGGGTGCTGGTATGGTGGGAATTGTTTCGACGATTCTGTCGCTGGTGTCAATCGCGATTGGCGTTTTCGATATCATCGGTTTGGTTTATGCCGCTACCGGTCAAGCCAAGGAAGTGCCGCTGCTGGGCAAAATCAAGATTATCAAAAAATAATTTTCGAGTGGCAAATGGGAGCCGATCGTTTTGGTCGGCTCTTTTTATTGCGAGATTTTTATTTAGCATGCCCCACGAAAAAAAAGACCAGCGAGCTGATCTTTTTTTCGTGGTACACCCGATATGATATCGCTTCGCTCCTCCGTTCAATCGCCTCCGAAAAACAAGTTTTTCTCGGCTCAATCACTACGCCGAACATACGACTACGGTATTTTGCCAATGGCAAAATCCCTGTCGCACGTTCAAAAGCATAACAAACATAACCATGAAAAAAAGACCAGCAAGCTGATCTTTTTTTCATGGTACACCCGATATGATTCGAACATACGACCTTTGGCTCCGCAAGCCAACGCTCTATCCAGCTGAGCTACGGGTGCGCGACCGATTTTTGGGGCGTAAAACGCCCTTCTTACCATTGTATCACACTTTTGTCAAAATGTCAATGGCGGAGGAGGGGAGATTCGAACTCCCGCGCCAACTTTCGCCGACCTAACGATTTAGCAAACCGTCCCCTTCAGCCACTTGGGTACTCCTCCAAGATATACGAGACAAAACCAAGATTTTTTCTCGTCGCGCGGGGCAAAAAGCGCGGTTTTCACTCCGGCTGCTCTTTTTCCTTACGCAAACAATATTCTAGCAGATTTCCCGCAAAAACAAAAGTTTGGTAAAATGTTCGGTGGAAGGTTGACCGAGTGGTTTAAGGTGCCGGTCTTGAAAACCGGTGTGGGGCAACTCACCGAGGGTTCGAATCCCTCACCTTCCGCCATTTCCATTTTACCGCAAGCGTGATATGATAATAATATGGGGCAATACAAAGTTCCTCAGAATGTTGAGGTAGAAGACAAAATCCTTGGTCCGTTTAGTTTTCGGCAGTTTATTTACCTGTTGATTGCAGGGCTGGCTGGGTTTTTGGTTTGGGTGCTGGGTAGTGCATTTTGGGCGCTGGGGATTATACCTGTGCCAGTGTTGCTTTTTATGCTAGTCCTCGCCCTGCCGCTGCGCAAGGATCAACCAATGGAAATTTACCTACTAGCGATTGTTCGTTTCATGTTTGCGCCCAAAAAACGCCTGTGGAAAAGCGGTAGTTTCGAGCAAAATGTTTCAGTTGATGCAGCCAGTGTTAACGACGATAACATGCCGATCAAGGACATCCGCGGACCAGAGGCGGCACAGCGCCTGTCATATCTGGCGTCGGTGCTCGACACGGCGGGTTGGTCAACACGCGGCGTGACTGCGCCCGAGCCGACAAATTCCAACATCGTCGAGGAAGTCGCCGGCAAAGCTATTGACGAAGCTGATCGCAAAGACCTATTCGAGGACAACAGCCATATTTCCCAGGCAATTTCCCAACGCTTGACAGAGCAAAATACAGCGGCGCCAACGCCAAATGTAGCGTCTGATATAATGAGGAAAGATATATAATAATGATAAAAGGGTGGGGTAATGCAACCAAATCAGCCAACAATTAGTCCGCAACCAGCCACAAACCAAGCTGGTCCGGCTTTGAATGCCCAGCCAGCTCCCGCGCCAACGCCGCCGGCTCCGCCGCCAACCACCGTGCCGCAACCGGTTTCGACTATCCAAGCGCCATCGCAAGCCGAATTACAGCCGACCACTAATTCTCTGACGTCGACAAATGTTAATCAAATGACGGCGGAGGCACCGTCCGCCACACCGCAACCAGCGACCGCGCCAGTCGCGATTCCGCAACAACCTCCGGCGATGACCGCAGGGCAACCTGTTCCGCAACCACCCATGCAACCTCAACCTCAACCTCAACGCGTCCGACCGCCCCAGCCGCAGCCCCGTCCCCAGCCAGCTCAACCCAGGAAACTAACCAAGGAGCAACAGGAAAAACTAAAATCCGCCCAAAATTCGCTGTTGATCAGCGAGATTCGCGAAAATATGGTCATTATGAGCGACGGCAGTTTTCGGGCGGTGGTCGCCTGTGAATCGATAAATTACGACCTGATGAGCAGCGAGGAACGCGACGGTATCGAATATAGTTACCAGAATTTTATCAATACGCTGTATTTTCCGGTGCAAATTATTATTCAATCGCGCAAAATTGATCTCAAACCATACCTGCAAAAGCTGGAAAAAATCCGTGGCGCCCAGGATAATATGCTGCTCGGGGTTTTGATGGATGAGTATTTGGATTTTATTTTCGACATTTCACAACAAGCCAATATTATGCGCAAGGATTTTTTCGCGGTGGTGCCGTATTATCTGTCGGGCGACGTTGACAGCGCTGTTAATAGTTTTAAAAACCTGTCCGAGGGCTTGATTTCGTCCGTCCAGAAACCGCAAAATATCAAAATTACCGCCAAAGATTACGAAAAAGCCAAGGATGAAATCCGCAACCGCGTGGGTGTGGTCCTGAGCGGACTAATGAATATGGGCGTGCGCGCCGGACAATTGCCGACCAAGGCGCTGTCCGAGCTGTTTTACAATTATTACAATCCCGATACCGCCATCGACCAGCCAATCGGTGATTTTCGTGATTATGCCGGGCTGTTCGTGCGTAAAGCCGAAGGTGAAGCGCCAAATCGAATCGGAGGAATTGAATAATGGGTTTATTTGATAAAAAATCACAAGCCGACCTGGCTGCCACCCAGCGCGCCAACGAACAAATCGCGGTCAACCGCGCCTTTCAAAAGGGCGTCACCACCCTGCGCGACATTATCGCACCCAGCAGCCTGGAATTTCACGGCGGCTATTTCCGCCTGGGCACCAAATACGCCCGCACGCTGTATGTTTACGGTTATCCGCGAGCCATTTTCACCGGTTGGCTGTCGCCGATTATCAATATCGATGAAGTTTTGGATGTGTCGATTTACATTTACCCAGTCGAATCCGAAATCGTCCTGAATAATCTGCGCAAAAAGGTCACCCAAATCGAAGCCACTATGCAAATCAACGCCGAGCAAGGTCGAGTGCGCGACCCGGCGTCCGAGGCGGCCTATCGCGACGCCGAGGAATTGCGCGATCAGCTCACCACTGGGCAGGAGCGGTTTTTCCGGCTGGGATTGTATGTCACAATTTATGCCGACAGCCTGGACGAGCTAAATTTTGTCCAGAAAAAGATCGAAACGATTTTTGGTCAACAAATGGTGCTGACCAAGGTCGCCAGCAGCCAACAGGAGCAGGGCATGAACAGCACTGCGCCACAGATGACCGACCAATTGCAAATTCGTCGCAATATGAATACTTCGGCGCTGTCGACGTCGTTTCCGTTCACTAGCGCTGACCTGACCCAGGACAACGGGATTTTATATGGGGTGAATTTACATAATAACGGCTTGGTAATATTCGATCGTTGGTCGCTGGAAAACGCTAATTTGGTGGTTTTTGCGAAATCTGGCGCCGGTAAATCGTTCACTGTCAAGCTCGAGGCCCTGCGCACTATGATGCTGGGCACGGAAATTATCATTATCGACCCGGAAAACGAATACCAGAAGCTTTGTGAAGCGGTGGGCGGCTCGTATATTCGGCTCAGTTTGAATTCCGATACGCGGATCAATCCATTTGACCTGCCGAACGTGATCGACAGCGACGACCCCAGCAGCGACGCGTTGAAAACTAATTTGATCACCCTGCATGGTTTGTTTCGGCAGATGCTGGGCAATGTCCAGATCGCCGACAGCGGCGCCACGATTACCACCCTGACCCAGGAGGAGGAAGCCGACCTTGACCAGGCGTTGATTGACACTTATGCGCGGGCGGGGATCACCTCCGAGCCGGTCACTCACAGCAACCAGCCGCCGGTCATCGCCGACCTTTACGATACTCTGAGCCATATGGGCGGCAGCGGTCCATCGCTGGCGCAACGCTTACGTAAATATACCACTGGGACTTTTGCCGGTATTTTCAGCCAACAGAGTAACGTTGACATTAATAATCCGATGGTGGTGTTTAATGTCCGCGATTTGGAAGAGGAACTGCGTCCAGTGGCGATGTATATCGTGCTCAGTCATATCTGGAATATCGTGCGCATGCGCAATACGCGCCGGATGTTGATCGTCGACGAAGCCTGGCAGTTGATGAAATACGAGGACGCCGCCAATTTTATGTTTTCGATCGCCAAGCGCGCCCGCAAGTATAATCTGGGGCTGACCACTGTCACCCAGGACGTCGGGGACTTTATGGGCAGCGCGATGGGTAAGGCGATCGTGGCGAACGCCAGTATGCACCTGTTTATGAAACAAGCCACCAGCGCTATCGATGCCCTGGCGGAGCTGTTCAAATTGACCGACAACGAGCGCAAAAGCCTGCTCAATTTCCCGCGCGGGCGGGGGCTGTTTTTTGCCGGTCAGAGCCACGTGATTATTGATATTATCGCCAGCGCTACGGAAACCAGCCTAGCGTCGACGAATCCTGACCAGAAATAATCTTGGCAGGAACGCATCATTAACATCACAGGGGGATTGCAGCCCTTATTCCAGCTACGTGTAATAAAATCTTGACTTATTCCAGTTTACCGTGATATACTGGAATAACTATGAAACCATTTAATCTTCCAAAACTGCCGCCAGACCTCAATTATGATGAGTTTATCACAGAACTAACAGAGGCGCATCGAGCGTTAAGCCGCCTTGACGCCTTGCTTTCCAACGCGCCAAACCCCAAGATCTTTGAACGAACTTTTGTGACCAAAGAAGCCGTGCTTAGCTCAAAGATCGAAGGCACAGACGCCACTCTGGACGAAGTTTTGGGCGCAGATGCTGGTGGCGAGCAAAGCAATGAGCGCTTGCGCGACGACATTGTGGAGATTACCAATTACCGAAAGGCGCTCGGCAAGGGTTTGGAGCTGTTAGAAAAACTGCCGTTCAACGAGAATGTACTGAAGGAAATCCACGCGGTATTACTATCCGGTGGACGTGGCGCCAATCGTGATCCAGGCAATTTTCGCCGTAGCGGTGTGTATATCGGTAAGCCTGGCGCCGGTATCGAAAACGCCGCCTATGTGCCGCCAGCCGCCAATGAGGTTGCGCCACTGATTACGAATCTCTTGGAATATATTCACGGCAATGATGAGCGAGATGACCTCGTGCGAATCGCTGTGGCGCATTACCAATTTGAATCAATTCACCCATTTTTGGACGGTAATGGTCGTGTTGGACGCCTGATGATCACTTTGTTGCTACAAGACAAAGATTTATTGCATTTCCCGTATCTTTATCTGAGCGAGTATTTTGAGCGTAATCGCCAAGATTACTATGACAGTTTGCGCAACGTCAGCGCGGAAGGCTTGTGGTTAAACTGGGTGCGTTATTTCCTGATTGGCATTCGCGAGCAAGCCACGCAGATCAACGAAGCGGCGCAAAAAGTGTCGACACTCTACAGAGAACTACAACCTAAATTTGTCGAGCTGAGTCGTGAATATGGATTGGCGCTACTTGATACATTGTTTAGCCGACCAATATTTAACGAAGCGATACTTTACGAGCAGATGAAACTAAATAGCCATACGACCGGCTACGCGTTGATCGACAGGTTGGCTGAGACTGGGTTTGCGATTGATCTGACACCGGAACGCAAACGTAGCAAACGTTACGAGTTTAAGGCTCTGCTTGATATTGTGCGCAAGCCGGTATAGAACAACCCCGGCGTAACATCTCGCACTTTAATCAAAATACATTCAACCACCAAAACCGGTGATGAAAAAGCATAGATTGGCAAAAAACCAAATTCAAAGCGCTTATGCGTGACAAAACCCGCCCGGTGTGTTACACTGGTGGTAAGTTTTGTATGAAGATGATGAGTATGGGCGCAGGCTGGAAAGTCCATCGCACCTTACTAGTTTGGTGAAAAGTTAAAATAATCAGCCACGTGGCTGCTTATATAAATTCCGTTATTGTTTGTATTCTGTTATCAGGAGGTAAGAGATGAACAGTTTATTAACAAATATGTGCAAATGCGCGGTATCCGTTATTGTAATATTGGCATTAGTATTCGCACTGCCGTTCGCGGCGGGGAGTTCGGTGCCGGGCGGCGCTGATGGCACGGCGGGTCCGATTATTCGGTCTCTGGTCGGCGGTGATTATGTTGTCGCATACGCGGCAAGCAAAACCGTTAAAGTCAACTGGCGAGCCAACGGAGGTAAAATTGGTTCCAAAACGTCCGTTACAACCAAGGAACCCGTGGGTAAAAAAATCGGTAAATTGCCGAAAAGCCCAAAACGCCTGGGTTACCTGTTCAAGGGCTGGTATACGAAGAAAACTGCTGGGAAGAAGGTGACGAAGAATACCAAGGCAAAGAAGAACATGAGCGTATACGCGCGCTGGGCAGCGCGAGAATACACTCTGACGTTCGACGCCAACGGAGGTTCCTGCGCGACAAAGTCCCGCAAAGTCAAGTTCAAGAAACCGTTCGGCACCCTGCCGACTCCGACGCGTGCAAGCTACACGTTCACGGGTTGGTATACCGCAAAAACAGGCGGGGTTAAAGTGTCCGCAGCTACCACCATGAGTGCGAAAAACATCAATCTGTATGCCAGGTGGCATACAGAAAAAAAATTAGTTATTTTAGCCATCAAATACGCTACACTCGTCTCGTCATCCGCTAAGCCGGAGCAAAGTTTTCCGGACAGATTTGACAAAGACATAATGAATTATGTTTTTGTCCCCGGGGCTCAGGTAAGGGTGAAAGCAAATATGCCAGATGGCATAGCTTTCACGAGATGGATTGATATGGCGGGAAACGAGTTACCGTCCACATTCTTTGCGCCGGGATATTCGGCATATATGTCCGAAACGGTTGTGATTGTAAAGGATGACATACGCATTATGCCAACACTTTTGGGATAGCCCAATAAAAAAACACAAAATGACGACTTTTCGCCAGGCACGGTTTTCTCCACGATAATCATATTGTCGTGGAGTTTTTGCCTTTTTCGGCATGACAGCAAAAACTGACCGGGAACGAAAAGTCAAAAAACGCTCATGCATGACAAAAACTATATGATGTGTTACCTTGGTGATAAGTTTTGTATGAACTGGCAAAAATGGTCGTGGCTGTTTGTGCCGCTTGCACATTTACAGCATGAGTTTTAAGTTTGTTTGGTTCATATCGGTATAATCACAGAGGATATCATCCGCTGTGACAGCGGATGACGAGAGGGAGTAAAAGGAGGTATTGTTATGTTTATTTCCCAGAAATTCAGCCGTAGTCTGGTTATGATCACCGTCGCTCTGGCGCTGATCATGACATCCGTTATCGTTGCGCCGACCGGCGGCGAAACCTACGCCGCCGCTAAAGCGTCAAAAACGCAAATCGCAAATATTCAATTACAGGAGTATTACTACGAGAAAGACATGAAGTGGTATCGCCCCAAGCTGAATAAAAAGTTCAAGCCGAATCAATATAAGTATTCGGGGACAGTGCCGTCTCAGCTCAGGTCGAATGACTCCCCAGATAGTGGTTGGGAGATAGTTATCACCAAGAGTAAAAGTGCCAAACTGTATTACCGGGAAGGCACCGGCAAATGGAAGGAATGTAAAAAGGCGAGAGGTAAAACCAAAGCCAAGATATACTCCTATCTATACGACGGGCATAAAAAAGAGCTTGCTTTTCGAGTCAAGGCGGGCGGAAAATATGGCAAGACGTATAAGTTAAAGCTGACCCGCAAAACCTCTCCCGTCAGCCGACGCGTCAAAGCAATTTGTAAAAAATACGGATTGTATAGTATGTCGCAATTGCACAAAGTTGCGGCGATATATTACCTGGTTTCGTGTAGTGCTGACTATGGTAGCGTCGATGAAAATCGCGTCAAAAACTTGCCGTATGATGCCGCTCAGGTAATTATGTATGGTAAGGGAGTCTGCGGCGATCATGTGGAGGCAGTGAAACATTTTTGCGCCGAGTTGGGGATAAAAGGTGGGGCTATTTCCACAATGGGTCGTAGTGAGCGTAGCGGTAAACTTCGTTCCCATAGCTGGAATTGGATGGAGGTGGCAAAAGGCGAGAATTATCATTTTGACACCACCACCGGCGTGCTGTTTTTTTACTCCGATATGGAGGTGCTCGACTATGCCAGTGGTGTTCCCATGTATGATCGACCTTGGATGTTCTCCATACAATGGGGCGAGGTAAAATGTTCCAAGACATTCCTGGGGTACGACGCCATCGCCCATTGGGCATGGGATGGTCGCCCAAGCACTGATAACTATTCGTATTGGAACTGGCGGCAATATTTCAAGCCGCTGCCATACGAATAATAAACTCTTGCCATGTTTAGCCCCGACACCCGGTAGTCGGGGCTGAATTATTTATCGTCATTGCGAAACAGCTCACGTCATTGCGAGGAACGTAGTGACGAAGCAATCCATGTAAAATCCACATTTTCACAACAAACCCACATTTAGTATTGATTTTTGTAAAACATGTATATATAATTAACATAATGGAAATGAGTATAGTGGAGGGCAATTCGTGAAGGAACTAGTCAAATCGATACGTTTACTGTGGCAGATAGCCAAGGAACTGCCGCGATTTGTGCTGAGCCTGTATAGCCATAAGCAGGTCAGGAAGTCCATCCTGGCGACCTGTGGGCTCGCGGTGGGCGCGGTGGCTCTGATTGCCATTATAGCCAATTTCATGCCGGCACGTTGGTACAAGGACACCATCGTCATCGGCGATACCACCGTCACCGCCCGCGATATCAGCCAAAA
>JAITGI010000026.1 GCA_031280785.1 Candidatus Nomurabacteria bacterium
ATTTTCGCTGTTCATACCGAGGAATTTGTTAGTTTTCGGGTTATAGCCAACGATAACTGCTCCCTGAACGTCAACTTCGCCGGCGTGGGCTTCGCCAAAATCGCGTGCAACAACCTGCGTAATCGAAATGTTGAACTTCGTCGCAAATTCATAGTCGCGTTCGTCGTGCGCCGGCACCGCCATTATCGCGCCCGTGCCGTAACCCATCAGGACGTAATCTGCCACCCAAACGGGTATTTTTTCGCCGGTCGCGGGATTGATGGCGAACGCACCGGTCGGCACGCCGGTTTTTTGCTTGTTTTCTTGGCGCTCAATGTCGGACTTCGCCTGCGCCGCCTTGACATAAGTTTCAACGTGCTCCCTCTGTTCGGACGTGACGATTTGCTGCACCAGCGGATGCTCGGGCGCCAGCACCATAAATGTCGCGCCAAAAATCGTGTCGGGGCGGGTGGTGAAGACGGTCAGTTTCTGCCGCGGATTTTCGTCATTTATCCAGTCAAAACCCTGCGCCGTTTCGTCCACCGCTGGGAAAATCTGGGCGCGGGCTTCCTCTTCGCTCAGCCAAATCGGCTCTTGAATGGCTTTTTCGTCGTCGCCCATCTCGGATCGTTCGTCGTCCGTCAGCTCAAACAAAACTACTGTTGCGTTCAAAAAGCGATTGACGTCCTTGTTTTCGGCAAAAAACTCCGAGGTGTATTCGCCCAAAATCTTCTTGAATTTCAGGTTTTTATAGCCGGTTTCCTCGAGAATTTCGCGGCGCGCGGCGGTCACGATATCTTCGTTTTTTTCCACGCCGCCGCCGACCATTGAAATCCACGGAAATTTTTTCCATTTGACCGCCAGATATTCTCGCGTTTTGGGATTATAAACAAAGCACATCACGAAATCGCGCTCGGTGAATTTTTTGTCGGCGCGCGTCGGGTTGGTTTTGCTGACATAATGCGGACGCGGCGGCAAAATCTCAAAATCAATCTCCGCGCCCTTGCTCTTGCCGATCCAATTTATCTGCTGGTCGGCGATTCGCGGCGGATAGTCAACGTCCGCCAGCCCGTCAATCAGGCGCTCGGCGTAATCGGTGATGCGCAGCATCCACTGTTTTAACAACTTCTTCTCAACCAGATTATCACAGCGCTCGTGGCGACCGTTCACGACTTCCTCATTCGCCAGACCGGTTTTGCAAAACGGACACCAATTGATAGCAATCTCGTCCTGATAAGCCAGCCCAGCGCGGAAAAACCGCAGGAAAAGCCACTGTGTCCAGCGGTAATATTCGGGGTCGCTGGTGGCGAAACTGCGCGCCAAGTCGATCGAATAACCCATCATATCCAGCGTGCGCCGAAAGGCGGCAATGTTGTCGGCGGTGGCTTTTTGCGGGCTGATTTTGTGCTTGATGGCGTAATTTTCGGTCGGCAAGCCAAAGGCATCATAGCCCATCGGAAACAGCACGTTTTTGCCCCGCGCCCGCTGGTGGCGCGCAATGATGTCGCCTAGCGTATATTCGCGCAGATGCCCCATATGCAGCCCCGCGCCCGACGGATACGGAAACTCGGTCAGCATCACAAATTTCGGCTTGTCGGAAAAGTCCGCCGCGGCGTAAGTTTGCTGGCTCTGCCACTTTTGCTGCCATTTGGGCTCGATTTCGCTGGGGTTGTAACGTTTCATGTCAGGATAAATTATACCACACTGACGCCGGGAGAATCACGAAAAAAATATCTTCATGGTTTGGCGCGCCACCCGGTCAGGATCATGGCGAATCAAAGTCCGCCTGACGCGATCGGAACGATTACCGCCACGCCAAACATTACGAGCCAGCAAATCAGCTGCCTTGATCTGGTAATGCAAGCGCTTGATCGGTGCGTGATATTCGACCGGCAATTCCCTGTCCGCCGCATAACGTTTTAACAAATCGGCGTGCGGTTGATGATTATTATAGACCACAAAATCCAGGAATTTCGCGCCCGCCAGGCGTTCCAACTCGTCGGCGTAATCACCAACCGTAAAACCGTCGGTTTGACCGGGTTTGTTCATGAGGTTGCAAATATAGACGGTTTTTGCGCGCGTCGTCGCCAGCGCCTGACCGATTCCCGGCACGACCAGAGCCGCGCCCAAGCTGGTATACAAACTGCCGGGCGCAATCACCACCAGGTCGGCGTTTTTAATCGCCCGCAGCGCCGCCGGGTTGGCTTTGGGCCGCGGGTCGAGCCATAATTCGGGCTTGATGTCGTGAAATTCCTTGTCGTCGATATTTCGCTCGTGGCGCACGGTGCGCGCGCCGTCCTTCATGCACAGCGTCACCTGGTCGAGCGTGATCGGCTCAACTTTGCCGGTGACTTGCAAAATTTCGCTGGCCAGCTCAACGCCAGCCGAAAAATTGCCCGTCATCTTTTCCAATGCTGTTAGAAATAAATTGCCAAAGGAATGCCCGTCCAGCGTGCCGTTTTCGAACCGATAATTAAACAAGTCGCGCACCCGCGGCGAATGGCTGAGCGCTACCAAACATTGCCGAATGTCGCCTGCTGGCAGCACGCCGTATTCATCGCGCAACACGCCGGTCGAACCACCGTCGTCCGCCATGCTAACCAGCGCCGTAATGTCACTGACATAGTTTTTCAGCCCAGTCAAAATCGTAAAACTGCCGGTTCCGCCACCGATAACGACGACGCGCGCGCCGAGATTGCTGATTTCCATGGTTTTAATTTTATCACACGTCGGTGACGATTATCGGTTCGCGGATGTGTTGGCGGCAAGCATGACGAAACCACCCAGCTGAGCAACACCGGTATTTGGAGTGCCCGGCACAATCGGAGTAAATAGACGATTTGTATTTTTACTGTATTTTACATACTGCGAGGCTGTGATATGTTTTTCAGCCTTGAAGATCCGCGCGGAATAGGCTACGCCTGCCGCGGGACTTTTTTATTTTTTTCAATTTGATACTATTCCACAAAAATAACTTATTTTGTGGAAAACACTCCATAAAAACTATTGATTTTATGGAGTGATTATGCTAAACTGGTATTATGAAAAAATATATCAAACGGCGATACGACAATCTCGAAAAACATATCATACATGGTAAAATTACCGTGATTTATGGTCCGCGACAGATCGGCAAAACCACACTGGTCGATAATTATCTGGACGGATTGAAAAACCGACAGATTTATCGCACTACCGGCGAAGATCGCACTACTATCGAGGCTCTGAGTAGCCAATCAGTTGAAAAATTGAAAGATTTCGCCGGCACTTATGATTACATTTTCGTCGACGAAGCACAGGCTATACCAGGTGTCGGGCTGGGGCTGAAAATGCTGATCGACGCTTTGCCGGACAAGAAAATTATCGTGACCGGTTCGAGCAGTTTTGATTTGACATACAAACTCGGCGAGCCGCTGACCGGTCGGCAGAATAAATTGATTCTCTATCCGGTTTCGCTTGGCGAGTTGGAAAAAACTTTCGGCCGCAATGCCGTCAAGGGCGATTTAGCGGATTATTTGACATTTGGTATGTATCCGGAAATCCGCGCCATCGATGGTCGCAACAACAAAATCCGCCGGCTCGATTCCCTCGTCGAATCGTATCTGCTGCGCGATATTTTGCAAATTGTCGCTGTCAAAAATCCGCTGGCGATTCGACGGCTCCTGACAGCGCTAGCGTATCAAATTGGCAGTCTGGTCAGCCTAAATGAACTAGCATCTATCGTGCAGATCGATGTCAAGACCGTGCAGCGATATATCGACTTGCTGACCCAGAGTTTTGTCATCTACCCCCTCGGCGGATACAGCCGAAATCTCCGCAATGAAATGGTGCAAAAGCGCAAATATTATTTTTACGATGTTGGTATTCGTAATGCGATTATTGGGGATTTCAACGATCCGATGATTCGCGGCGACATTGGCGGTCTGTTTGAGAACTTTGTGGTTATGGAGCGGGCAAAATATCGCGCCTATGGCGAGTTGTTTTATGCTAACGATTTTTTCTGGCGCAACGACGTTGGCCAAGAAATTGACCTCGTGGAAGACCACGACGGTGTTTTGCACGGTTTGGAAATCAAATGGAATCCGAATGCCAAGTTCAAAACCCCAACGATTTTCACGGAAAACTATCCGAACAGCACTATCGATTTAATCACGCGCGATAATTTGTTGAAGTTTTTGGTGTAATTCCGAAGTCTAGGTGACGTTTTTGTCCACACGCTGCGGCGCGCGGGTATGTTGGCGGCGCGCGCGATTCGCCCATTCGTCCGCCAGCTCGTTCAATTCCGTGCCGACGTGGCCGCGCGTCCAGACCAATTTCGCCTGCGATTTTCGGTAAGTTTCATACAGCGGCTGCACAATGTCGAGGTTTTTGATGCCGCCCTTCTTCGTCCAGCCGTTTTTCTCCCAGCCCGCCGCCCATTTGGTCAGGACGTTAATCCAAAATTCGCTGTCGGTGGTGATTTCGCACTCTGCACCGCCCGCGTCGTTCAGCGCCGCCAAAATCGCCAAACCTTCCATACGAATATTCGTAGTCTGCCCACCGCTCGGTTCGCCGCCGATGATGTGCGGCGCGCCGTTTTTGATAACCGCAAACCCGCCCGGCCCGGGGTTCGGGCTGGCGCTGCCGTCGGTGAAATATTTGATCACTCGGCCAACTCGCTTATTTTCACCCGCGTCTGCTCGGTCGTGTCACGGTCGCGCACGGTCACGGTATCGTCTTCAAGCGTTGTAAAGTCCACAACAATACACTCCGGCACGCCTATTTCGTCGGCTTTGGCATAGCGTTTGCCGATATTTCCGCTGTCGTCCCACATCACTTTCTGGCCGCCCGCCCGCAGCGCGTCGTAAATGGCGCGGGCTTTTTCCACCAATTCCGGCTTGTTTTTGAGAAGCGGCGAAACCACCCGGCTGACCGGCGCGAGAGTTTTCGGCAGCTTCAGAAAAACTCGCTCGCCATCGCGCACATACGCCGAAGCAAGCACCGC
>JAITGI010000042.1 GCA_031280785.1 Candidatus Nomurabacteria bacterium
CCAACTGAGCTATATCCCCTGGTATTTCAAGGTGCGAGAGATATTGTAGCGGAAAAACCGCTTTTTCGCAAGACCGAGCTACAATAATCTGTCGCCTGGCAGTTTGAAATCGGCGACCGTATAGATTATCGACCGCTTTTCGTCGACGTTCCAGTTTTCGTCGTAGTAAATTACGCCCTTGCACGCCTGGTCACCCAACACATAATCGATCCACTTATAATCGCATGGCATCAGCTTATCGTAGGGTATCTTGTCGATTTGGAACCATTCTAATTTTTTCATCTCGTCGGTAGCAGTCGGTTTACCATCCCACTCCGTCGCGACAAAAGTATGCATGCGTATACGTTCGTCGTCAGGGTTGCAGAACAGGATTTCCGCCAGCTTTTTATAAACTGTCGGCGTGACACAGATTTCCTCCCGTGTTTCACGCAACATCGCCAACTCGGGCATTTCGCCAGCTTCAAGCTTGCCGCCGTAACCGTTGTATTTGCCCGCCCCGACTTTTCGTTGTTTCTCCGCCAACATCACTTTGTCGCCGTGGCGCAAATAACACAGGGTCGTTAATGTCTCGCTCATATTACCGATAGTATACGCCCCGTGGGCATGAAAAGTCAAAATCGTCCACGTAATGCGAACGATTTTCTTCTATGACCTGTGTAATACAAACCCTAAAAAGTCGTCCTCTTGTACCTCCCCGGCGCCGGCTTTTCTTGTCTAAATGTCTCCGTCTCATCGTGAATATCGTTATTTATCGCTTGCATCACTTGAAACACGCTTGAGTGCGACACGATCAGCTGATTGTCTCCTGTATTTGACCGACGCAGAATCTCGACCATCGCACGCCCAATGCGCTCGCGTTGCTTGCTATAACTTTCGGCACCGTGTTTTTCTACTAGTTCATTAGTCGGCACAGCATACCAGTCAGCATATGGCCTGCCTTCTAGATCACCACCGCCACAACCCGAAAGATCGTCAAGGATAATAACGTCACCGATAGATATTTCGCATTTTTCAGCAATAATTTTTGCGGTATCCAGCGCCCGCGATAGTGGCGAGGTGAAAATCTTTTCAAATCTTATACCTAGCCGCGACATCTCATCAGCCACCATCGCAACTTGAATGACCCCATCTTCCGTCAAAGGAAAATCCATACCACCAGCCAGAATCCCGTCGCGATTAGACACCGACTCGCCATGTCTAACGAAATAAATACTAACGCCTTTTTTCACTATGTTTTTCTGTGAACTAGTATCAAAGGGTCTTGTCGTTTCTTTGTATCTAAAATAGTTAGTTGCACTATTGCTGCTAGGTTCTTTTTTTGAATAGCATATTATTTGGCAATTTTCGATACGATCGGAACCTTCCCCGTTCTCGATAATCTGCTCGGTCAGTCGAATTAATCCGCCGTGCGTCACAACCAGGACGTTTTCGCCTTTGCGGGTTTCCGTAATATTATTCAAGAAACTAGTTAGCCGTTCCTTTGCTGCCGCGTCAGTTTCGTCGCCGTCTTGACCGGCTCCCCAGCCACGTTCCAGTAGCCGATCGTCGGGCAAAATATCTTTTTCAGGAGCAATAATTTTTGCAGTGTCAATTGCTCTTTTGCTGGTCGAAGTAAAAACCCTATTTGGATTTTGCGGCAATATTCCCGACGCCCACTCGGCCTGTCTTTTGCCGTGTTCAGATAGCGGCAGGTCATTATTCGACAGATTATCGTCCTCGGTATTTTCGGCGTGTCTGATAAACGTTATACTATTTGGCGCCATCTCTAAGCTCCTTTCGCGCCCTCGTTAACGACTCGTCGACATATTTACTTTTTAACTTTTTGTAATCTCCGCGCGAAAAGTTAGCCACCTTGGCAAAGACTTCTTTCGTATTCGAGTATTCTTTTGCGACTGTTGGGTTTCTCAAGAGATATTGTCGTAAAACTATAAAATCATCGTATATGGGAGTGTTTTTTATTGCCAAATGAACGTGGGTATCGCCACTAGCCGTTTCCTCTTGTTTCGACGCAAGAAATATGTAGTTGCTGCGGCTATTTTTTCCGGCGAAAAATCCAGCACTCTGCAATTTTTCAGAAAAGTTTTTCAGTTCCGCCACCGACCCAGCCGCAACCAAAATATCAATGATATTTTTACCACTCATTTCCGGAATTGCGGTCGATCCGACGTGTTCAATAATTGTGTTTTTACCTAAAAGCGCGGCTAACTGATGTTTTTTCGCGTTAAACAGCCGCTTATTATTTTGAAAATCTTGTCTTATAATTTCGATCATTATTCACGCTCTCCATAGGAATTACTTGGCAATTTTTCATCGCTATAATAATCGTACCACAACGGACGATAATTTTCCCATCTACGCGGACGCATATTTTTATCTGCAAAAATATTTTCCAAGAGTACTCGACTTTGAATATAATATTCCAGACCCCTGGCGTTTTCGGCGATAATTTTTGCCTGACCAGGTGTTTGAATTTGATAAATATTGACAACAGGAAAACGAGTAAGGCTATCTTTCAACTCCATGAAACCGTTACCTATTTCAAACACCTGATCAATGCCGGCAATATACGAAACCGTAGTCTGAATACCCTTTGATTTAGCTACATCAAGAGTTCTTTTTATGTCTTCAACGCTTATTAGTGATTTCGTTTTTACCAGCAAACTTTCACGTTTCGTAAAATTATCCAGCGCATAAACTAACGCGAAATTATCAATTTGTGCCAGTTCGTCAAGCGCTTTTTCAGAGTTCACTTCACAACCAAAATACATCAACTCTCCGGTAAAACCACGCTTTTTTGCAGCGCAGTTCACAATTTTCATATGCTCAACAACATTTTCTTCGCCGCTAAATAAACCCGTAACTACCGCTATCTGTTTCAGCCCAGACACATCCAGTTTTCGACTGTCAAAAAAATCTTGAACGTCACCCAGAGTCTTTAACGATAAATCGTCTTTAATAACAGTTTCGTCATACAGGTTTTTATAATTGTGGACACAGGCTTGACAGCCACCGCAATTACTGCGACTTCTACTATTCAGGTTTAACAAATTCGGACCGCGCTGATACGACGCCTCGCAAGTATCAAGCATTAGTTCGTCAGTCGTGCCAATCACGTCATTGCCAAAATACAGCTCGCCAAACACGGCGCTAAAATTCGTGTCTTCCGCTCCCCGAACTGGTAATGCATACCATGACTGGTTGCCGTCAAAAAACTTTCCTCTAAACCGAACCCGAAAATCCTGTCTGACTTCGTTATTCGGAAGACACAGTCCGCTCCGATTAAAGTCTATCATTGCGACTTCCGATGATCGGACACCATATCTCTCACTAATCTCACGCCAATAATCAACGTTTTGAGTCACCTCTATACCAAACTTATTATAATGCGGTCCTTTTTCAAGATTTACATTTTCCACATTGCTCCTTTCATGTTCATAATAAAAAGCGACCACCCATTTAGTCGCAAAACTCTACATCGTTTTCGATCCCGCAATGCTATTGTGTATATAGCCATAATCTCGCCTTGAGGTTTTTTAGAAATTACTTCCAGAATCCTTCGGATTCAGAATTTTGCAATCATATTATATCAACTTTGATAAAATTATACAACCTTTTTCTGGTTCGTCAAACAAAGTCAGCAATCGTCATTTTTTAGGACGATTTCCCTTTACAATCAATAGTGCAAGCCCATTTTGTCAACATCTTGTGGTTGAAACTCTCGTCGCGTTGAATGATATTTCGCAAAGCTTCAAGACGAAATATCGCGACCGACCTGGCTGGAATAATTTTTGAATTGCTTCGCCTATGGCTCGCAATGACAATATTATTCCGCCTAGTTTTACTCCCTAGAAAGGAGGTAATCCATCCGCACGTTCTCGTACGGATACCTTGTTACGACTTAACCCCAATCACCAAGCTCACCTTAGGCCGAAATAAATTCGGACGTCGGGTGCTCCTGACTTTCGTGGCTTGACGGGCGGTGTGTACAAGACCCGGGAACGTATTCACCGCAGCGTGCTGATCTGCGATTACTAGCGATTCCGACTTCAAGAGGGCGAGTTTCAGCCCTCTATCCGAACTGGGACCGGTTTTGATGGGATTGGCTCCACATTGCTGTTTCGCTGCCCGTTGTACCGGCCATTGTAGCGCGTTTCTAGCCCATGGTGTAAGAGAAATACTGACCTGACATCATCCCCCCCTTCCTCCCCGTTACCGGGGCAGTCTCAGTAGAAAAATACAACTACTGACAAGGGTTGCGCTCGTTGATGGACTTAACCAAACATCTCACGACACGAGCTGACGACGGCCATGCATCATCTGTCACTAGGTTCAATAAAGCACTCTCTCCTTTCGGAGAAATTCCTAGGATGTCAAACCATGGTAAGGTTCTTCGTTTAGCCTCGAATTAAAGAACACGCTCCACCGCTTGTGCGGGTCCCCGTCAATTCCTTTATGTTTTAGCCTTGCGGCCGTACTCCACAGGCGGAATGTTTAACGCGTTAGCTTTACTACCGAAGGGGTCGATACCCCCGACAGTTAACATTCATCGTTTACGGCGTGGACTACCCGGGTATCTAATCCGGTTCGCTCCCCACGCTTTCGTGCCTTAGCGTCAGAAATAGCCCAGTTACCTGCCTACGCCATTGGTGTTCCTCCCTATATCTACGGATTTCACTCCTACACAGGGAATTCCAGTAACCTCTACTATTCTCGAGCACGTCAGTTCGAATAATAGGCTGATGGTTGAGCCACCAGTTTTCATTACTCGCTTGACGCGCCGCCTACGCAACTCTTTACGCCCAGTCACTCCGGATAACGCTAGGGGCCTACGTATGACCGCGGCTGCTGGCACGTAGTTAGCCGCCCCTTATTCATTAGTTACCGTCATATTCTTCTCTAATAAAAGCAATTTACGACCCGAAGGCCTTCATCTTGCACGCGGTATTGCTCCATCAGGCTTTCGCCCATTGTGGAAGATTCCTCACTGCTGCCTCCCGTAGGAGTCTGGACCGTTCTCAGTTCCAGTCTGGCTGATCATCCTCTCAGACCAGCTACGGATCGTGGGCTTGGTGAGCCGTTACCTCACCAACAACCTAATCCGACGCGGGCTCCTCCCAAACCGTCCGAAGACTTTGATCCGAAGATAATATGCGGTATTAGACACCGTTTCCGGTGCTTATCCCTCAGTTCGGGGTGGATTCCCACGCGTTACTCAGCCGTCCGCCACTCGACATTCATATCACCTTTGTTTTGTAATTCAAAAACAATATGAATGTCGCGTTCGACTTGCATGTGTTAGGCATACCGCCAGCGTTCATCCTGAGCCAGGATCAAACTCTCCGTAATAGACGCCGAAGCGTCAAGATTGTTAGAAACTAACATAAAAGATGTTTCTGCTCCGGAATAAAAATCCCGAAACACTGACGAAATTGACTTGCACTACTAATTGTAAAAACTCATCTATTCACAGGGGCGTATTAAAACTACCTCGCAATAGACTGCGACTATCTTATCTCATAAAATCGTTGGTGTCAACACTTTTTTCACTCAATTTCGAATAATTTAGCGACAGAATGAATATCAGGAATATACCTATAAACGCTGCTTCAATAAAATACGCATTTTCGAGATAAAACTGCCGCCAGACAAATAAAGTGGTCAAAACCGCCGTAGCATAAGCGACTATCCCGATGTAGACCGTTTTCGCAACCTTATTGATTTGCGCCCAGTGCGAAATCAAAACAAAAACCACCAGGAACAGCATAATAAACAACATCGTCCAAGCAGCAATCTGATGAATATCCGCAGTGATACCGATTGCTCCGACCGGACGCGGAAAAACACCGACAAGTAACAAGCAGAGAGAAACAACAACCACCGAAACCGTGTAGATCTTACCAAAACGCCACTTGTTGCGGACGATTGTCATCAGACAGAACGCGATACAAACGCTCGAGACCACACTAGCAACGCCAAACAATATCGCCGACCAGGCGGTGCTGGCGACGTGTTGGCTGATAGTCATACTGGGTGTTTGCCAGGTAATAATCGAGAGCAGCGCTATCGCCATCGTAAGTGTCAAAACTCCAACCAGACCAATGTTCTTTTGCATACAGTCTATTATACTCTCATTTTGTCTTTTCAGAACCCCAGAAATATACTTCCCCACCGCCTCAAAGGGGTTGATAACTATCGTGCCGCCACCGGCGACAGCGGTGATTTTGTCCTGGATGGCGACATAGTGCGTGCAAGCCAAGATTATCGTGTCGACGCCGTCCAGCTGCCCAGACAGGGCGCGCTTGATGTCGGAGCGGTCAATTTTTCCGTTGTCAATCCGCGCCGCCCAGTCGTCGCAATTTGGCTCTTTTATATCATTCATCGTGCCGTATAGGACGGCCTGCGACACCACTATCATCAGAGGTAGAAAGTTACTACACCGACCGCGATACCAATCAGCGCGCTGACCAGGACTTCAAGCGGTTTATGCCCGCGTGCCAGATAGGGTTTCTGGTCGGTTTTTGACAGCAATTTTTGCAACGCCACGCCCTGTTCGCCGACGGCCCGTCGGGCGTGCACGGCGTCGACCATTATCACCACAGCTAGCACCAGTGCCAGCGCAAAGATCGCCGAGTCGACACCTTCACGTAAACCGACCGCTGTCGTCAACGCTACCGCCGGCGCTGTGTGAGCGCTGGGCATTCCGCCAGTCGCGAACGCTGGTTTTTGACTAAGCTTTTTATTCCGGACGGCGCTGATCACCACTTTTGTCAAATTCGCCACCAGCCACGCTGCCACGACCGCTACCAGATACGGCGGTAGCCACTCCATTTATTTGTCCTTCTTCTTTGGCTCGGCTTTCGTCGGCTGATCAGTCTTTGCCGGTTCAGGCTCGTCGCCCTCTGGCTCGTCCACGATTGCCACCGAAGACACGGTGTCATTGTCGTTTAATTTCATAATCCGCACGCCCTGGGTGGTGCGTCCCAGCGCTGGAATGTCCGCCAGTGCCACGCGAATTGTCTGCCCTTTGTTGCTGATGGCGATCATCTCGTTGCTGCTCTCGCCCAGCGATTTCACGGTGGTCAAATTGCCAGTTTTTGCCGTCACGACCGCGGCTTTGATGCCGACGCCGCCACGTTTGTGTGATGGGAAATTCGCCACCTTGGTCTGTTTGCCGTAGCCTTTTTCGCTGATAACTAGCAGATTTCGGCTCTCGTCGACGATGTCCGCGCCAACCACACGGTCGTTCGGGCGCAGGCGGATACCACGCACACCGCGCGCCGCACGACCCATTGGGCGAGCGTCTTTTTCGCCGAAACGAATAGCTTGGCCGGCAGATGTTGAAATTATTACATCATTTTCGCCTGTTGTTTTATTTACCCAACGCAGTTCGTCGCCGTCGTCGAGCTTGATAGCAATCAGCCCGCTCTGGCGGATATTGGCGTAGTCCTTGATGGCGGTCTTTTTGATCGTGCCGTTGGTCGTTGTCATAAATAAATATCCGTCGTCACTGTCGTCCTTGCTGATACCGATGATTGTTGTAATTTTCTCTTCGGGTTGTAGTTGCAACAGATTGACCGCCGCCACACCTTTGGCTTGCAGACTCGCTGCTGGCACTTCATAAGCTTTCAAACGAAACGCCCGACCCCTGTTAGTAAAGAAAACTAGCCAATCGTGCGTGTTGCACGCCACCAGTTGATCGACCACGTCCAGCTCCTTGGTCGTCAGACCTTTTTTACCCTTACCGCCACGATTTTGACGGCGATAATCTGTCATCAAGGTGCGCTTGATATAATTTTCCGTTGTTAGTAACACAACGACGTCTTCCTCTGGCACAAGATCTTCGTCGCTCATTTTGCCGAGTTCGTGGTTGATAATTTTACTACGACGCTTGTCGCCGTATTTTTCTTTGACTTCCAACAATTCCGTCTTGATGATTGCCAAAATCTCTGCTTCGTCCGCCAAAATTCCAACCAGTTTCGCGATCAATTGTTGTAGTTCTAACAACTCGTCTTCAATTGATTTGCGATCCAGACCGGTCAATTTGCGCAGTTGCATCGCCAAAATCGCCATCGCCTGGATCTCGCTGAGTTTGAACTTCGCCATCAATCCAGTCTTTGCCTCTTCATAATCCTTGCTGGCACGGATCAATTTGATGACCTCGTCGATATGATCCAGCGCGATTTTCAATCCTTCGAGAATATGCGCACGCTCGCGAGCTTTTTTCAGCTCAAACTCTGTTCGACGACGCACCACGCTCTGGCGGTGCTTCAGATATTCGGTTAAAATATCCATCAGCCCCAACACGCGCGGCTGCAAGCCATTTACCAGCGCCAGCATATTATAATGAAACGAGGTCTGCAACGCCGTCAGCTTGAACAGCTGGTTCAAAATCTTCTTGGGGAAAGCGTCTTTTTTCAGCTCAATCACCAAACGCACATCGCCGCGCGCCGATTCGTCGCGGATTTCCGACAGACCGACCAGTTTTTTCTCCTTGACTAGATCCGCCATTCGCTCTTGGAGTGTTGCTTTATTTACACCATACGGCATTTCGGTGACAACGATCTGGTGGCGACCTTTTTTGGTCTCCTCGATCTCCGCTACGGCACGAATTGTTACGCTGCCGCGCCCCGTCAGATAGGCTTGCTTCATCGGCGCACCGCCATAGACGATACCGCCGGTCGGAAAATCCGGGCCTTTGACATATTTCAGCAGATCTTCCGGTGTTGTGTTTTCTACACCATTGTCAATTAAGTGAATAATCGCGTCAACCAACTCTCCAAGGTTGTGCGTCGGAATATTCGTCGCCATACCAACAGCGATGCCCATCTGTCCGTTCAGTAGCAAGTTTGGCAATTTCGCCGGCAGAACCGTCGGCTCGGACAGCGTGCCGTCATAGTTGTCGCGAAAATCAACGGTTTCCTTGTCGAGATCAGCCAGCAATTCCGCACCGACTTTGTGCATACGCGCCTCGGTATAGCGGTGCGCCGCCGGCGGATCGCCGTCCATCGAGCCAAAGTTTCCCTGACCCTCGACCAGCATATAACGCATCGTCCAATCTTGCGCCAAACGCACCATCGCGTCATAAATCGCGCTGTCGCCGTGCGGGTGATATTTACCCATCACGTCACCGATAATACGCGCGCTTTTGACGAATTTCGTGCCGGGTCGCCAACCGTTGCGCTCCATCGTATAGAGTATGCGGCGATGTACTGGTTTCAGTCCGTCACGCACGTCAGGTAGTGCCCTGTCCACGATAACCGACATCGAATAGCGCAGGAACGAATCCTCCATCACATCCTCGACGGTGCGAAACTCCAATTTATGCGAGTTCGCGCTCCGTGGATCTAATACTTCACCATCCAATACTTCATCTGTTGTATTATTCACATCAATATTGTTGTCATTCATACATTATTTCCTTCCTACACATCCAAATCTTCCAGGTTAACAAACTTGGCGCGTGATTGAATAAAAGATTTGCGCAACTCGACCTCGTCGCCCATAAGTTTCGTGAAAATCGCGTCGGCTTTTTCGGCGTCGGCGACCTGGACTTTGACCAGCACGCGCTTTTCGGGGTTCATTGTGGTCTCCCAGAGCTGCGTGGCGTCCATCTCGCCCAAACCCTTGTAACGTTTTTGGTCGGTATAGCCGGCTTGTTTGAAACGCTCGGCGTCGGCGTCGACCTTGGCGCCCTCCTCCTGACGTTTGGTAATTCCAGCGTCGAGCAGCGGTTCCAGATCGGCTTCGTCATAGATAAAATCGCTGGGCTTGTTGCCCGCCCGCGTCAGCTCGAACAGCGGCGGCTTGGCGAGATAGATATGCCCGCCATTGACTACCTCTGGCATATAGCGGAAGAAAAAGGTCAAAAGCAGCGTCGAAATATGCGAGCCGTCAACATCGGCATCGGTCATAATAATAATCCGGTCGTAACGCAGCCCATTGATATCGAATTGATCGCCGATACCGACGCCCATTCCCTTGATCAGCGACACCAGCTCGTTGTTGTTCAGCATCCGATCCATTCGGGCGCGCTCGGTATTGAGCACTTTGCCGCGCAGAGGTAGAATCGCCTGAGTTTTGCTGTCGCGCCCAGTTTTGGCCGAGCCGCCGGCAGAATCGCCCTCTACGATGTATAACTCGCACTCTGCGGGGTTTTTTGACGAACAGTCGGCAAGTTTGCCGGGTAGGTTCGAACCCTCCAATACGCCCTTCCTGATGACACTGTCGCGAGCCGCGCGAGCGGCTTTGCGGGCGCGCGCCGCCAAAACTGCTTTACCGACGATTTTTTTGGCGATATTCGGGTGTTCTTCGAGATAATAGGCAAAATATTCGTTCATCACGTTTTCGACATAGCGCCGCACCTCTGGATTGCCGAGCTTGTTTTTGGTCTGCCCCTCAAACTGTGGGTCGGGCAATTTAACCAAAATAACAGCGGTCTGACCCTCACGAATATCCTCGCCGGTCAGGTTTTCTTCCTTCTCCTTCAACAGGTTATTTTTGCGGGCGTAATCGTTGATCACGCGCGTCATACTGGCGCGAAAACCGACGATGTGAGTGCCGCCGTCGGGGTTAAAAACGTTGTTGGCAAAAGCCATCACGTTTTCGTTGTAAGCGTCGTTGTATTGCACCGCCACCTCTATCATACTGTCCTCGACCTGGCGCTCGATATAGAAAATATCGTCGTCCAGCACGTCCTTGCCGAAGTTGAGATGCTTGACATAGGATTTGATACCGCCGTCGAAATAAAATTCGTATCTGTCGCCCGTGCGATAGTCGTTGATCTTGGCGCGAATGCCTTTGGTCAGATAAGCCTGGTGGCGCAAATAATCCAGCACCCATTTGTAGTCGAACTCTGTGAACTCTTTGAAAATTGTCTGGTCGGGGTAAAAAGTGATCGATGTGCCACGCGGGCGGTCGGTTTTGCCCAGGTTTTTCAGCTCGGTGGTCGGTTTGCCCTCGGCGAATTCGATACTGTATAGCGTGCCGTTATTAACCACCTCGGCGATAAACTTGCTGCTCAGAGCGTTAACCACCGACGAGCCGACGCCGTGCAAACCGCTCGATACCTTGTAGCCGCCACCGCCAAATTTGCCGCCAGCGTGCAAAATCGTCAGCACTGTTTCCAGAGTGCTTTTGCCGGTCTTGGGGTGAATGTCGATAGGAATGCCTCGCCCGTCGTCCGTCACGCGACAGCCGCCGTCGTCCAGCAACTCGACCCACACAAACGTGGCGTAGCCAGCAATAGCCTCGTCGACGCAGTTGTCGGCGATTTCCTTGATCAGATGATGCACGCCGTCGTGCCCAGTCGAGCCGATATACATACCCGGGCGCTTGCGCACCGGTTCCAGCCCCTCCAAAACTTGAATCTGATCGGCATTATAATCAGAGCCAGATTTTTGTTTAGTCATTTTCCTCCTTAATCTTGTAGCCATTATAGCGTTTTCTGACGCAGAAATCAAGGGAGTTGTCGCTTTATATAATTATAGTTACGGAACTTATCGTAAGTCGACCGAAATTTCATCTGGTTGTTGGCGAGGTTGAACGGGAGGCGTCGTCGGATTTGTCGGCGGTTGTGGAAGCGGCGTTGACGGCGTGGCGGCGGGTGAAGGACCACCCTTAGCGGCATTTATGCCCTGGCGTTTGGTCAGCCATTCGTCAAGGAATGAGCCTTTTTGCCCGGATGGTGCCTGCGCTGCGCCGGGCGTCGCGGGATTTACTGGCGCTGTATTCGTATAACGCGATGTGATTTCTCGTTCCACATCAGCGCGCGGACGACCATATTTCGACGCCGACAATTGCCTGATATGATCGGCGTTCTCTTTGACGGCGTTGCCCATCGGCGGCGGCAGCAACATGCTGAACGGCGCAGTCGGAACGCCCTTGATTAGGGTTTGAACCGCCGCTTGGTAGTTAGGCATGTTTTGCAAATCGCTGACGTCATAGGTCGGTTGGAAACGTTTAACCATCAATTCGGCATCCGTCACGCCAATACGCCCGCAAACCACGGTGCCGACGTTACCGATGATGGCTTCGCGGATATCGTCCGTCAGCTGGGTTACGAATTGATTGGCAACGACCAAATTGAGTCTGAATTTTCGCGCCTCGGACAGGATTGACTCGAAACTATCGGTGGCAAAATTCTGAAACTCGTCAACGAACAGGCAGAAATCTTCGCGCTGTTCCTGGGGGATATTGACGCGCGACATAGCGGCAGTTTGAAACTTCATCACGAAAAACATACCTAGCAAGCGCGAATTATATTCGCCCATTTTGCCCTTGGACAGATTAACCAGCAAGATTTTCTTGCCATCCATAACTTCACGCAGATTCAGACCGCTTTTCACCTGACCCATGACATTACGCATGATTGTGTTTGATTCGAACGGACCCCATTTACTGATAAACCAAGTGATAATCTCGCCGGACTCGTTGGAACGCTGCGACGACGGGAATTCCTTGGTCCAATACTCGATGACACGCGGGTCGGTCACATATTTCAGTTTCGCCTTTACATATTCCGGATCACGAAAGACTTTCGGGATGTCGATCCAGGTGCCACCGTCCGGGTCAGCCATCAATAATAATGCGGCGTTACGAAACATATGCTCGCCGCGCGGTCCGAAAATGCCAGTGTGACCCGGATCATATAGACTGTAAAGCATATTGATGCATTCCTGAATGATAAAGTCCTTTTCGTCCTCGCTGGCAACCTCGAAAATATTTATGCCAATCGGGTTTGATAGGTCGCCCGGGTCAAAATATATCACATCCTCGCGACGATGTTCCGGCACCAGTGAAATAATTTTTTCCGCCGAATCACCGTGCGGATCCAGGAAAGCGAATCCACGCCCCTCTTGCATGTCCTGATACGCGAGATTTTCCAGGAAAACAGACTTGCCCATACCGGTCGCACCCACGACATAGGTGTGGCGACGCCGATCGTCATCGGTCAGCCGAATCATCTTACGCACACCGCGGAATTCGTTATAGCCGAGTAGCAGCCCATCCTCAGGCAGCTGACTCGGTCCGTCGACCTGTTTGGTGGCTTGACGTTCGACCTGCGACGTCGGGATATTCGACTGATCGGGAAAATGAAATAGTGTCGACAGCTCAACCGTGTTCAGGATCATGCTATTTTTCTCCTGGGGGAAAATGCGAAAAATGTATTCTGTTACGAAACTATCCATGCTCTTGGTCGGAGTGTATTTAAAGCCATTGCCATTTGGCGAGTCGAACAGCGAAAAGACAGAGACGACATTTTGCAAAACCGCCTGCGAGCGAGCCGCGGTATTCGACGAAGCCACCACACGAATCATGGTTTCGAATCCCGAGTGCTTGGCTTTTTCCTCCATCATCTCGACCTTGGTTTGTTCAGCGCCCGAAAGCTGTTTGGTTTCCGACCCTTCGCTTTTGTGCGAATCCGGCGGTTTCCACAGAGCCTCGAACAAATCGCCGATTGTCGCCGCCCAATTCGTGAACGAACCGCCGCCAAGTATGGTCTTTTTGCCATCGCGAATATTCTTGACCGACGATTCGATTTTTTTCGACCAGCCATCGCGCGCCGGTCGCAGGAGCATTTGTATGCCAACGCCATCCTCTTTGTTCGCCGACGACAAAGCATTGATAATCGCCCGCATCGCGTCGCGTTTTGACTCCTGGTAGGTAGCGATCGGGATTTCGTAACCTTTTTTTGTGACCAGCTCCCCGCCGATGGTGCCGCTGAGTTTGCCGACCTTGCTGAATATATTATGTTCCTCAACTTCTTCGAGTCGCGCCGTCGGATATGCCGCTGCTACCGCCTGTTTGATTGTCTCCACTAGAACCGTCGGCACCACTGTAAAATAATGAATCAGACCCTCCTTTGCCACGATCTCAAAGGCGATGTGGCGCTGCCCGAAAATTTTACTCTTGAAACCTGACGTCGCCGTGCTGGCGATTACGTTATACATCACCTGAGCCTGAGAGATGGTCTCCTCGGCGATATCGCGAGCGTCGCGACCGTTCTGTTCAACGTCATCGCTGAGCGGCGGCAAATGTATCAGTATCGGCACCATTTTTAGCCCGCGTTCATAGTTCTTTGACTCGCGAGATTTTTTGCGCCACAACATAAAGGCAACCAAACCAACGACTGCAATCACCGCCATAATCGGCACCACCACGACCAGTATTCCAATTATATCTGTCATTCTACCTTATTCCTTTGGCTCACCGACCTTCCTACCGTATCGTTTCAGAACATAATCGGCCATCAGGCGGCTCGCCTCTCTCTGTTGGGCATGTGGATCGTCTCTTGTTGTGGAAATTACTTTTTTAACCTTGTCGATCCATTCTTTCTCGATAATATCACCGTCGGCAGCAGCAGCCGGAGTTGAATTATCGTCCGCCGCGACTGGCTGGGGCGGTGGCGGGGTTGACGATGAAGGTTCGGGTTGCACTGTAGCGGGCATAGTAGCTTGACCCAAATGATCAACTGCCAACTGCTCGGCACTGGCTGATTGCTCTGGCGCTTGAATCGGCGCCTCTGGCGTCGGCAGTGTTTGCGCCACCTGTTCATGGGTCGGCAAAACTGGCGCCTCTGGTGAAAAATTCGGCGCAGCGTTGTTTGGTTGAGTTCCTGGTTCCATATCGACAATTATACCATAAGCCAGTTCGTTTACGAACGCCTAGTTATGAAGAATATTGCGACACCCTCGAATAGTATAATCAGGACGACATATGATATCTGCATCTGCCCCAGGGAGTTCAGCGAAATTAACAACAGCGGCGCAAAAGCAATTACGGCTGCAAGGCGAACTATTTTTTTCTGCTGGTTGGCGGTATTGGTTTTTTCAATATCATCCAGTTTTGATCGTTTCTTGGCGCTCGCGGCGACTCTGCCGAGCAGAATGATAAAAATAAAGAATAACAGATAGACTAGAATCAATACCATCAGCAAACTGAACATTCCGCCGCTAGATGGGTCGATCATGTTCATGAGCAGCAATAGGGCGACCACAACAGCGAAGAAACTGATTATCAACGGCGCGGAGGATTTTTTCATTACCGTGTTATTATATCATTTCTATTTGTTTTTAAACAAAAAAAATTAGGTCCAAGGACACACAATTGCGATATCTTTCGATAAACTCATCCGCCGCATTTATTTAATTACTAATATGGCGCGAGTCGCGTCAGTGGTCCAAGGACCTAAACTGACCGCCCTTACGGGCATATCGCGGAGCTGTAAGTCCGATAATCCGGATTCGCTCAACACGTATCTGGACCAGTCTGACGATACTATCGTCGTTTGATCGGAGCGAAGCTCAACGATCAATGCCTATCATGTATCGTCATTTCTGATCCAAATCCTTGGTCAGTCGCAAAGAAGGTGCTGGCTTTTGAATAAAAATGTTTATTTTTTAGCCTGATTTGAGGTTATCACATGACTACGTTTATGTCAATTTATTTTACATATTATATGTTGTGAATATTACAATTTTAGTATTATTTACAGAGTAAAAGAAAAAATCATGTATGTTGTAGGAAATACATCATATATTCAATAATATATTTCTATTTGCTAAATTTTCAACAATTTCATTGTAAAAATTATTACATTAGTTGTGTATTCAATTTTTGTTCAATAGGAATATGTTGCGTAAGTTTTTTATGCAGAATATTTTTAGAATTATTATTATATACATCGTCGCAAAATGGATCGCCGAGGCTGACTGGCTTTTTGGCTTTCGTGATGCTTTCCATATAAGGTCCAAAATAATTTTGCTTATTATTTTTTTGTTTGTTTTTACTAATGCGATCATGCTCCGAAGCCCCACAATTTGTATTTTTCATTTTTTAATACGTTGCTGCCGTGCGGCAATGCGACATGTCATTTCACATTTTCGTAATTTATGATTTTCAATACAAAAATATGAAGTCCTCTGCTGCCACCCCCGCTCAAATCAACATTTCGTTATGCTTGATTGACGCAATTAGCACGATTTTACACTTTTCCACAGGTGAAATTTTATCAAAAAATAGTATTGACATAAGCATTTTTTTGCCATATTATAGGGGTGGTTCTTGAACACATAAAGTGTTCAGGGATTACACAAAGACAAACATCGGAAACAAATAAGAAATGGCTGTGGTAACTCTCGCGCCCAGCCATTTTTTATTATAAAAAAATAATAACCGCATTTTGCGGTTGATAAATCTTTGGTGGAGCTGCCGGGCATTGAGCCCGGGTCCGAATGGTAACGAACTAATTTTCTACGAAGCCTAGTTGGTTTCAAATTCCCTCGCCAAAAATCCATGGACACCAACAAAGCCGACCATGGCGAGTCCGAAATGATTTTCATCGTGCCACATTACGGCTCTGTGGCAAAACTATCGACAAAACTATGACACCGACGCTGCCTATGCCGAATCGGAAACGTCGACGGTCGCCAAAATTAAGCGGCGACTGGCGCAAAAGTCGGAACCTGGAACAGGCTCTTGACCTTCGCTAAAAAGTTAGATTTTGCATCTATAACGACTGTAAAGTTGTCAACTGCTCGCAAATTAGCCTGTTAAAGTCCACTCGTCGAAGCAAATTCAGCCCCACGATACTTTTGATTATACCACACTTTACTGATTTCTGTCCATATATGCGACGGCACAGACGTCGAAGGTTGCATAACCTGAACATAACCGATATAATCTGTTTATGATTGCGAGAGTTTTTTCAGCCGTCAACGTCGGCTACGACGGTAATTTAGTAGAGGTGGAGTGCGACGTCAACAAGGGGCTGCCGCGCCTCAATATCGTCGGGCTGGCCGACAAAGCCGTCAACGAATCCAAGGAGCGCGTGCGTGGAGCGCTGGTAAATTCCCACATGAAATTCCCCGACGGTCATGTCACGGTTAATCTGGCGCCGGCAAATATGCCAAAGGACGGCACACATTTCGACCTGCCGATCGCCGTTGGTCTGATGGTTGTCAGCGGTCAGCTGTTGCTGAAAGCAGTTAAAAACACCCTGTTCGCCGGTGAATTGTCGCTCGACGGCGAGTTGCGACCAGTGACAGGAATTTTGGCTATCGCAGAAACCGCTCGGAAAAACAACATCGACACGGTCATCGTCCCGAGTGAAAACGCCGAACAAGCAGCGCTGGTCAAGGACGTTACAGTCATCGGCGCAAAAACTCTGATCGACGTGTTGCTGCATCTGATCGGCGAAAAGATCATCGAGCCCACCCTGTCGCCCGACCTGGCAAAGAGCGTGCCGAAACGCGGCAACCACCCGTCAATCAGTGAAATCCGCGGGCAGGAATCCGCCAAGCGCGCTTTGGTCATCGCCGCCGCGGGGCATCACAATATCCTCTTTACCGGTCCGCCCGGCGCTGGCAAAACTATGTTGGCGCGAGCGCTCACGGGGCTGCTCCCTGCCCCGACCTATGACGAGCTGTTCGAGATTACCAAAATCCACAGTATTTCCGGCAACACCGCGGAGGTTATCCGCCAGCGACCGTTTCGCAGCCCGCACCACACCGCCAGTTTTGTGGCGATTATTGGCGGCGGCACCAAGGCTCAGCCCGGCGAAGTCTCCCTGGCGCATCACGGCGTGCTGTTCCTGGACGAAATCCCGGAATATCCGCGCCAGTCACTCGAAGCTTTGCGTCAACCGCTCGAAGACCGCGAGGTGCATATCAGCCGCGCCGGCGCACGCGTGACTTATCCAGCGAATTTTATGCTGGTCGCAACCAAAAATCCCTGTCCGTGCGGTTTTTACGGCGACGACAGCCGCGAATGTGAATGTTCCCAGCAACAGATACTCGCCTATCAAAAACGTATCAGCGGCCCGCTGATGGATCGCATTGATATGGTAGTCGAAGTGTCGCGCGTACCCCAGGACGAGCTGCTAAAAACCGCCGAAAGCGACGCCGGCGAAGAGGAAAAGCTACGCACCGAGATCGCAAAAGCTCGCGACACCCAGATGTTGCGCAATAAAAACAGGGCGAATTCGTCGCTCAGTAATAAACAAATTATCGCGAAAGCCAAGCTCACCCCCAATGCCGAGTGGCTGCTAACCACCGCCGCCGAACGCCTGAAATTATCTGCCCGCAGCTATTTCAAAATCATCAAAGTCGCCCGCACCATCGCCGACCTGAACGGCAACGACGCCATAACAGAGGCGGAAATTAGCGAGGCGTTGCAATATCGACAACAATAATGTTGTAATTATAATAGACTAACCGCCCTTGTATTTCGCAACATCGATGCCTGCCCGCTTTGCCGCATCAGACGATAATAGCTTGACCAAGTTACCTATCGGCGTGTCATTGTCCTTTATCGCATCCAATATTTTCGCGGGATTATCGATCAATTCTTTATATCGCTCTGTATACTTCCCGGTTTCAGGGTCAATCCTTATAATCTTATACTCGCCAAAGAAATCAACATTTTCCAAATATTCTATCAACGCAGCTTCCCCGAGTTCGCTGAATAGTCTGAAAAACACTTGGTTATCATACGCTCGATTATTGACACTGTCCGGATTATTAGTCACAAGTGACGAGCTCCGCTCGTTGCGCCCACCCTGTTCAAACTCAATCAGCCCGTCATACTGGTCCTTTGTAAGCTTTCCGTCAGCAAACATCTTCTCAATAAAAATCTTCTCGACCGACTTTGCTAACGCCTCGCCGCTGTCACTAGCAATTCCATAATTCTCTAATTCGCCAGAAGAAAACAATTTGTCCCTATCAGAGGCAACCTGGCAACTCTTTACGCCTGGAATGATTTCATCAGCCTCCATATCAGTTATCATAGCTGCTGCTTTCTCGAAAAATATTTTAGATTTATTGTTCCTCTTCATATAATCGTCAAAGTATTTATGGGCGAGTTCGTGGACCAAGATAATTTTATCGACAATTGCGCGAGTGAAAACATTACCGTCTTCAAAACCGTTACCGAGAGTTTCATAAAAAGTAGCTGGTTGACCCGCTATGTCTCCGTCATCACTAATCTTGATCGGTGCCTCAAACCGGATGCCAACACCGTTTGCGTCGGCATAAATCTTTGTATCGTCTGATCGCTTAAAATTGACTTTCAACGGCAAATCTTCATTGAAAATCGTTGGGAATGTCTCGGAGAAAAATGGTCTCAAATCGTTCTCGATCAGCCTGTCCATATATTCGCTAATCCGTATGTCCTGCCTCGATGTTTCGATGTTTTCTATTTCTTGATTTGAAAAATTCCACTGATTTTCGGGTTGCTCGATAATTGGCTTGTTAATTTCGTCACTTTTCCTGTTTGTCATTTCTAATTTTCTTGTCTTTTCATTATATCACACTTATGCAAAAAATTCAACCCACTCATCGGCTGCCGAATTTGATTCGGTGTTATCGCCCCGGGTAGACGCACCTGTATTCATTTCGTCTGCGACCCCACCTTTCAGTGGCGACCCGACACGAGAAGGGCTCATCTCGTCGAGAACCCGCTGATTCTCGGACACAACGTTGGTAAACTTTGCGTCAAGTTCTTTTTTGACGTCAGGGTCATCAATATCGGCATAATTCGGATTTTCGATCAAATTACCGGTGGACCTATCATATGCACCGATGATGAATTTCGTATCATAGGTGCCACGTTCACTAAAATCATCACTCTTGCCCTCGTTATAAAAAACGCCAAATCTTCGAGTATCAAACGGCGATGGCGTATTTGTAGCCAGATATTCGTATGGAAACCGAAACAGCACCACGAACTCGGCATCCTTGTGTCCCCAGTTATTCATCTCCTGCTTCATCTCATTAACGCTCTGCCACGCCCCGCCAAGTTGGCACATATATAAGTCGATACCGTTATCCTTCGCCTTGACTCCTTCCTCAAAGATACTCTTCACAACATCTAACCCATTCGTGCCGTGACCAAAAGTTGCAAACCTTTCGTCTTTGAAAAGATCTTCTAGGCTATCAATCGGAATTTCTTTCAATGTTTCTGCCGTTTCGTTTTTTCCATCTATCAGTTTTTCTGACATTTTTTATTTTTCCTTATTTACAACGCTATTATATCACACCTTTACAGAAAAATCAACCCCTTGCCCCGTTTTGCCATTTCTGATATAATGCCCCTCGTAATAAACGCTTAACTATCGGAAAAGGAGTCAGGAATAGTTAACAAATCGGTCCGTATTAACGGAGAGATTCGGGCGACCGAACTGCGGGTTATCAGCGAGAGCGGTGAACAGCTTGGCGTTATGAGCCGAGTCGAAGCGCTTGCCAAAGCCGAGGACGCAGGGCTGGACTTGATTGAAATCTCGCCAAATGCGACGCCACCTGTTGCCAAGATTATTGACTGGGGAAAATACCAGTATCAAAAAGTCAAGGAGCAACAGCGTAACAAGCGAAGCGCGCGCGCCAGCGAAGTCAAACAAATGCGCCTGGGATTAAAAATCGGACGGAACGATCTGGAGATTAAACTGCGCAAAATCCGCGAGTTTCTGGGCGAAGGTAATAAGGTCAAAATCCAAGTGATTTACAGAGGTCGCGAAATGGCTCACCAAGAAGTCGGTCGCGAACTGATGAACCAAATTATCGAGCTGCTCGCAGAGGACGCGATAGTTGAGCAACAACCTCAGATGGCAGGTCGCAATCTGAGTATAGTAATAAGGAGTAATAATGCCAAAGTTAAAAACGCATAAAGGCACCGCCAAACGCGTCAAGCGGACCAGCACCGGTAAAATCCTGCGAGGGAGCGCCGGCACGCATCATTTCCAGATGCAACAGACCAAGCGCGGCAAGCGTGCGAAGAAAACCGATTCCGCCATCAGCGGCGGCATTGCAAAGAATATTAAACGAGCCATCGGGGCGTAAGCGTCGCCGAGACAAGGAGAAATCATGAGAGTTAAAAAAGGAGTCACAGCAAACCGTCGACACAAGAAAATCCTAAAAGCCGCCAAGGGCATGCAGCATAATCGCACCCGCAGCTTTCGTCTGGCAAAACAGGCGGTGACACGAGCGTTGCAATACGCCTATCGCGACCGACGTAATAAAAAACGCGACTTGCGTTCCCTGTGGATCACCCGCATCAATGCTGCCGCCCGCGAGAATGGCACGACTTACTCGCGACTGATGACCGGATTAAAGGCGAAAAATATTACGCTTGATCGCAAAATTCTGGCGGAACTTGCTGTTGCGGAACCGCAAGCTTTTGCACAAGTTGTAAAAGCTACAAAATAAATGGGTTGATGTAAAAATCACCTCATTGGTTGAGGTGATTTTTGTTTAGTCTTGCAACTCGGCGCCAGTAGCGTCTCTGTGCCACAGCGTGCCAGGTTTGCTGCATAAAATTAAAATGCCCTCGATCAAACCCCATAAAGCCGACACCCAGGACAAGAATCCAAATGACAAGACACTAATCAGCAGTTGCGCCACAGCCTTGCCAGTGTTGCCAAGATAAAAATTATGCACCCCGAAAACACCCAACAGGATCCCAAATAATCCCGCCGCGAGCTTTGATTTTTCTGATTTTTTCGCCATTTTTACCTCCTGAATTTTATATATCTGGGCGTCAGACCAGCCGTAAGCCGGGTTCTGTGTCGACGCGCCAAAGCGCGCCGCGGCAATCATCTATCTAGCCACGCTGTTGCCAACATGATCTAGCGGGTTTTAATCGACCTGCTGACGAGCCGCCAGTGATCAAGTCTCCCTTGTAGCCGACAGGGTTTACCTCCTCCGCACGTCACCGTGCGTCGCTGTGGGCTCTTACCCCACTCCTTTCACCTTTTCCCTCGTCCGAAGACTTGGGTAGTTTCGTTTCTGTGGCACTTTCCCTAGGGTTTCCCCCGGTCGCCGTTAGCGACTGTCGTTGCTCTGTGCTACCCGGACTTTCCTCTGATGTATTTTCTACACCAGCGATTACCCTGTGGTCTGACGCGACCATTATACTATTTTCTCTCGTGCTCGTCCAGGATTTTATTAACTACGCCATCAGCCATCCGGTTAAAATCACGATTTACGTGCAGGAAAACCACCTTGTCGAATTCCCGACGCAAGTTCGAGATTTGGACGAACAACGGTAGTAACATTTTATTATTGATCACGTAAATTCCGTTCAGCTGATTCACCGCTGACAAACTGTCCGAGCGCAATTCGATACTGCGTATGCCCATGTCCTTCGCCCTGGTCAGCGCGATGAAAATTCCAGCATATTCCGCCATATCGCTCGTCGCCCGCCCCAGAAACCGTCCATCCTCGACCAGAACATTTTCATCACTGTCCATTATCACGAAACCGGCAGCCGATGGACCAGGGTTCCCGCGCGAACCGCCATCGGTATAAATAACATACTTCTTCTTTGCTCCGATATTCTTTTTGCGGTAGTCTCGATCATTTTCGATATCCAACAACACTTCCGTTGACTTGGTTACAACGTTTCGTTGTATTTCTGACTTCTTTTTCCAGGTATACTTGTCATAACCGTTATCAAGGACAACCATATCAGTGTTCGCCGATGAGCTCACCAGGTAAAGGACGAATATGTATTGCAGCTCCCTGTCATCGGGGTCGATAAAACTTACAACATCCAACAACTGAACTGTTTTTGCCACCATACCCGTGTGATACAGGACTGTGCGACGCACAGCGTCGACGGGCTGCTCGTTTGCCAGCAGTTTACCGCCAGGTAATTCGTATTTTCCACTAATCGATGGACGACCACCGATACGACGCAAAAACAGCGTTCTGCCGCGTCGATTTTTGATTACTGCCCTGACTACGATTTTTTGTTTCATTTCATTAACCTTTCATGTTCACCTATGTGCCCGATTGACCAAGGTAGATAGATACCCCGCGATAGCAGGTGGGTTTCCGCAACCAATCACCACGGCGATTGATCATATTGGAGTCCCTTATCTATGATCTGTTAGGAATCATTTACCCTGAGTCAATCAGGACTCTACTATTGTAAACTAAATAATGCGAAAAAGCGAGACGTAAACATCAAACATCCCGCTGATTCCGGCGCTCATTATTTGTCCAAACAAGCCACCCAGGAAAAATATCAGCACAAACACAACGATCAACCCGAAACGTTCCATCGAAGCCATGATTTGACGCACGCCGTCAGGCGCAACGGCGTAAAGCACGCGCGAGCCATCGAGCGGTGGAATTGGAATTAGGTTAAAAATACAAAAACCCATGTTGACCTGGAAGCCCAGCAATAAAAAGTCTTCTGTCAACCCGATCGGTCGCAGCGTAGCCCAGAGCGCGAAACAGATAAAAGCCAGCACGAAATTCGTTGCTGGACCAGCGATAGCCGTCAACGCCATACCCCACTCGCCCCACCTGAGTTTATGGGGATCGATTGGCACCGGCTTGGCGCCACCAAAAATCGGTCCGCCGCTGACGGCGAGAATCAATGGCAGAATAAACGACAAAAACGGGTCGAGGTGCCGAAGCGGATTAAACGTCAGCCGACCATTAACCTTGGCGGTATCGTCGCCCAGCCAATACGCCGTCACCCCATGCATAAACTCATGCAAAATCATCGAAACTAAAATCACGGCGAGCACCAATAGTAGTTTTGTTACAATATCCATGAGTCCATTATAGCACCGTTGGAGTATAAAACCGCGATTCCGCAAAGGATACTTCGCTATTTCAGCTCCCGTTACACCATGGATATGTCTCTGCTTAGGTCTCGGTGTTGACTTTACTCGCGATAAACGCTAGAATGGAGAAAATATTTCAATAATTCAAAGAGGATTTTTTATTATGGCATCAAAATGCGACTTGACTGGCAAAGGCAAAATGTTCGGGCACAACAAAATTCCGAATTCTCAGCACAAAACTAATCGAGCTTTCAAACCAAATTTGCAAAAGAAAACTTTCGTCATGAACGGTAAAAAAGTTACTATGACGCTCAGCACCAGCGCTATTCGAACGCTGAAAAAGAAAAGTATTTTGTAATTCTCACAACGAAAAAAGCCCGCTCGACGAACGATGTGGGCTTTTTCGTTTAACTCTTGCCTAATTCAAAAATCGTCAAAACTTCCGGCAATGCACCGTTTTTGATTTTCGTTCCGGCTGCCTTTTCGTGAGCGGCACCCATTTCCTTTGTGAATAATTCGACGCTCTCTTGCGGCACCTCGTATTTCGTCGTTGCATCCGCATAGTGTGTCGGGATAACCGCGCGCGGCGATAATTGTCGCACCACAGCAGCAGCATCACGAGCGTCCAGCGTATAACCTCCGCCGCCGACCGGGACGATCGCAATATCAATTACACCGAGCGCTTCGAGGTCATCATCGCTGAGCGGCGCTTCGATATGCCCCAGCACCGCCAGGCGCGTTCCGTCCAGCTCTATGCGATACATCGTGGCGTTCTTGCCATCGGGATCAATGTGTTTTTTGACTGCAATACCCTGGATCGAGACGTCGTTGACCTCGTATTCACCGGGCGAGCCGATCACAAACGGAGCGTTCGCCGGCGCAAATTCCGCTTGGGTGGCGATAACGATGGCGCCGTCACCGATTTTGACGTTTTCGGTCGGATCAATGACCAACATGACTTTCTTCGACTTGACGATAACACAATTTGCCCCTTTGTATTCGATATCCACTTTTCCTCCTATGTTTCTCTGCTTAATATTTTTTCAGTATCGATCAAGACCGTGTGTTGTGTCCCCAGAATATCATCCAGGAATTTATCACGCACGCTCAGGCGATAATAAAAATCTTCGTATGCCAGCGTCGAATAGGAAATCGAGATATCGTTTTCCTTTTCCATCGCCTTGACCAGATTTTTCAGCTTTACCTTGCTGACGTCACCGACGACCAGGATGTCGACATCGCTGATCGAACCGGGCACCAATTTCCCAGCCAGCAAAACCGCGCGCACGTCGCCCAGAGTCTTGAATCGTTTGGCGCGCTCGTCGACGTCGGGCTCCGTTTCATCCGACAGCAACGCCGTGCTAGTAAAGATATGTCTGAGAGGCTCGTAGAACGGATGCTCCTCGTTAGCCCGGTAATATAGCCGATTATTTTTATTTTCACTCTTTGCGATACCAATTTCAAGCATATTCGACAGCTCACGTCGCACAGAATTGATTTGTTCGTCGATTTTGCGAGTAATTTCACGCACATAGAACGACCTCTCCGGATTATTGAACAGCAAATACAACAGCTTCACCCTCGTCTTTGAACCAAATAACGCGTCAATCATACGATTATTGTATCACATTTTGTGTTCAGTAAATAGCCCGTCGAGGTATTTTTCGATCTCGCACCGCAGCAGCCATTTTATCGCCGGGTTGCGCCGAAACCAAGTCATTTGTTTTTTCGCCAAGTGCCAGTCGTCGGTGACGGAGAGGTTTTTCGCCTCGTCCCGTGTGATTTCGCCGCCGAGCATTCTGTGGACGATTGGGTAAATATTTGACTTCATAGACTCCAAGTCAAAGGAATATTTTGCCGCCAGCCGCTTCGTTTCATCGTATAATTCGCCGCGAAACATTTGTTCGGCGCGGTTTTCTATTCTTTTCAACAACTCGTCTTTGTCCGTTGTAATTCCGACAATAACCGCGTCGTCGCGCATTTTCTGGCGATTATTTTTTACAACGTTTTGTTGTTCAATTGCACGTATTAAATATCGCTTGTTCTTGTGATTTTCCGGTAGTGATATGTTGTGTTTTTCACAATAGTTTTGCAATTCTGCGACGGTCATTTTGTTCAATTTTTGGCGTTTCTCCTCGTCAACGTCCGCGCCGAAATCGTAATTGAACAGCACGCTATCAACATACAGCCCCGACCCGCCGACCAGCAGCGGCATTTTGCCGCGCGCCCTGATTTCCGCGATTTTTTGCTCGGCATACTTTTTGAAATCTGCCACCGTGAAACGCTCGTTCGGCGCGACCAAGTCCAGCCCGTGATGCGGAATACCGCCCTGCTCTGCCAGCGTCGGTTTGGCTGTGCCGATATTCATCTCGCGATAAATCGCGCGGCTGTCTGCCGAAATAATTTCGCCGCCAAACTTTTTCGCGACCTTGACCGCCAGCCCGGTTTTGCCGCTGGCGGTCGGGCCGACAATGACTATCAGAGGTCGTTTGGCAGCCACCGGCGCTCCTTGAAATCAACAATGCGGAAATTTTCGATTGGCACGCCCTCGTTTTCGAGGTCGCGTTGCTGACCAATTTTACCGCCGTAATAACCGCTCGCCATATCGCCGAAACGATTGACGACGCGCTGCCACGGCAAATCGGTCGGGCCGAAATGCGCGATTCCGCCGACAATTCGCGCCGCGTGCGCCTGCCCCGCCAGCGCCGCAATGTCGCCATAGGTCATCACTCGCCCACGCGGAATCTGCGCCACAATCGCGTAAACTTTTTCACGAAAACTGGGGTCGTTCATATCGTGCGCCGAGATATCTGGCTGGCTCACAACGAACTTTTACTCACTCGCCCGCGGGCTTCGTTGGCGATTGATTTGATTAGTTGCTCTGGCGCATAGACGTGTTCGGCGGTTTCGTCCGCCACCAAGTCGGCGCGAATTCGCAAGGGCAACTGACCGCTGGCGGCTTCTTTTTCGCCGACGACGATTGAATACGGCACTTTGGCGACTTCGGCGCTGCGAATTTTTTTGCCGACCGAGTTGTTGCTGTCGTCCAGCGTCGCGCGCACGCCGTGCTCTTTTGCCAGCGCCATCACGCGCTCTGCGAACTCGTCGACCTCTGGTAAATCTTTGACTTTGATGACGCGCAATTGTTCGGGCGACAGCCAAACTGGAAATCTGCCGGCAAAATGCTCGATCAACAACATGGTAAACCGCTCAAACGAACCCAAAATCGCCCGATGGATCATCACCGGCACCTGCTCAGCGCCTTCCTGGTCGGTGTATTTCAGCCCGAAACGTTTCGGCATCGCAAAATCCAGCTGGATCGTGGCAAGCTGCGTCTCGCGCCCCAGCGAATCCTTGAACATAAAATCAATTTTCGGCCCATAGAGCGCCGCTTCGCCCTCCATCTTCCGCGCGTCCAGACCGTGCTTTTCGGCGACACTCGCCAGCATCGACTCGGCAGCGTCCCAGTCGTCCGGCTCGCCGATGTATTTTTCTGGCGCCGAATAATCGCGCACCGACAGCGACACCCAATGCTCGCCCCACAGCCCCAAACTTTTGTAAAAGCCCTCGATAATATCGACCAACACCGAAGCCTCTTGCTCGATCTGGTCAACCCGACAAAAAGTATGCCCGTCGTCCACCGTAAAGCCGCGTGTGCGTTGCAAGCCGCCGATTTGCCCCGGCTTTTCGTCGCGATATTGCATCGTCTGCTCGATATAGCGCAGCGGCAGCTCCCTGTAACTGCGCGGGCGCGAGGCGTAGATCTGGGTGTGGTGCGGACAATTGACCGGCTTCAGTACAAACTCCTGATCATAGTGACTCTTGACTCGAAACAGTTCATCGGCAAATTTCTGGGCGTGACCAGAGGTCTCGTATAGTTCAATCTTCGCCAGATGCGGAATTGAGACCGGCTGCATATCGTATTTCGCGCTGATTTCTTTCAGGGCGTTTTTCAGCTCCTCGATCAACACCGTGCCGCGCGGCGTGTATAACGGCAGCCCCGCCCCAACCAGATCGGAAAAAGTAAACAAATCCAGCTCCTGCCCAAGCTTGCGGTGGTCGCGCTTTTTAGCTTCCTCGATTTGCGCCAAATGAGCTTGTAATTCCGCGTCGGTCGCGAACGCCACACCGTAGAGCCGCTGCATTTGCGGGCGTTTTTCGTCGCCACGCCAATACGCGCCCGCCACGCGCATCAACTTGAACGCGCCGACTTCGCTGGTATTCGCGAGGTGCGGTCCGCGACACAAATCAACAAAATCGCCGCAGGAATAAAAACTAATCGGCTCGCCGGCGTCCCGTAACTCCTCGATCAGTTCCAGCTTATACGGCTGGTCGTTGTCGCGCGCCCACGCCAGCGCCTCGTCGACGGTTTTTTCGGTGCGCACAAACTCCAACTTGCCAGCGATAATTCGACGCATTTCCTTTTCGATACGTTTGAAATCGTCCTCGGAAATCGTCGCCTCGCCCAGATCAAAATCGTAGTAAAAACCGTCGTCCACGCTCGGGCCGATACCAAGTTTCGCACCCGACCACAATTTGCTGACCGCCGCCGCCATAATGTGCGCCAAACTGTGACGCATCGTTTCGAGATTGTCGTTTTTCATATTCCCATTATAGCAGTCAGCGGTCAAAAAACAAAACAAGACCCTCATCAGGTCTCGTCTTGGCGGGAGCACTCCTTCCGCTGCTGAAACAGCCGCGTGGTCGCTCTCTATCAATGACTATACACGAGCGGTCAATTTATGTCAACCACCTTGCCAAGTTTCGTTATTTGAATAATTTTCCACCTATTCTTGTGATCGCGTGCGAATGTTTCGCAGATTTCTCTGATACGGTTGTCGTGAATTTTGCTCTTTGCACCGTTAATAACGATTGTCTTTGCCTGTTTGGATGCGCGACCCAGTTGAGTAGTTAGCTGATCGACTTTTGGCGAAACAATATTTTTTAACTCATAAAACTCCTCGTCAATCTGAAAATCTGGCGTTTTGACTTTGTATCTGTTGATTGGGCGCAGAATATTCACGACGGTTTTGTAATGCCGCGCCAAAATCCAGGCGGCGTCGATGTCTTTTTTGGGCGGTTTGTAGCCGTGCGGAATCAGCACGTCGATAGTTTTTCTTTTATTCATACCGAGGTAATTTTAGCACGTTTTTGTCGTAGCCTCCACACACTGAAGCACGCCAAAGCGGCGCATATAGTCGCCAATCCCGCGGCCAAAATCCCCACCGTCGCCGAAAATCCAGTGTTCGGCGCACCGGGCACGCCCGGCACGTCTGGTATCTTCTCCCAGCGCGCCACTAGGTGCAAGTCATTCGCCAAGACTGTATTAAAGTCCCACTCCACTCCCGTGTCCACACAGTCCAAGCCGTCCGCTCCCACGCTCACTCGGTCAAATGCGCCGCCGCTCGCTGGGCGCGCCAAAAACTTTTTGCTGACTGTGTCATAAAACCCGACCACCCCGTCACTTTCCCGCTCCATCGGCAGATAATTTGCCACCAGGTCGCCGCCTTGGTATATGCGGAAATTGTAAACGTCAAAAGAAAACACATTCGCACCACTCATTACCACAGCACCGTTATTATTAAGCGCGCCCAGATAAAGGTCTAATGGCATATTCATCTGCCCATTTGTAAAATCAGCGGTCGCCGTCAACTGTTGACTACCATACCAGAAATCTCCCGCCTCTTGGCGAACCGTGACACGATCATTATTGGTAAAAAAGCCGCTCGGATCAGCGCAACTGATGTTTTGATGAATACCGTAACTATGTGTACCAAAAGCAATTCGCAAATCACCGCACGTATATTGCAACAGGTCAAAATGATTCAGATCAATACTTGAACGCGCACCGTAAATCACTGCGTTTTTGCTCGGGTCAGCATCATTAGTATTAAACCGATAATCCAGCACCACCTCCAAATCATCGCTGGTCTTGATTCCCGTATTCACCCAGTCCGCCCCCGTGAACTCCACGCTCTCGATCGTCTTGTAACCCTTCGGCGCGCAGTCGCCAACACACCAGCCCTTAAAAACATAGCCGTCTCGGGTCGGGTCGCTGGGGCGGGTGGCACTGTCGCCGTGATAAACTGTTTGGCTCGCTACATTACTCCCGCCTGCGCTGTCAAAGATCGCGCTAAACTTCACTGCCGAGTAAGCAATGTCATAATTATTATACCCCCGCCGGAAAACCCCGTCTGGCGATGTTGACCACATATTATCCGGCACGCTGATATGGGCATTGTAGGTCGGCAAATCAGTGGGGGCGACATTGCTTTCATAATCGGCGGCGGTGTTGGCAGCGAAAGTCACCCCCGCGCCCACGTCCAATTGCGTCAACTGCAAATACGGCACGAAAACACCACCACCGTTCACACCGGCAATATTGTCGCGAATGACAGCAGAGCCAGAAATCTCCATCCTCCCGTTGCGGTCGTAAGGTTCGGTCAACTTGCCAATATCTGCGATTCCGCCACCATCAGTAACCGCTCTGTTTCGCGCAATCAGCCCGCCCGAAATCAATAGTTCATTTCCAAAATAGGCTGTGTCGTAGAACAAATAGGTCGAAATACCACCACCCTGTCCAGCGCTGTTATCGGTAATTTCGCCACCAGAAATCACAATCTTACCCTCAACCGTGCCTTGTCTGATGCCGCCACCGGCGCCGGCTGCTGTGTTGTTGGTGATACGCCCGCCGGACATTTCCAGCCACGAACCATTGTCAACCACAATACCGCCACCGTTCGTCCCCGCTGTGTTCCCATCAATCGTCACGTTATCGGAGATATATGTAAAGCCCTGATTGCCACCAACACTATTGCCGGTGATTATTCCACCGCCCTGTCCGCCCGCGGTGTTATTGCTGATCGAAACATTATCCGAAATATTTAATACGTAAATAGCACCCATAGACGCAAGCCCGCCACCATTCCCGCCAGCGCTGTTACCACTGATAGAAAAATTATCGGAAATCGTGGTTGTCATTGTTACTAGCGGGTCAGTGCTACCACTCAAATAAAGTCCGCCGTAATTTCCACGTGCCATATTGCCGTTTATCTCCCCGTCGCCAGACAGTGTCACCGTCGTAAAACGACCGACGCTGACTCCGCCCACTGTTCCGGCGACTTTATTATTATTGATCTTCACATTATCAGTAATCGTCAGGGTATTGCCCAGCGCCGCCATACCATTTGCCATGGAGAATCCGCCGTTGCCACCAGTAGTTACCGGTGTGGCACTGGGGTCAAGCAAATTATCGCCCGCTGCCATTTTGCCGGTTTCGTTATTGGACACCGATACAGAATCTTGCAAGCGCACGACCGACGGCGCGCCGATAGACATACCGCCACCACCACCGTTTATCACTTGCCCGGACTTATTGCCATCCACTCTCGCATTGCCCGACATTAGCAGATCAATATTATTGCCAAAAAAAGCGCCGCCGTAATTACGCCCCGCCTGATTATTCATAATCTGCGCGTCGCCGCTAATTCTGACTTCATTCATATCAGTCGCCGACCGACCAGCGCCGACATACAGCCCGCCACCGTCTTGCCGCGCTTTATTGCCGTTTATCTGGGCATTGTCACGAATAGTGACTGCAAGCAAATTACCGCCCACATACAGGCCGCCGCCATTCGCGGTCGCCGTATTATTGTTGACTTTGGCATTGTCGCGGATTGTTAATTGCGAGGGATCGGCAGCCGAGCCATTACCCATAGTGATACCGCCACCGTTGCCACCCACCGCTAGTGTTGCATTCGCGTCCAGCACATCCGCCCCGCCGGCCATCTCGCCGGCGCTATTGCCAGAGATTTCGGTGTTACCAGATAGCGTCAAACGTGAATTAGCATTCATTGCCACACCACCACCGTGCGTGTTCGCCTGATTATTCTTGATCGTAGTATCGTGAATCGTCAGGTCATAATAATCAACCACCCACACCCCACCGCCGCGCCCCATTACAGTGTTATCGGAAATATTCGAATTTTCGATACGCACCTTTCTGAGCGCACCGGTCGCACCATTGGTCGTCAGTGACAGACCGCCCCCGTAATTGCTGGTGGTGACAGTGTTACCGGTCAGCGTTACATTGCTGATAGTTAGGTCTTTGGCAAGATTCGAGATATTTACTCCACTATGACCGGTAGCCGATTGGTTGCCTGTCGCAGTAATATTGTTGACTGCGGTCAAACTGCCCATATTGGTCAGACCAAACCCGCCAACCTGTGCGTTAGAGGTGTTATCGGTTACGACAATATCACTCACTGTCGCGATATTCGCGCCGTCAATACGTGCGCCACCATAGTTGCCTGTCGCAAAGTTATCACTAATCGTCAAATTACTAACGCTGGTCAGCCCCGCACTGGTAACATATGCGCCGCCATAAGCACCAGTTGAACTGTTATTACTGATGATATTGTCCTCAAACTTGGTCAGATACGCCGAGTTAATATACACTCCGCCGCCACTGCTACCGGTTGCGCCCGAATCAAAAACCTGATTGCCGTCAAAGGTCACGCCCGATATTTTGGCGTCCGAGCCTGCCACACCACTACTTAGATATAGTCCACCCCCTATTCCAGTTTTGCCACTACCTCCGGGCTGAACCTTATTGCCGGAAATCGTGCCGCCGGTGATATTCACACTGCGATAGCCCTCAATTCGGATTCCGCCGCCGCCACTATTGGTATTCACGCCACCGGCGATATTATTAGAAATCGTGCCGCCACTCATCGTAAAGTCTATGGCATTTCCATTAGCATAAATAGCGCCGCCATTGAGGCTGGCACTATTACTGCTGATATTACCACCGGAAATATTTATATCAGCATAGTTACCTATATAGATAGCGCCGCCGTTGCCATTAATCGTGCTACTGCCAGCCGTGTTACCGATAATCTCGCCGCCGGTGATATTCAGTGCCGCCCGATAGGTGGCGTTGCTAGCAATATAAATCGCGCCGCCGTTGGTTACGGCGATATTACCCTGACCTGGTGCGCTGCTACCGATCGTGCCGCCAGAGAAATTAAACTGCACATTATTTTCCAAGCGCATTGCCCCACCGACACCACCGGAAACATTGCCGTAAATCTCGCCACCGGTCATATTTATCACTACTGGCGTGGCGGTGCTGCCATTAGCGGTTATCGCTCCTGGGCTACCAGTTCCCGCATCATTATTCCTAATGATACTGCCCGGTTTGACATTTATCATCGCCCCACTAGTGCCACTTATCACACCCGAACCGGCACCGGTATTGGTCTGACCTTGAATAATCGTCCCGCTGTCAAGGTTGAGCGTGCCGCCTTGCGCCGACAGTATTGGGCTATTGCCATTGGCGGCAGTGCCGTTGATGATGATGTCGTGCAGGGTCAGCGACGCAGCAGCCGCCACCGTGATGATATTATTGGTCGGTGCCGTGCGATTGAGCGTCGCATTCGCAGGGTCGGCTGAGGTAATGATAATGTTTTTGTTGGCGGCAATCGTGATGATACCATTAAAATCAATACTATTCTGAATTGTAATCGTCGTCGTGTCACTATTTCCCGCCGTCGCATTGGCGCTGGCAATGCAGTTGACGATGTCGGTCTGTGTCGTGGCGCTGCACGGCGTGTCGGCGGCGCGAATTGTTGTAGGTTTAACAACAAGAAACACTCCGGCAATAGATGCTATACACATCAACAGCGCCGGCAACGCCAGAAACCCCCAGCGATTTATCTTGGTTTTACTCTGAAAACTGTGCAATTTGTTGTCCTTGTTACTATTACATAACCATTATACGCCCCCCCCCGCAGTTTGCAAGCCCTTGCGGCGCGCTGAGTTTTTTGCTAAAATATGCAAGCAGTCGCGGGTTGTTAGCTCAGTTGGCTAGAGCGCTTCCTTGACGTGGAAGAGGTCGGGGATTCGAATTCCTCACAACCCACCAGATTTTATCAGAAAGCCCGAGACGCGACCTCGGGTGTTTTTATTTGGCAGTCATCGACAATGACCGCTATTTTGCGCCAAATAATTTTTCGCGGATTTGCCGGTAAAAATCCTCTGGGTCGCCCGAGTTATCGAGATGAATATCAGCCAAATCACGAATCGCCGCGACATTATAATCCGCCTCGCCAGCACCGGCTTGACGTTCATTCTCGTCCAACTGCATGAATTCCTCGAAAGTCTTCTGGCTTTCGGCATCACGGGCACGACCTTTCATGCGCCGGTAACGCACGGTCGGATCAGCGTCAACGAAAACTATCACGCCGCCGGCTTTTTTGACCGCCCGAGCCTCGCCAAGTGCGCGAATACCGTCGACCACAATCGGACGCTGCCCGCCGTCCAATGCCAAATCGACGAATACGCCGGCGCCCTTTGCCTGGCGATATGCCGGCGCGACTTTCTGCAAAGTCTCGCGCTCGATGTTGCCGAACTGTTTCATCGCCTCGGCGCGCACCATGTCGCCGGTCGAAACATGCACATAACCGAAATTTTTTACCAGATATCCGCCGAGGGTATTCTTGCCGCTGGCATTTGTGCCAGCCACGCCGATTACCTCTGGCGTCCGGGTCATTTGATATACTCGTGCAAGCGTTGAATATCTTTGTGACGACGCAGTTTATTGATGGCTTTGGCTTCAATTTGGCGAATGCGTTCGCGCGTCACGTCGAACTCTTGACCGACTTCCTCCAGAGTATGCGAGCGCCCACCGTCCAATCCAAAACGCATACGCAGAATTTTCTGTTCCCTGTCCGACAAATTGTGCAAAATTTCCGAAATTTGCTCTTTGAGCAGTTGCTGAGCGGCGGCGTCCTCGGGCTTGACGGCGTTGTCGTCCTCGACGAAATTGCCCAACGCCGAGTCCTCGTCGTCGCTGTCGCGCCCGATCGTTGCGTCGAGGCTGGAAATGTCCTGTTTGATTTTGATGACATATTTGATCTTGTCCGGCTCCATATCCATTTCGCGCGCCAATTCATCAATGGACGGCTCGCGGTTCAGCTCCTGAGTCATGCGGCGCTGAGTGCGCAGCAATTTGTTAATCGTCTCGACCATGTGCACCGGAATGCGAATAGTGCGGGCTTGGTCGGCGATGGCGCGAGTGATAGCCTGGCGAATCCACCAAGTCGCATAAGTGCTGAATTTGAAACCCTTTTCGGGGTCAAACTTCTCGACGGCACGCAGCAGTCCGGTGTTGCCCTCCTGGATTAAATCCAGAAAATCCAGCCCGCGCCCGCTGTAACGTTTGGCAATCGACACCACCAGGCGCATATTCGCCTCGGCCATTTTGTCTTTGGCTTTTTTGTTGCCTTTGACCACCTGTTTGGCGAGTTTCATCTCCTCTTCCTGGGTCAACAGCGGAATTTTGCCAATTTCGCGCAAATACATCCGCACCGAATCGTCCGTCACATCGTCGAGATAACTCTCGTCGATAGTTTCCTCTTCGGTCGTTTCCTCCTCGTCCTCTAAATCGGAATCCTTGGGATCGAAATCATCATCAGCCGTCAAAGTTTTCGCATTGTTATCATCCATGCCAAGCATTATACCACACCATTTTCCTTGCGCGCATCCCAGACCTGGAATAGCCCGGCAAATTCGTCGTTCGGACCGGTCGTGCGCAGGGTTTTCACGGTCTGGTTCAGTCCCTTGATAGCGCCATTGATAATTTCACGCTTTTTTTCGTCATCATCGGTCGAGGAAAATTCACCCAACATTTTGGCGCGGCGTTTTTCGATCTCGATCAATTCCAGCTCCTTCATATGCGCCAACATCAGCGTCCGCTTGTCGCCGTCAATACGCGTCGAAATCAGTTCCAGCTCGGCAAGTTTGTCCGCCAAACCAGTGTCGATTTCCACCGACTTTTCGCTCAACAGATAATATTTTACCTTTGCCAGCGGCTCGGTCAGATATTCGTTCGGCAAATTATTCAGCACCGAACGCAGGTTTTTCTGCATCAGCGCGACCGCCAAAATTCGTTCCGCCAAGGCGTTTTCGGTGCGACGATGCACGGCGCTGAGTTTTTCAACCTTGGTCGGTTTGAGCGCCGGCTTGGCGTGTTCGGCGCTGGCATCCTGCCCGGCGAGCTTACACTGTAACGTCGCGACCTCGGCGTCGATCAATTTCGCCAAAACTTTGAGATAATGCTCGACCTCGACCGGATCATCCAGATGCCCGATGAGCTTCAAGGCTTCGTTAGTCAACTTTTTCTTGCCATCCGCTCCGGTCAGATCGACTTGACCGGCATAGTGGTCAATCACCCATTGCACGGCTGGCTTGCCGCCCGCCACAGCCTTTTGCCACAGCTTCGGATTTTGCTGGATCAGCTCGTCGGGATCCTTGGCGTCATCCGGCAGGTCAATCACCGTCAGGCTAATGTCGAGTTCCTGCGCCAAAATGATGGCTCGTTCGGTCGCCGCCACACCGGCCTTGTCGCCATCAAAACACAAACCGACATTATGCGTCAGACGACTGAGCGACTTAAGGTGCCAAACCGTCAACGCCGTGCCAGCGCAAGCCACCACGTTTTTGACGCCCGCCTGGTGGCTGCTGATAACGTCCAGGTTCCCCTCGACCAGGACTGCTTTATCCTGTTTGCGAATCGCTTCCTTTGCCAGGTGAAAGCCGAAAACTTGGCGACCTTTGTCGTATAAAATCGTCGCCGGCGTGTTGATGTATTTGGGCTCGCCGGCGTCAATGATTCGACCCGTAAAACCGACGATTTGCCCCTGGTTATCGCACAGCGGCACCATCATACGACCGCGAAACATATCGCCGCCGCGCCCTCCCATCAGACCAGCACCACGGATTTCGTCGTCGCGAAAATCATGTCGACGCAAAAAATCCGCCAGTCCGCCGCTCGCCGGTGCAAAACCGATCCCCCACTCCGTCACCGTGTCTTTGCTGAGCGCTCGTTTTTTGAAAATATATTCCTGGGCGGGTTTGGATTTGACCATCGCGGCTTGGAAATATTTTTTCGCCAAGGAATTCGCGTCCAGGAAACGGCGCTTTCTGCTGGCAAATTCGCGGCTGCCGGACGAGCTGTATTGCGACAGATCAACACTGGCTTTGCGCGCCAAAAACTCCAAAGCGCTGCGAAAGTCCAAGCCTTCGACCTCCATAATAAAGGCAAAAATATCGCCGCCGCGATTAGCCGAAAAATCATGCCAGATATTCCGTTCCGGCGTCACGAAAAAACTCGGCGTTTTCTCGTTAGTGAACGGACTCAACCCGCGCCACAATCGCCCGGCGCGTTTTAACTGGACATATTCACCGACGACGTCCTCTATCGCCAGGCGACTTCGCACCTCCTCTTTTGCGTCTTGCATACGTAAATTATAACATTTATGACTCTATCTTGCCATTTTCCCCTGGCTTGACGTCCTCGAACAAGCGCCTGATCAGAGTTTCATCAACTACTGGTTTACCTTTGGCGAACGCATGCGTTACATCAGGAATCGTATGGTGATTGATATTTTGACCCTGATTTTTCAGATCGTTGGCGATCTCCGCCATCTTACTATTATCGCTTATCTCGCTACGCCCCAGGGAATACATATCGACTCGATCGCCACGTCGGTTCAAGCCTCTCAAATTTTCCAAGTTTTTCCGTAAACTACCCCTGGTCAGACCTCTGACATAGGAGAACATATTACTTCTCTCTTTTGGCTTATCATTAGACTTTTTCCGAAAAACTTTATCTCGCATAAAATTCGTCAACTTGGCACTTTCCTTGCGTTTGTCGGCACTGACTCGGTCGATATTATCAGCATGTTGGCGATATCCCGCGGTGTGGATGCCTTCCTTTAAAGCGTAATCAAAAGCTAATCCCAGCAATGAAAACTTCCTCGAACCAGTCGGATCGACCAGACCGACTCTAATTTCATCGGCAATATCTGTCAATTTTTCCGCATAGCTTGACGCTCGCAGCGCACCCATTGAACCACCATAAATCGCAAGGACCGCCAAATGACCCAACTCGTTTTTGAGGTGGTCCCTTAGCCGTTCGCCGATATATTCTCCCAGCGGCGCATAATCACCAGTTTTTGCAATTTGTTTAGCAATGTTTGTCGGCAACTCGCTCGAACCACCAAAACCCGGCTGGTTGATGAACAAAAGCTGCTTGTCCGGAAAAGCCGCAGCAAGATATTCCGCCTCGTGTTGTTCGGACGACGGACCTTTACCCTTTTCTTCTCCGTAATTTCCGTTCCACATGTAGTTATAGATTATTAAATCGTCGGAAACACCGCGATTAAACAGATGCCCGACAAGTTGTTTTTCATCGTCCAAGTTTATGGTAATTTTTTCCGGCTCATTATTTTGTCCAATTTTAGCGTTCACCTCGGCCGACCTTCCAGCCAGCTCATCGGCGGTTATCTTGTTGCCCGTTTCGCCTGCCGCGACAATGCTCAACCCGCCGTCTAGTGCGTAATCGACGGGGTCTTTCCGAAAATTATTTATTTTATCTGGGATGCTCACATATTTAATTATACCTGGTTATGTTATTTCTTCAATAATATGGCTGAATTAAAGCTGGCAAAATAATGCCGTTTGTGATTAAATTATCACATGTATCCAGAACAAGAGCCAAATGACAATCAGCTGCCGGCTGTGCACTCAGACCTGGATTACCTGAACCAGATCGCGACAAAACCGACGCCCAGCCGATTTGGCTTTTTGGATAAAAAGATTTTGATTTTAATCGGTGTAGTCGGTGTGTTGATTATCGCCACGATCGTGCTGGCTGCTGTCAACAGCGGTAGCAAGACGACGCCGAGCGGCGAGATTTTGCGGGCGCGGCTAGGCGGGTTGGTGACTTTGATTGATTTCGGTAATCAAAATATCACTAACACCTCACTCGGCAAAGTCACTGCCGAGGCGTCGTTGGTGATATCATCGAACCAGTATTTGCTGTCCTCGACAATCGGCACCGCAGCCGTAAAGCCAGAAACCGCAGCCGTCGAATCAGTCGACAGTATCGTGGCGAACCTTGAAACCGCCAAATCGATGGGTGACCTTGATAATCAATATCTCAAAGCGATCCTGTCGCAATTCGGCAGCGTAAAAACCGCCCTGTTGAATTTTGCGAGCGAAAGCGCCAGCTCAGCCAGTCAGTCCACTATTAATGAAACCATCGCCAATATCGACGAGCTGGTCGATCGTTTATCGGACGACTAACCGGCGACCAATTCGTAACTGTGCCGCGCCAAATCTATGACTTCATCGTCGGCGAGCTGTCCTGTCAGCAAAATCGTGTTCCAGTGTTTTTTATTCAAGTGATAACCTGGCGAAACCGATTCATATTTGTCGCGCAAAAGCCGGCTCAAGTTCGGGTCGGCTTTGAGGCTGACCTGCAAAGGGTCGCTGCCTTCCTGGACCAGCGCGAACATTTTGCCAGCGGCGGTTTTATATACCGCAACGCCTTCGCCAAACGGATAATCCAGCCAAGTTTGCGGCAGCGACAACAGGAATTTTTCGAGCGCGGCGTGGCTCAACATTTCACATGTCCCAGATATTTTTTCAGTTCAGCAATCGAGCCAGCAATGTCGTGCGCGGCGCGGTGAGCTTCGGGTTTTTTGAATTTTACACCCAGTTTGTTTTCGAATACCAACTTCCAGGCGCTGACATCGAGCATACGATAATGCAGCCGCGCGTCCAAACGCGACCATTCGCGTTCGATAAATTTGCGATCCTGGTGAATGGAATTTCCGGCAAGGTAAATCGGATTTTTAGTGTCAAAATGCTTAGTGATGAATCGTAAAAGTTCATCCTCGACGCCGCGGCGACTGCGACCTTCACGCTGGTTTTGTTCCAGCAGAGCCGTCCGCACCGCAACATTTCTCTCCCAAAATTCGCCCGTCATGCGACGCTCCGCCAGGCGCGTGCTAACCCTCACCACCGCGCGAATATGCGCGATTTCGGTCAAATTCCAATCCGTTGCCACCGCCGCCACTTCCATAATTCGATCGTGGACCGGATCCAGTCCCGTCATTTCGAGATCAATCCACAGCAAGCTAGCTTTCCCGCTCATATTCCTCCATCTCCTTGTCGATGACCTCCCGATTCTGGGCGCGGTCGTAATCTTTGTCACTGGTAAAAGTCTTTGAAACCGGATTTACTCCGCCCCAATCGGCGCGGGATTTTCGGTCAGCCTCCGCCTGAGCCTTTTTTGAACGTTTGTCATACGGCACGAATTTCGGCGACTTTTCCATCACATTCTCTCCGGAATTTCGATGCCCAAGATATTCAGACTGTGCGCAAAAACTTGCGCAGTTTTTGCCAGTAATCCCAAACGCGCCGCCTTAGTATCGGCATCGACACCAGCCGTCGCCACCGGTGTATTTTCGTAATAACGATTAACGACGCGCGCCAAATCATAGGCAAATTGCGCCACGCGGTGCGGTTCCAAACTGTCGGCGGCTTGCTTGATCGTATTCGGATATTCGATGAGTTTTTTCAGCACCTCGCGCTCGGCTTCGAAATTGTATTTGGCGGAGATGGCAGCGGGCGGCGTGGCTATGTTGTCGCGCAAAATTTTATTGACACGCACCGCGGCGTATTGCACATATGGACCCGAAAATCCGGTCAGGCTGAACATCGAACCCCAATTGAACAAAATATTTGTTCGGCGATCCTTGCTGAAATCAGTGAATTTTATGGCGCCCAGGGCGATTTTGCGAATGTCGTTGTCGCTCATGTCGGGCGATTTGGCGTTTTGGCGCGCCGTGGTTTCGGCCTGGTCGAGCAATTCCTCCATCAAAATCACGCCTTTGCGCGAAGACATTTTTTCGCGCGTGCCGTCCTTGTTCATCTGGTCGATCAACCCGAACCACATGTGAATTAGTTCCGTTTTGATGCCGATTTTCTTCGCCAAGGCGAATAGCTGTTCAAAATAAAATTTTTGTTCAGCCGCGACTGCATAAATCACACGGTCGGGATGCCACTGTTCCTCGCGGTATTTCAGCGTCGCCAAATCCGTCGTGGCATACAGCGCTGCGCCGTTTGATTTTTGTAACAAAACCGGCGTTTTAATACCGTATTCGTCCAAATGCACGATTATTGAACCATCGGGATTTTTGACGGCAATGCCAGCGTCAAGCAAGTTTTGCACCTCCGCCTTGCCGCGCGGCGCGAAAAACGCCTCGCCCAGTTCGTGCTCGGTTGAAATCCCCAGGCGTCCCATCACTTCGTGAATATGATCGAGACTGATTTCGTTAAACTTTTGGCTGTATTCGACAGCTTCGGCGTCGCCGCTCTCCAATTTTAATAGCCACTCTTGCACCCGGTCGGACAGCGTGTGTTCGCCGCGCTTTTCTTCCTCTTTGAGCTCCGCTTTCATGGCGACATAAACCCGCCCGAGCTCATAAACTCCGCCCTCCGCCAATTTTTCCGGCGAAGAAAACTTGCGAAAACCGACTACCCAAATGCCAAATGGCGCGCCGTAATCGCCCAGATGGTTGTCGGTAATGACCCGCCAGCCCGTCGCCAACATCAAATTGCGCGCTGCCCAGCCCTGGTTGCCGGGGCGCAAATGCCCAACACTGTATGGTTTTGCCACGTTTTGGCTGGGATATTCGACGACAACGGTTTTACCCGCGCCGTCGCGATTTTCGCCGAATTTTTCGCTCCACTCGTCGTTCAGGCTATCGTTCAGCCAACGTCCCGACACCGTGATATTAATAAAGCCAGGTCCAGCAATCTCGGCATCAAGATCAAGTTTGGCGACAATTTTTTCCGCCACATCACGCGGACTAGCACCGACCCGACCGGCGATTTGCATCGCCACATTGGTCGAAAAATCGCCGTGTTCACCATCGGATATTGAGACCGACGACGTCAAATCAACACCGAACTCCGAGCGCACGATCGCGGCTATCAATTTTGAAATCTTTTCCATGTTTTGATTATACCAAACTAATCCGATTCTTGCCCGGACTTCGCCTCGTTCGGATCGGCGGCGAAATTTTTGGCGTCATTGCCACACTGCGTAGCAAAAGTGGCAGCAGCAAGAATCATCAACGATAGCGCCACGGTGGCGATAGCTTTTTTGTGCCGATTAAACCAGTTGCCATGTTCAATCGACGGCTGATAATCCTCTGGGTCAGCACAGGAAAAGGCTACACTCGGAAAACCATCTTGATTCCGATAATCATATGTCCGAAATTCCGTATTATACCCATTTTTACTCATGATATCGACAAATCATACATCATCTCAATCGTTTTGTAAATATTTATTTCCTGAACGAAGCGATAAATTCCATAAACAACGGGTGTGGGCGGGTTGGGCGGCTGCGGAATTCGGGGTGAGCTTGGGTGGCGACGAAGAACTTGTGTCCTGGGGATTCGACAAATTCGACTAACTTGCCGTCGGGGCTAGTGCCGCTAACGACCAGACCGCCGCGTTCGATTTCGGGCAAAAACCGCTGGTTGACCTCATAGCGGTGACGATGGCGCTCGATCACGTTCTGCACACCGTAAATCTTGGCTGCCTTGCTGCCCTTTACCAATTTGGCGGGATAGTCACCCAGACGCATAGTGCCGCCAGTCGATTCCAGACCTCGCTGCCCCTCCATAATATAAACCACATTTTCCGGCGCCTCTGGGTCAATCTCCTCGGAACTGGCTCGTTTCAGCCCGCCCAGGCGCGCCGCCGCGACCACCGCCATTTGCAACCCCAAACATAATCCCAGATACGGTTTGTCATGAGTCAGGGCATAACGCGCCGCCGCAATCTTGCCATTCAGCCCACGTGTGCCAAAACCGCCCGGCACCAACAGCCCGTCGACTCGTTCGAAATTGCGCGCTGTGGCAGATTTTTCGGCGTCGATCCATTTGATTTCCAGCGCCACATTGTGCGCCCAGGCAGCACTTTTCAGCGCTTCGGTCACCGAAATATAAGTGTCCGTATTGTCAACATATTTCGCCACCAGCCCGACCGTCACCGTCCGGCGCGGCGTCTTATTGATGCGATCGACCAATTCTTGCCATGGTTTCATGTCGGGCTTTTTGGTGCCGACAAACTTTTCCAGGACCTTGACAGCGCCGCCGCGCACGGCGTTGAGCGGCACTTCGTAAACCGAATTAACGTTCGGCATCAACACCACCGCGTCCTCGCCGACACCGGAGAAAGTAGCGATTTTACCCGCAATATTCTCGCTGCCACCGTTTACAAATTCAGTCCGAGCTGCCACCATGTCGGGGATAATCCCAAATTGACGCAGGTCGCGCAGAGCATTTTGCGCCGGCTTGGTTTTATATTCGTGGCTGGTCACCAGATACGGCACGAACACCACGTGCACGTAAAAGCAATTCTCGCGCCCCACGCGGGCGGGAAATTCGCGAATCGCCTCGACGAAATGCATACCCTCAATGTCGCCGACCGTGCCGCCCAACTCGACGATATGAACGTCGCTCTGGTATTTGGCGGCGTTTTCCTGGAAAGTGTCCTGGATCAAACTGGTAAAATGCGGCACTAATTGCACCGTTTTGCCATGGAATTTACCGGCGCGTTCGTCGGTCAACAGCCTGAGCAGTAATTTGCCCGACGGCGTAATCGAATCGTCAGTGGTTTCGATGTCGAGGAAACGCTCATAATGCCCCAGATCCAGATCGGTCTCGGCGCCATCGCGCGTCACGAAACACTCGCCGTGCTCCGCCGGATTCAACAGCCCAGCGTCGACGTTAAAATACGGGTCACATTTCTGCACCGACACCTTCAGCCCTTTGGCTTTCAAGATCGCGCCAATCGACGCCGCCATGATGCCCTTGCCGACACCCGAAATTACACCACCACTTACGAACACATATTTAGTTTTTGTATTTCCCATTTTTCTCCCCTTGTTCATAGTCATCATACCACACATATAGTGCTAATGCTAGTGTAAAAAACACTACATTTACGTGAGGTCGCGCGGGAAACTATACTCCGGCGGCAAACCGGTTTCGTCAGTCATCACCCGGCGCAGGTGATGGTCGACATTTTCAATTCTGCCGGCTTGTTCCACGACATTTGCCGCGGTTTCAACCTTGCCGATATATCGATCGTATTTTTTGCCGTTATAAACAAAATTCTTAACTCCCGGCGGCACAGCATAGGCATGTGGAATAATGTCAATATTATCGAGATTAGCACCGTTCTTTTTCAACTTCCCCAGCAGAGTGCCGACGGGTCGAATGATTTTTTCGCCCTCTCCGTTATACTGAGCCTCGTCATTGAAAATATACTGGTGCCCAGCCGACGGTCCGGTCAGGGAGACGACTACCGATTGACCGGCGGACAACTCGTTGACGGCTTGCGACATATAGTGATATTCCATCTTCTTCTGCAATATCGACATTTCGGACGTCCCGCCTAATTTGTCAAGCATTGGCACCGATATCACAGGTAAAAGGTTAATCCAACCCTTTTCCAATTTGTCATGCCATTTGGCAAGCGGTTCAAAAATATTGATATCCGCTGGCAAAGTAATTTTCTTGTCAGGATACCGTTTGGCTGCCCAAATGCCGCTCAACGCCGGTTCGACCATTGACGGATGGTTAAAAACCACTAATTTCCCGTGATCGCTGTTTTCGTGGCCACCATCGTATGGGCTGTCCGACATATCATTTGATAGTAAAGGTTTGAGGAATGGCAGCTTGAAAGCAAAGTCTCGATAGGCACTTCCCCAACCGTCATGCGTATCGGCATAGCGTGTAAACAGCGGATTCAGAGCGAGGGCGAACGCCGCATTCATAGCAGTTGTCCCGAGGAAAGACTGTTCCCTGATTTTATTACCTTTTTCGCTGCTGGCGAGGGCGGATTCACCACGGCCAACACGGGAAATATATTCATTAATATCGAGTTCGTCGAACGGTGGTCCGATTATGCCGCTTAGCGACTGTTTGGCAAGCGCCTTGGTCACAAAAAAGTTGTTGTATCCTTTCGAAAATTTGGTTTCGCTCACCGAAAAAAATATCCTCGTCCACCCGTTAATATTGTGAAAATTACATCATGGTGGATCATGTTGGGCTCGAACCAACGACCTCAGCAATGTGAATGCTGCGCTCTAGCCAACTGAGCTAATGATCCATATCGTCAAGCCGAGGACGCCTCGACCATCACGGACGATTATACCATATCCTAGGGCGTTTTGTTAACTGTCGTCGAACTGACCGTCCAATTCACGACGTCGCGATAGCGATCGGCTTCGGTGGCAAGCGTAAAACCGCCAAACGCGCGCACGGCGCGGTCTTGCAACGAATAGAAATTCGCCTGATACAACGCCACTGCCGGCGCGTCGTCCAACCACGCATTCACAAACGATTTATACTGCGTTTCACGAGCAGCTTCGTCGGCTTGCGCCCGACCGCGCGTCAACGCCAAATCCGCCACCGGCGAAGTGTAATTGCTCAGATTCAAACCCTGCGCCCGAGCGTTCGACGAATGCCAATAGACATACTCATCGGCGTCAGCGCCCAGTTGCAACTGGTAGACCAACACGTCGTAACTGCGCGGAATCAAATAGTTTTGCTGGAAAGTCTCAGCATCCGCCATGGTCAATTTCGCATCAATGCCAATGGCGCGCCACTGCTCGACCAGGCTGTTCGCCGCCGCAACGTAATCTGAATCCTTGACCGTCACCACGTTCAAGGACAGCGGCTGACCGGATTTAGTGCGATATTTGTCGCGACCAATCGCCCAGCCCGCCGAGTTCAGCGCTTTGGCAGCTTCGCCAAAGTTATAAATCGGTTGCACGGCGTTATCAACTGTGGTGTATATTCCGGGCGCGATCGGCGTTTCCAGCACGCCCGGCAAACGTTCGCCGACGCGCGCCGACGCGCGCACCGCGTCACGATCGACTGCCAAACGCAGAGCTTGGCGCACGGCCTTGTCGCTGGTCACGCCAGTCGTGGTATTAAATAACGCGAATACACCACTGTCGAGCGGCGTGGTCAAAATAGCGCTGTCGTTACTTTTCGCAATTTCCTGCGCAGTTGGCAGCGCCAAACCGGTCGCCATATTCACCTCACCGTCGTTAAAGCCGCCGACCAAGCTGTTATTATCGGCATAACTCTCGATATGAATCGAAGCGATTTTGGGCGCGCCGCGGTGATAACCATCGTTCGCCACAAAACCGTAAACTGTATTTTTCGACTGAGCAATTACTGTATTGCGATAGGAATAAGGTCCGGATCCGCGCACCACGTGCTCGGTCAGGTGTTCGCGCATGCCGGCGATCTCGACTTTCACCAGATCCTGTTTTGGCAGGACGCCAAATGTCAAAACCTGAGGAAACGATGCCAACGCCGTGCGCAATTTGAAACGCAGCGTCAAATTATCAATTTTCTCGACCTCAATCGCCCGCCAGGTGTCATAGAGCGGCGAATTGATCTGGGGATTTTGAATCAAGTTAATTGTAAACAGCACGTCGTCAACCGTCACGACCTCGTCGGAACCCTGCCAGCGCACGTGGTTCTTAATACGAACATCATAGCTCAGCCCGTCCGGACCGGGTAGCCAAGTCTCGGCGATATCACCGCCCAGATTGTTCGTCCCGTCAATTCTCAGCAGGCTGCCATAGACCAGCTTGCTGATGGCTTTTTCGTCCTCGGTGGTCGCCAAAATCGGGTTGAATGATTTTACCTCGCCGATTATACCCTCGGCGTAAACCCCGCCGCGCCCACCAGTCTGGGTCTGGAAATTGACGCCGTAAACCAGCGCCTGGCTCAGCACGATGACAATCAGCAAGCCGAACAGCCCCAGCCAAATTGCCAAACTGCCACGAATTTCCCGCAAATTGTCGGCGCGGCTACGAAAGAAAACCGTCGAATGACGCGAGGTAACTTGCTCGACATTATCGGCGCGCTTTTGCAGCCAGCGCCATATCGCCGTAAAGCTGAGTGCCTTTCTCTTGCCCATCGCCTCACCCGATAATCAATTCAGTAACAATCGACAACACGAAAATCACCGCTGTTGCAATCGTAGCGTCATAGAGGTTTTTCTCTATGCCGCGACGGCTGGTAAATAATTCGCCCGACGAGCCGAATCCCGCGCCAAGTGTAGCGCCGCGCGATTGTAGTAAAATTAACAACACAGACAAGACCGCCGAGACCAACATCACCCACGGCAAAACGATTTTTAATAAGCTTACTAGTTCCATTACTCTCCTTCTTTGTCATATTTTAGCAAATCCGCCCGTTTTTTTCCAATGATTTTGGCAATTTCCGCGTGATCAGCGGCGCGCACCGCTGTCAGGCTGCCAAACACCCGCAATAATTTGCGTCGCGTAGCTGGTCCAATACCGGGGATTTCTTCGAGTTCGTTTTTGGTCTGGGCGGTGCGTTTCAGCGCCGTGTGATAGCTGACGGCAAAACGATGCGCCTCGTCGTCCAGCCGCGCCACCAGTTTGGCGATATGGCTGTCGCTGTCGAGACTCAGCGTCTCGAACTCGTCGGCGCGCGGAACGACCAGCGTCACGGCGGCGTTGCGACCATGATCGCCGCTCTTGTTGCGCCCGACGACCGGGATTTCCTCTGGCGCCAGCAAATCCGCCACCGCGCCGATTTGCCCCGCTCCCCCGTCCAGAATTACCAAATCCGGTCGCCCCCAATCACGCAGATGTTTCAGCCGCCGCGCGATAACTTCGCGCATCGCCGCCAAATCGTCGCCGCTCTTAACAGAAATCCTAAACTTGCGATATTCCGCCTTATCCGCCACGCCGTTGGTCGCCACCACCATACTGGCCGCGCTGTTTTTACCGCCGTGATGCGAAATGTCATAGCCCTCGATCCGACGCGGCGGCTCTGGCAGATTCAGCAGATCGCGTAAGCCCACCAACGCTTGATCGCGGCTGATATCCAAAAACTCGTCCCGACCAAACACGATTTGCCGGCGCAGCTCGCCGAGGTTACGCAGCTGATTGCGAAAATGCGCCGCCGCCTCGTAATCGCGCCGCTGAGCCGCCGCCTTCATCGCTTTTTCGATGTCGCGCGTCACCGCCACGCGGTTGCCTTTGATATAACTTATCAGCTGGCGCAGCGATTTTTTGTAGTCCGCCGCGCTGGTCGCGCCAGTTTCCACGCCAGGGGTCAAGCCGATTTGCTGTTCCAATTTGCTATTCCCCGAAACGGGAGTTTTGACATAATACGGAAAAATCCGCCGCAGCAAACGCAGTGCGTTTTTGACCGCCGCACCACTGTAAAAAGGCCCAAAATACTCCGCCCCGTCATCGAGCGGCCGCCGCGTAAAACTGACAAACGGAATCTCGTCGCGCATATTGATACGCACAAAAGTCTGGGATTTGTCGTCGCGCAGCAAAATATTATAGCGCGGCATATAACGCTTGATCATCTCGCTTTCCAGGAAAAGCGCGTCAATCTCGCTCTCCGTCGTCGTCCAATCGGTGTCGGCAATCTCCGCCACCAGCGCCCGCGTCTTGGCGTCCATATCTTTTTGGCTCCGAAAATACTGCCGCACGCGGTTTTTCAGCACCGCCGCCTTGCCCACATAAATCACCTCGCCGTCAGCGGATTTATGGAAATAAACACCGGGCTCGGCGGGTAATTTTTTGAGTTTAGCGAGCAATTTCTTATTCATTTTCGTTCAGGTTTAAGGCTGCGTCATCCAGCGGTTCCCCGCCGAAATCGTTCATTTTGTCCAGCTCGACCTGTAATTTGTTGGCGCGCTGGATAAAATCTTCGACCGCCGCGGCGTCGATTGCGCCGGTCACCGGAAACGGCGCCTCGTCCTCCTCGGACTCGATGATGTTTTCGCGCACGCTCTCGTAACCCGAACGACTCAAATCAATATTCGCCGCCCCGGACGAAATATAGATCGTGATGCTAATCGTGGTCAGGATCGCCGCCACCAGCACCGCCGCCAGGATCATGAACGGAAAAGTATGCCTGGCGACCAGATTGATAAATTTTTCCCTCATTTTACCAAACCTCCGACCACTGTTTTGTAATCGTCGATGAGCCGCCCCAGTTTCACGACTAATTTATGCATTTTGTCGCGACCGGCGCGCATCTTGCCGAGGCTGTCGTAAAAGTCAATCGGTCTCTGGGCGCAGCTTTCGCCGTAGTCCAGAACCGCTTTAACACCGCTGTTATAGCCGTTATATTCCGAACGAAATTCGCTCAGAGTGTCCTCGAAATCCTTGGTGATTTCCGCCAGCCGCGGCACGGTTTGACTATTGCTGGCCAAACGCATATTCATGGCGTAAAACAGTCTCAACGTTTGATCATAATCGCGACCGCGGTTGATACGCGCCGTCACGTCATTACGACTGATACGCTGGATATCGGACTGTGCCGCCGCGCAATTTGCCCGAATTACCTCCTGGTGCTTTTCAGTCGGCTCGGCTTGCGCGTTCATCGCCCACGCGCCAGCAAAAATCAGCGCCAGCGCTGTGCAGATAACGGTAAATCGCATCTTTTTCATCAAATTTATTATAGCACATTTTGACGCGTTTTGGGTGAAATAACAGATAGCGTGCTGCCAATTCGGCATTATTTATTAGTTTTTCCACTTTTTTCCTGGACTTTTCCACAGATTTTTTTAGCAAATCACCCCATATTTATACCATCCATGATATATCGTAAGCATAAGCCGAGTATTGACTTTATCAGGCAAGTGTGATACACTGGTATAGCAATGAGTAAAAAAATCATTGTTTCGGGGGTTAAGCCCTCAAAACTTTCACAGTTCAAGCTCTACTATGAGGCGATTGATCGCCGCTAGGACGGCTTGAACGCAAGCAAAAACTGCACAAAACGCAAGTTTACCCCGCTCCACCGGTCGGCGACGACCAAAGAAGCGGGTTTTCTTTTGACTTTATTTACGTATTATATTTTTTTCCGTCGTCTCGAACACCGTAAAATAGCGCGCCAACAGCAGCCGAGTCTGCGAGTAATAGGCGCTGGCGCTGGCATAGGCGAGCGACGTCACCGGCATCAACACCCACTGCAAAACCATGAGGACATGTTTGCCCTTGCGGTAGCGCTGAGGGCGTGGCGGCAGCATCGCCAGACTCGTAAACAGTGTGATGAGCAGGCCGACCATGGCGACCTGTTGGATGCTGCCGACCACCATAGGCAACTCGTGGGCGTAATAATTCAGCTGAGCGTCAGGATTAATCAACAGCGGCAGCCAACCACCGAATGCCACAATCGGCGCAATTATCGCCTGGGTAACATGGCTGTCGAGCAGCCGCCAAAAACGCGCCAGCGTCGGCAAAAACTTCGTCGTCCGATCGCGCCGCCAGAGGTTTTTCGCCACATATGCCACGTCGCTGGCGCCATACGCCCAACGCCGGACCTGAATAAATTGCGCCTTTAAACTTTTTAAATAAGTATCGGACAACACCGCGTCTTGACCGATGCTAATGCGCAACGGAACCACGCTGTAATCGCCGTCGAAATAGAAATACGACCGCCAATACTGATGTCCGTCCTCAACGATGGTGCGTTTTGACCAAAAATCCATACCGATCAAAGCCGACAACCCCTGGGCGTGGCTAGCAAAATTACGCAACAGATGCGGGCGCATCGAGCTAATCACATTCCAGAAACTATTCCCTGTCGCTACCACACGCATCGGCGCTGGCACATCCCAAATATTATTCGTGAACAAACAAATCGGCTGGAAACTAACACGCTGGCGATTGGGCGTCACGATCCACTCATACGTCAGATACGGCAGGTATTTCGGATCAACTCGATTATCGGCGTCCAGCGTCGTGACAATCACCTGATTCGGATCAATTTTACGCTTTTTGACATAGCTCGCAAATTTCCGCCCGGCATAGGTCGCATTCGGTCCCTTGCCCGCCACCTCGTCCGGCAGGTTGTCCGGATGCTGATACGCCACGATATCGCGAAACTTGCCGCGATATTGCCGCATCAGCTGGTCTACCGTGTCTTGCGCCGCCGCGCCGCCGCGTTGTTCGTATGCCAGGATCAGGTAAATCCGCTTTGGATCATAGTCGCTCCCCAACAGCGCCTCGATAGTCGGCGCCACCACGTCGTAATTTTCCTTGTAAATAAACACGAAAACAGCGTGATAAATTTGACTCGGTTTAGGAAATTCGCCACTGATTTCGCTGATATGGGCCAGGTTAAGGCGATGCTGCTCGACACCGTATTCGCGACGCACGGATTTGCTGGGATTTTGGTATCTCGAAACAAACTTCGCCGGATTCTCCAACTCCGCCAAGCGCCGCGCCCAGTTGACCTTCTGGGTCTTCCTGTAAACTATGTATCCCTGGATCGTCCGATACGCCATAGCGACCGCTTTTACAAACATGATGATAACCAACAGCAAAACAAAAATCGCCGCCGCCAGTGGGTTAAGCAAGCTCATCACGACCAACAAGATAATGGCGCCATAGCTCAGCGCCGCCGGCAATATTTCAAAAAAACGAAACTGCGGCGTGCGTTTGCCTAGCGGGATTTCAATGTCGGTCATTTTCTATAAAATATTTCCTCTGTTAAGCAGCGCCAGCGTAAAAACCGTCGCCACGGCGAAAACCGCCATTGTCAGCCACAGCACCACCAGAGCGATATTGCGTCCGCGCACGGTGTAGAGTTTCAGACTGACCAGGATATTGACGACCGGAATTATCGCCGCCAGGAACACGAAATTCAGCAAATACGAGCCGTTCTCGCTGTTCACACAAGTGGCGCATTCAAAACCGTTGTGACGCACCGGCACACCGGGCTCGCCGATACGACCAATCGTCAGCACCAGGATTAATAACAACAAGGCTTGCAGGATTATCACCACCCACAAGGTCACGAAAACTCGGCTCTTGGCGGTTTCCCGGAGCGCGCTCTTTATCTGGTCAACTCGCTGGGGAGTCGGTTTGTCATTTTGCTTCATGACCTTATTTTACCACAAAAAGATAGAATCGACATCTCTGGCGCGTCGCGGCGGATATGGTGACCTTGTCATTGCGAGCGTCAGCGAAGCAATCCATGCGATTCAGTCGGCTGGATTGCTTTACTACATTCGCAATGACGAACAGCGAACTCGCAATAACTGGATATTATTTTCGTCCTGTATTTGGCGCGGCTGGGATAATCGAGCTAGTCGGAACACCTGCACCAGCGGATAACACACTAAACTGTGAACTGACGAATACTCCGCCGTTGAACGCAACTGTTAATGTATGGTTGCCCGCAGTCAAACTATTTAGAAACGAGTTAGATAGTTCAATCACAGTTGAGCCTTCACCAGCGGTATAGTTTGGACCAGTCAACGCCACGCCATCGACCTTAACCACGCCAGTGAACTCGCCGAAGTATTTGTCGACCACGTGGGTTAGGGTTTCGGTTGAGCCGAGAGTAAAGGACGAACCAGTCGACCAGTCATGATTTGGGTTAATCTGGTATTCGATATCGGCTATTATAGCGTCAGTCCACATATCTGCCAGCATAGGCAAACCAACCGATGCGTTGGGGTGTATTCCATCCTCGAACGCGGTCGCCGAATTGTCTCTTGACCAATCAAAATATGACGTATCGCCAACCATCACACGCTCGTCGCCGTCAGCCAACTCCGCGTTGACTGTTTGGTATTCTTCGAGCAAGGCTACGGCTGGCGGACTATCAGTCCGATACGGCGGATCAGAAATGACCACCAGACGCGCGCCAGTTTGCGTGAATATATCGTTTAGGATTGCCTGCATATTTGCCTTGTATGTCGTCGCATCAACGCCCTGCCCGGCGTCATTCGTGCCAATCATAATGTGAACAATTTCATAGTCCCCGGTGTTAATCGCGGCAACCGCTGATCCGCTTGATAATAAATCAGCAGTTTTCCAACCGCCACCGCAATTTGTGCCGACGCTAAAATCATTATTCAGGGCACCGCCCAAATAAGCATGGTTCACGCCTTCCGACTGCTTGAACTTGCAAGCGATCGAATCGCCAACGAACAAAACTTTTGTCCTGTATGGAATCGCCGTGACATTCTCCGTGCGAGTCACATTTGAACCCGTTGCCGTCAATTCAAAATCTCCCGCTGACGGCGCAGTATAATATACCACCGCACCAAAATCATCCGCGGCAAGTAACTCGACCTGGTTATTATTCAGGGGAATAGTGCCAGCCGCGTCGCTCGTCCATACGCCGCCCGCACCGCTGTCCGACAGGGTGATAGTGTCGGCGGAACTGGCATGAAGACTTATCTGCACCGAGTTGCCATAGGAGACAAAATTATCGCGAATCGCCATGCCTAAATTACTATCAGCGTCAAGCCGATAAAGGGCAGCCTCGTCCTTAACTTGACCTGATTTCGTGCCCAAGAATCCCCATGCCCCGGCAACGTCAATGGTGTCCGTTTGGTCAAGTTTCGAGAGTGTCGCAAAAGGTGTCGCGCCGTCGTTTACGAAACTATTTACGGTCAACTGCACGCCGCCATTCACATCCTGGGCAATGAATTCCACACGCATTTTCGAGTTTGCCGGCACATTGGTGCTTCGAAACGCGATCTCGGTGGTTACCCCGTTTACGCGTTTGTGTATTTTCATATTAGAGCTTGCCCACACCTCTGCCCTATAATAATTATCGCTGTCGACATAACGTCCATAGGTGTAACTGATATTATTGAAATTCGTATCAGACCCGCTGCCTATATTGTCTACCACGTATTCAATTTTCCCATTCAGCATATTGCTGCCGTCGCCACTGTAATATGTGCCCGGCGTTGCAAAGTTACCCGTATATCTCAGTTTTCCACCAGAAATTGAATACGGTGCCGCGGTTGTCCATTTTGTTCCTAAAACGCTCGGGTCATCAAACATATCACGATATATTTCAGTATAAACCGCGGCGGCATTTGCGTCCTGCGCAGAATTCGTAATCAAAAAACCACCGCCAACCAGCAGTGCTAATATCGCAATCCCAGCGCCAAAAAATTTCAGCCCGCGGTGACGTGAGAGAGAGTGAGAGTAGACCGCCCCACTCGGCTTCCCCTGTTAAATATTGTTTTCACCATTTTACACCTCCTTGGCACAACCCTTAAAACTATTTCGTTACTGACCATGATATAGCATAAGTTTTATAAATGCAAGCGCGGGGTCAAGAAATTCCAGTTTGGTGCGGGCACAGAGAGTCGAACTCTGGTCTCAACCTTGGGAAGGTCACATAATAGCCGTTATACGATGCCCGCGTGCCGTCATTTTACCACAGAACGCGCGGGATTGCGAGGCGCCGGGTTTCAGGTATTGTTCACACTTGATCATAATACTAACGTCCGTCATACGCACGTTTTCCAAACATTGCGAAAACGTGAAGTTTGTAAAGAGTAGCGCTTATTGTTTAGTGTGTCCGCAAACCGAGTTGACGGGCAGCTGGCAGCGCTGGCACCCGGCACAAACCCCGACCAGCTCGACGAGGTGTCCGGTCGGTTTCATTCCGGCGGCGCGCGTGATTTGATGCGCCAGGCGCTCCAGCGCGAGGTTTTTGAATTTGACGCTGCGACCGCAACGCTCGCAAATCACATAGTGTTGATGGTGGCTAAAAGCATCGCCCAGTTCGTAAAGCGTCTTGAACCCGCGCGAAACTCGACGGGCGATTTTATGTCTGGCGAACAGCGACAGAGCGCGGTAAACACTGCTGGGGTCGGCTTGCGCCGCACGCGCCACAACCTGTTTGGGCAGCAGCGGCTGATCGGCGTCCGCCAAAATCCGAAAAACTTCGGTGCGCGCCCGCGTAATTTTCAGGTGGCACGCGCGCATCGACGTCGTGAATTGCTCCAGGGTATTCTTTTGCATATATTTTCCTAATTGCGAATTATTTGCATTTATCATAGCAGTTAAATTATAATTCAGCAATAAAAGAAAGGTTAAAAAATGCTACTACAAGTCATAATTTGCTCGCTCGCCGGAGGTTTGTTCTCGCTGATCGGCGGGATAATATTAACACTGACCGGCAGAGCGCGCAGTTTCGCCAGCTATACCACGGCTTTCGCGGCGGGCGCGCTGATCGCGGCGGCCTTTGTCGATATGCTGCCCGAGGCATTGGAGGGGAGCGGCGACCCGCAGCAGACCTTGTTGTTCGCGATGGGCGGCTTGGTGTTTTTCTTCCTGCTCGAAGGCGCCGTCAACTGGTTTCACAAGCACAGCCACCACGAGAGCAAACTGCACCCCGTCGTGCCGATGATTGTGCTGGGCGACACGATTCATAATTTCATCGACGGTATCGCTATCGCAGCTGGGTTTTTGATCGACCCCGCCAGTGGCGTGATCGTAACTTTGGCGGTGGCAGCGCACGAGCTGCCGCAGGAAATCGGCGACTTCGCGATAATGCTGGACAAGGGTGTCAAGCGCCGCAAAGTCATACTAATCAACATCCTGAGTTCGCTGGTAACGACCGCCGCGGCGGTGATTTTCTTCCTGCTCGGCGAGCACAGCGACATCTCGCTGGCGCCGCTGGTAGCGATCGTGGCGGGCTTTTTCATCTATATCGCCGCCACCGACATCATCCCGACCATCCACGGCGAAAAAAGCAAAAAAAACATCTGGAAAAAGAGCCTCCTCCTGCTCGTCGGTGTGCTGGTGGTTAGTTTCGTGATTATCCAGCTACACGGTGTGATCGACAAATACAGCGGTCACGATGAGCACGAGCATACGCACAGTTTGGTTGAGTAAAATCCCGCCCGAGACGACAAAACTCCGCCGTCGCAGGCGGAGTTTTTAGGTTGTCGTTCAACGCTTATCTTGTTCCCGTGGCAAATAACTTGTTGCCGATAACGACGACGCCAGCCAGGGTTATGACAGTTAAACCGCCAGCTATCGCAAGTGAAATCGTGTCAAGCTCAGTCGACAAACCCGTGTTCGGCGCGCCGGGAGCAGGATTAGCCGGATTGCCGCCGGTCGGGCCACCGCTCGGCGGGTTAATACCCGTCGTCGCCCGACACGACTGCGCGCCGACCAGACCGTTATACCAGTCGGAAATCGTCATCACGTCCAGGTCGCCTTGCCCCGCTAGCGTCGCCGCGTAATCAACAATCTCACGAAAATCGCTGACTGAAACTTCCATCGAGTTGTCGGCGACCGTCGCCACGATTCGGTGATAATTCAGAATAATCGTCGTGCCGGACGCTACGGCGTTGTCGATTTTAGTCTTGATGGCGGCGGGCGTGCTGTCGCCGCGCACTTGCTGGCGCGTCAATAGCAGCGGCTCGTCGAGATCGCCGGCTTGATTGCGGTCGATGATAGTGCGCGCCGTCTGGAAGCCCAGATCCTGCAACGCCGTCAGCGAATCGGTGTTGTGCGCCCCGTTCGGATAAGCGTAATGGTTCGCCGCGCAGGTGTAACCTCTGTCCGTCAGCCATTTTTGGTTCAGTTGAATCTCGTTCTTCTGATCCGCCACGCTGCCGAGCGTGGTCAGCGCCGTCGCGCCGTGCACGCCCAAGTCCCAACCGGCGTTATACATCTCTGCCGCCTGCGGGCTGGTCATATAACCGCTGGTGTCGACCTTGTCGCCGATCATATACGCCGTGCCGGTCAAGCCCTTACTTTTCATATATTGAAAACCTTCCGAATACTGCGAATCCCAACCGTCGTCAAAGGTGAACAGCACTTTCGGACGATCGATTCCGCCGATTTGCATATTGTCGATGAAAAAGGTCGGCGAAGTGCTGCCAATAACAACATTCAACCGAACGCGCAGCCGCGTAATCGGGTTGTTCCAGCTCGCGCCAGTCGTGGTGGCGATACTGCTTTTTGGAATGATGATGTTGTTCCAACCAATATGCAGAGCTGTGCCGTAACTCTGATGCATAAAGAACGTGCTGCCCGAGTCAAAGAAATACAGTGCGATATTGTATATCTGGCTGAGGTCGGTCTGAGTCGGAATGTAAAGCCAGTAACTGAGCGTGTTGGTCGCCGACATATCCAGCGAAACCGTTTTGTCAACCACGACATTTCCGCTGTCAGCCGTGATTTTTAGCGCACCCGTGCCGGTTTTGAACTGATCGGCGTTGTTTTGTATGATGGTTGGCGTGTTCGCCGATTGAGCACCGTTGAGCGTCCAGCCGTTCTCGAACTCGTCGAGCGTGCTGTATGGCGTGATGTTATAGTTGGCGGCGCTTACAATGTTTTGCGCGATAAACCCGCCAGCGACCAGCAACGCGCCCACCGCCAGCGTTACACCGAAGATTTTGGCTCCGTGACGTTTGTGGGTTAAGCGAAACCGCCCTGCCCCCAGTTTTTTTGTTGATGAAAATATATCGAGCACCATTCCCTCCTTTTCTTTAATTTTTTTATAACTCGTCGCCTGGTTGGACTTGTTATGGCAATTATACTAAATGTATTATAAAACCACAACCTTTTTGGCTGTGGAAATCCAGAAAACGTCGATTGTGGAGCCGATGAGCGGGCTTGAACCGCTGACCTACGCTTTACGAAAGCGCCGCTCTACCAACTGAGCTACATCGGCACGCTGACCAGATTATATCAAAAATGGCTCCCGCGAGCCATCTTTTTTCGATTTTGGCGCGCCTGACCGGATTTGAACCGGCGATCTTCGCCGTGACAGGGCGACGGATTAAACCACTTTCCCACAGGCGCCTATACCACTATTATAGCACTATTCTTCCTTGATCTCAATATATTCCGTAATTTTGCCGCTCGCGCGCAAATTCTCGAACAATTTGTCGAATTCAGTCAAGTTCACGCGAATCATAGCGTATCGAACGGTGGCGTCGGTTTTCTCTGTTAATTTTATCAGGTAATAGGCGTCGATGCCGTGGATCAGGTCTGAAACCTGCCCAACGTCCATCTGGCGGGCGATTTTTATCAGACCATTTGGATCGTTATTGCTGATGTTGATTGTGCCGACGTCGCCGCCATTGGTTTTGGTGGCTTCGTCGTCGGAATTGGCGCGCGCCAGCTCGGCAAAATCAGCGCTGCCCACCTGGGTTTTCAAGTTGTTTGCCCTGGCGAGAGCGGACGTATCAACGGCAAATTGAGCCTTGCGCAGCAGTAAACGGTCACGCACAATATGGCGATAATCGTCCATCGACCAGCCGTAATAGCGCCGCAGCGCATTTTCGTAAGCCTTGTCGCTGATGACGCCGCCGGTCTCGGATTCCAGCGTAGCGCGAATATTTTCATCGACCTCGTCACTGGTCACCGTCAGGTTTTCATCACGGGCAATTTTGCTCGCGAAAGCCACTTTTTCGCTGGCGTCGAGGTTAAATCGCCGCGTATGATTGAGCTCGCGCAGACCGTCCTCGGTCGAAAAATCACGATTGTCCTGTTTTTCCAAGTAGTAAATCGACGCCCGCACGCGCCGCATATAATCGCCGTAACGCACGGCTTCGCCATCAACGTCGGCAACCGGAATCGGCACCACGCGCGTGGCGGTATAGTAAAAATCGCCGGTGTCCTGGGCGCGATACAGCAGCCACCAACTGGCGACCAAAAACGCCACCAGCGCCAAAACCGAAACAATCGCCGCGTTGACCAAAATCCGGTGCTTCGTGACTTGCAAAGGATATTTGAATTTCCGCCCCGATTCCAAGGCTTTTTCGCGGTGTTCCTCGATATTCGACTGCGTAATCGGACCGTGCGGCTTGTCCTCGCCTGGGTCTTTCTTGATCTTGCTGATAACTTTATTCAACTGTGGTTTCATTTTTTTCTCCGGCTCCTATTTGCGCCGCATCAATTACCAATTGTAGTTTACCATAAATTTGCTCGGCGCGCGAGACCATCGTTACCACCAAATCGCCAGCTTGGGTATACAGCGCGATCGAGCCATAACCAAACAGGCTACCAAACAGCCCCCTGACATTGACTACGGAATTTTGAATTTTGTCGAGACCGATGTCGACGGTGGCGCGGTCGAATAGACCTTTTTGGCGATTTTGGCGGATACGCTGGTCGGTCACGATGTAAACCGTAAAATACCAGCCAATCCAGTGGTAGAACAGCACCAACAAACCCAGCAAAACCGCACCCAAACCGATGAGAATCAGGTCCCTGTTCCCCGGCACAATCATATATGGCACGAAACCGATGATCGTCAGGATGATCAACGCCAAAAACCCGCGCCGCAACGCAAAAATATGGCGTCGAAAAACAAATTGCACAGTTTCGCCGGGACGCTGATCGGGAAAAGTCGAATTCATAAACGAATTATAACATTTATGACAATAATTCGCCATCGTGTAAACAAAAAACCGCACGTGACGCCGCGCGATTTTTCGATGTATTTTGAGAACCTGGAGGACCCAGAGGGACTTGAACCCTCGACACCAGGCTTAAGAGGCCCGTGCTCTAACCAGCTGAGCTATGGGTCCAGAATCACTTTCCGAGTATAACATACATTTTCCATTTTACTCGACTCTTATCATTTTTAAATCCCCCGACCCTTGCTACACTGGATATGTAGTGGATCGGGGGATTAATATCAATCTTCGGCGCTGATGAGCGGTAACTTTATTACGTTTTCCGCTCCGGTTATTCGCTTTTTGACAGCCTGGCATTCCGCAGACTGCTCTAAAGCGATCTTAAGATCCGCTTTATACGCATCCGATTTGCGTTCATACCACCTCCCGTCGTTAGACGGGAAACAATACTTCCTGGTTCTGCTAGGTGCGCCGAACGCGGCGCTCCCGAACACGGACATCATCCTGGAATATTCCGCTATCGCGGCCATGTTGTCCGTTACGGCGGCCTGCGCCGCCGCTTCCGACTCGTATATTGCCAATGGCTGAGCATACTTATTGAGCATGCTCTGCTCCGCCGCTACAGAAAATACGTACTTCGCCTTCGCCTTCGCCTTCGCCTTCGCCTTCGCCTTCGTATTCTTTTTCATTTTTTCTCCTTTTAGCGCCCCATGGTAGGGCAAATTTATAAACTATGAGGGTCGATGCGCAAAATACACATCACTAACCCCTGATGACACACGGAATCAATATGCATCGAATAATACATGCAACAAGATTCACATTTAATTCATCAGGTCCGCGCTGGTTCCAGGATTGGAACCGCCCCCTTTGCTGTTTAACCAAACTTCTTGGGCAAAAAATCTGATTAAACAACAAAGGTTGCTTTGCTCGCGCGGCGAGAAAAAGAATGAAACTTTCATCGATTGACATTTTAAGGTGCGAACAATCCTACTAAACTCGTTAAGCTTTTTTGTGAAACAAAAAAGCTGTATGTACATACAGCTCGAATTTGCTATATGCACTGTGTTTTAGCAGATTATTATGGTTCATCAAGTTGGTTTCTTAACTTGATATCCCTATTATATCAAATCATAATCGTTTTGTCAATAATTTAATGCCTATTTTTGATAATTTGCAATTTTTTTCAACTGTGGTAAGACTCCATAAAGAAATCCAGTCCTGTTTTGCGCGGAACAAACAAAAATGAGGAATATAAATACAACATAGAGAAAATAGTATGATTTTTAGTAATAGCCGAGGTTAATTGTTTCTGCGAGATTTTGGTTTTTTCTTAAATTGGCTAAGGATATATGCGCATTTTTTGTCGGTAAATTGCGAAATATGCCATAATCCGATTGCGGCAAATGGCAACAGTAAAACAAACACGTAGAAATTAAACCGCCCACCGCTTTCAGTAAATAGACTGAGCAAAAATTGACCCATAAATGTAAGTGGAATAATCAAAATTAACAATTTCTTTTTATGCTTTCTATCTCTGAAAATGAAAACTACACCGAAAGCGCACATTAAATAGACGAGCGTCTCGTAGCCGTCAGAAAATTTATACAAGATATTATATGCGGTATGTTTCGGTTGCAGGGTTGTAAATAATTTCGGTTTATTCGGATCATTTTGGTAAATTGCTTTATTTTTTCCTTTAAAATAATCGCTCGCGCCCCAGACCTGTAATGCGCCAAAATCCGGTGAATTCCAATCACTCAATTGCTTTCGCAAAAAGAATCTGGCTGCCATTTTGGGATTTTCCATAAATTCATTTAATCGGTATTTTATCCGCTCGGCACTACGAGATTTTGCCAATTCATCATTTCTCAGATCAGTCATCGTATGCCCATCGATAACATAGCTCCAATGACCAGTCATTTCAGATATCGGACCCTGTAATGCTCCCATTTCCTGATAAGCAATTTTATCATTCTCGTCATAAGCAGCTATACCCTGTGCGACATTTATAAAGGTCGGAAAAGCCGTAATTTCATATTGATTTTGCATTGAATTAGCGACGAAGCGGAAAAATGGCAGCGTGAAAACTAGAATAAAAATAAACCCGCCACATAAAATAATAGTTTTTAAGCGGTTTTTCACTTGGAATAATCGCAAAATCAAAACAATTAAAACTGCTATGATAACAATTTGCGCTTGTAACTTGAACGCCAAAGCGAGAAATGATAACGGAATAATTGCTGCGATATATTGCCATTTTTCTTTTTCAAAAAATTTCATCAAAAGATATATGACAAAAATCATGAGACAAACACTCGGGATGTTACCATATGCCCAACTAACATAGAAAATAAACTGAATACAAAGCGGAGCGATTAGCCAGTAAATTTTAGCAATTTTGTCATTTTTGAATAATTTTTTTGTGATTTTCCCGAGTAACCAAAACGCCAAAACCATTAACGCCAAATTCATTATGCGAAACGCCAAAAAAGCACCGCTCATACCGAATAATTTAACCAGGACTCCGCCAAACATCCCCATTGGTATCATATAGTCAAATTGGTCCCAGTATGCATACGCAAATGGCCAAACAAACAATCCACCTTGGTCATTCACACTTGGAACCTGGGAATAAATCAGTAGAACTATCGTCAAAATGGCGGTCGTTAAAATTAAAGCCCAGTTCTGAATTTTTTTCAGTGAGATTTTATATCTATCGAATAATTTTTGCCCGATAAAAACATACAGAAAAATGCCGACAGCGATTAAAATTACTGATAAAACATTAAGTGGATTGATGGCACGAAAAAATATATTGCCATCAGAGAAAGAGGAAAATAATGCTGAGCTGATAGACAGCAGAATTATCAAGCCTATAAACAACACCAGAGTAATTCCGTGTATCAATTTGGAAAATTTGACGAGAAATCTTTTCATATTTTCTGCTTTCTCGCTAATGCCCTAAAACAAAATAGGACACCGCGACGGTGTTCTAAATCGTTTTCCAACAAGACAGCAGATGCCTTATCTCGCGCGGTGCCCTATATTGCGACATCCGCGCGATGTCTTGTTGGATTATTTAATTTAGAACGTCATGATTATATCATATCTCGGCAGTATCCACTGATTATTTTACGGCTGTTAACTTCAGCTATCCCAAAAAACTATGGCATTTTCTCTATATTGTTTTTGTGTTTCTCATTTTTGTATATTCCGTGCAAAACAGGGCTGGATTTTTTTGTGGAAGCTTATTAGGGAAACGAAAAAGTCGCCGATTTAGGCGACAATTCCGAAAAATTAGCGTTTCTGGTATCCCGTGCAGGAGTCGAACCTGCAACCTTATCCTTAGGACGGATCTGCTCTATCCAGTTGAGCTAACGGGACATAACACGATTTTACCCTAGTTTGACGAAAAATGGTATGATATAAGGATGAAAAAGCCGACTGTTACTGTTTTGATACCGTGTTATAACGAAGCGGCGGTTTTGCCGAAACTTTATCGTCGACTGGCGAGCCTCGCCCAGCGGCAAAAAACCGAGCGAATAACTTTTTTGTTCATTAACGACGGATCACGCGATCATACCCTGGAAACCATCAAGAAATATGCGGCGACCGATCGGCGCGTCGGCTATATCGACCTGTCGCGCAACTATGGCAAAGAGATCGCGCTGACAGCCGGAATCGACCACGCGAACGGCGACGCCGTGGTGCTGGTCGACGCTGATTTGCAAGACCCGCCCGAGCTGATACCGAAGATGATA
>JAITGI010000004.1 GCA_031280785.1 Candidatus Nomurabacteria bacterium
CCATTTTTCGCGCTTGCATGTTGTGATTTTTAGCTAGAGTGTTTTTCTATACTCCTGCCAAGATATTTCCAAACCAACATGAGCGTCGCGGCGGCTTGCTTGCTTGCTTGCTTGCTTGCTTGCTTGCTTGCTTGCTTGCTTGCTTGCTTGCTTGCTTGCTTGCTAACACCAGTTTATCAACTTCGGCGGGCGTGAACCACTGAACTTTTTCCACTTCCGATTTTTGCAGACGGAATTTGGTGTCGTGTTTCACTTCCGCCAGATATAATTTCATGAATCGGTTGTATTTTCCGCTATCGTCCACAAACTTTTCCCGACAATAAACGATTTCCCTAAGCGGCGTTTTGATGCCCAATTCTTCGTAGAGCTCACGCACAGCCGTCTGTTCATAACTTTCGCCAACGTCAACATGACCAGCCGCCGAATTGTCCCAAAGTCCCGGAAAAGTTTTCTTGGTCTGAGCGCGTTTTTGCAACAAAATATTACCGTGTTCGTCGCGCACCAGAATTCGCACGACCCTGTGCCAACGACCATTGTTTTCGTCCGCCCGCCGGAGCGTGCCAATTTCGTTATCGTTTTCATCAACCTCAATCAAGATTTCGTCGCTCATTTTCCGTCCTTGTCAAAATACTTTTTCAAACTGACCGTATCGCCAACACGCGCGTCGCGGGTGGTTTTGAGGTTGGTCACGATATAGCCGATTTCGCCGGTGGCGAGCGTGGAATCGGCGGTCATTGTCGGGGACAGATGGCCGACTTCCAGCGCCAGTCCGGTCGCGCCGGTTGCCAGCATTTTAATCGCGTCGTTTTTCGCAATTTGGCCGTCCACCACGCGCACATACAAAATCACGCCGCGATAATCGTCATAATAACTGTCAAAAATCAGGGCGCGCGTCGGCGCGTTTTGGTCGCCGCGCGGGCTCGGCACGCGTTTCACGATGGCGCGCAAAACTTCTTCCACACCCTCGCCGGTTTTGGCGCTGATTTTGATAATGTCGTTTTCGTTGCAGCCCAGCAGGTTGATAACTTCGGCGCTGACCCGCTCCACGTCCGCCGCCGGCAAATCAATCTTGTTCAAGACCGGAATTATGGTCAAGTCCGCCGCTAACGCCAGATAGACATTCGCCAGCGTCTGCGCCTGAATGCCCTGGCTGGCGTCCACCACCAAGACCGCACCCTCACACGCCGCCAAACTCCGCGACACTTCGTAAGAAAAATCAACGTGCCCGGGCGTGTCAATCAAATTGAGGTCATAGTCCTGCCAGCGCATTCGCACCGGCGCGAGCTTAATGGTAATTCCCTTTTCGCGCTCCAATTCCATACTGTCCAGCAGCTGCGATTTCATCTCGCGCGCCTCGACCGTACTGGTCAATTCCATCATCCGATCCGCCAAAGTCGATTTGCCGTGATCTATGTGTGCGATAATACAAAAATTGCGAATATTCACGCGTTAACCTTTCACGCGTTCGACGTATGAGCCGTCGCGGGTGTCGACGCGAATTTCGTCGTCGGTTTTGATGAACGCTGGCACCTTGACGACCAATCCGGTGTCTGTGGTTGCGTCCTTTAACACACTGCTGCTGGTGTCGCCCTTGACCACGTTTTCGGTATAAGTCACGCGCAAATTCACCGCTGTTGGCAATTCAACATTGATAACGCGACCGTCGAAAAATTGCAATTGCACTTCGTCGCCGTCGTGAATGAATTTCGGCACGTCCTCGGCGTCGGCAAGCGCCACGCTGAATTGTTCGAAAGTCGTCGGATTCATAAAATGCAAATTGTCGCCGTCCGCATACAGATATTGCGCGGTCTGGTTGCTGACTTCGGCGGGCTCGATTTTGTCTTGACCTTTGTAAGTTTTCGGCAACAGCGCGCCGGTCACTAAATTCTTAATCTTGACATTTACAATCGAACCGCCGCGCCCCATGACTTTTTGGGAATATTCCACGACGCGAAACGGCTGTCCGTCGATTTGGATAATCGTGCCTTTTTTGAGATCAGTTGGTTGATACATTGGTTTCCTTTCCTTGTAAATTTTTTAACGTTGCAAAATGGTCGTCCGCGGTTTCGGCGCGACGAATCAGCCGTGGTCCGTTCGGCGACAACAGAACCTCCGCCGAGCGCAGCCGACCGTTATATTGAAAACCCATGGCGTGACCGTGCGCGCCCACCGTGTCAATCACCATGATGTCGCCCGGTTTAGTAACCGGCAATTGACGCTGAACGGCGAATTTATCGTTGTTTTCGCACAGGCTGCCGACCACGTCAATGGTTTCCAGCGCCTCGGGATTAAAATCCGAACGATTACTCAGCACTTCAATATGGTGATACGCGCTATACATACCCGGTCGCATTAAATTCGCCATACTGGCATCAACGCCCACATACGAACGGTGCGTGTCCTTGCGATTGATAACGCGCGTCAGCAAAAAACCGCTGTCCGCCGTCACCCAACGACCAGATTCTGTGTAGATTTTCGGTGCGCAGGGTTCCATCAAGCCTGCCGACCGATAAATTTCAGCCAGGTCACTCGCGAATTTCCCTATGTCAAAGTCCGCCTGTTCCGGACGATACGCCACGCCGAAACCGCCGCCCAAGTTGATCGCCTCAAACTCAATGCCTAGTTCGCGCGACAATTCCGCCGCCAACCCGAATAAACTATTCGCGATTTTTTCGTGAAATTCGTGGTTGGTCTCGTTGCTGAGCAACATGGTGTGCAGCCCGAAACGCTTGACGCCAGCGTCGCGCAAAAGTTTATATGCCTGCGCGATTTGGTCGTGCGGCATGCCGTATTTCGCCTCGCTGGGACGACCGATAATGTCGCTGTTTTCGCCCAACTCTAAATCGCCCGGATTGTATCGGCAAAACGCGACCTCCGGCAGTGGAAAATCGCTCGACAAATAACGCTTGACCAAATTTATATCGTCAAAGTTGATGATTGCTCCCGCCTCGACCGCCGCCGCGAATTCACGATCGCTGGTGTTGTTCGAGGTAAAAATCACGTTCTCGCCGCACACGCCGGACATGCGCGCCAGTTCCAATTCCGGAATCGAACTGCAATCCAGCCCCATCCCGGCGTCAACCAACAGCCGCAAAATCGCCGGATTCGGCAAAGCCTTGACGGCGAAAAAGTTCCGAACCAGCACCGGAAAATCGGCAAACGCCGCGCGGTATTTTTCCACCTGGCGCGCGATAATCGCCTGGTCGTAAACATAGAGCGGCGAACCGAACCTGTCCAGCAATTCCGAAGTCTGTTTGTAATCCTTTGACCAATTTATCATCAATTTTTCCGTCCGGGTTACCGTTAAGCCACGAATGGCAGCAACGCAACATGCCGCGCGCGTTTGATCGCTACTGCCAATTGACGTTGCGATTTGGCGCTCAGACCAGTTTTGGCGCGCGATTCAATTTGACCGTAACTGTCGATATATCGACCCAAAATCTTTATATCCTTGTAATCAAAATATTTCGGTGCATATTTTTTTCGTTTATTATTCATCATTTCCTTTCGTAATAGAATTATAGTTTTACATTTTTTCAGAGATTGTTTTCCCGGACTAGAACGGTATGTCGCTCAAATCGACTTCGCTGTCGGGGCTAATATCGGCGATTTCGGGACTGGAATTGTCGGAGCCTTTCGTTGCCGGAGCCGCCGAAGCACCCCCGCCCGCTGCGCCACGACCGTCATTGATGAAACTGAATTCCTCGACGACGACATCGATGGCGCTGCGCTTTTTGCCGGTGTCTTTGTCATCCCAGCTGCGCTGTTGCAGGCGACCACTGACCAGCAATTGGCGACCTTTGCCAACATACTTGGCGATAGTTTCGCCGCGCGGTCCCCACGCTGTGCAGTTGATGAAACTGGTTTCCTCTTGGCGTTGACCGTCCTTGTCATTCCAGGTCCGATTGACCGCCAAGCTAAAACTAGTCACACTCTGTCCATTCGGCGTGGTGCGCGTTTCCGGATCAGCCGTCAAATTGCCCATTAAAATTACTTTGTTAAATGCCATGGTTTATTCCTCCACCTCTTTAATTGCTTGTTCTTCTTCGCTTTCGCGTTGCTTTTCTTCCTCGATCAGCGCCTTGACTTTCGGATCAACCGTTGTCAACAAATAGCGCAAAACCTCGCCGTTGATACCCAGCGCGTCGTTGATGACCTTGGGCGCGGTCGACGGCAATTCCAGCGTATAAATGCGATAAATCGCAAAGTCCTCGCCGGCGATTTTATACGCCAACTTTTTACGTCCCCAATCATCCTCGGCGATGATTTTTCCCTTGGCGCCCGTGATGACATCCGCCACCTTCGCCAGAGACTGAGCCATATCAACCCCGACGTCCGGGTGATACAACACTACCAATTCGTATTCTTTCAATTTTCCTCCTCTCGTGGAAACCTTATGGCTGCTAGCCCGTCACCGCTAGCAAGAGTTGATAACACAGCAATTATAGCGGGTTTATTCGATATCGTCAAGCGAACCGACCAAAACTTCGCGCGGTTTGGTGCCGTTTTTGGCGCCGACCACGCCGCGTTTTTCCAATTGCGCCAAAATCCGCGCCGAGCGACCATAACCGACCTGAAAATTCGTCACTATATTGCTGCCCGACAATTCGCCGTTTTCGATGGCGAATTGCGCCACCTCGTTGAACAGCGGATCGATATCGTCGCCGCCGCCCATCATGACGCCGCCGCGACCGTTCATCTGCACCGGCTGAGCGATGGCTTCGGGATCGTATTCGACCGGATGATTATTGATGCGGATATCGGAGGTGATTTTCTGGACCTCGTCGTTCGTTACTAATGCGCCCTGGATGCGGCGCGGCGCCGGACTATCCGCCGTCTGTAACAGCATGTCGCCTTTGCCCAACAATTTTTCGGCGCCGTTGCTGCCCAGCACGATGACCGATTCGGTATAATTTTTGACCGCAAAGGCAATTGTCGCCGGAATATTCGCCTTGATCAACCCCGTCACCACGTCCTTGCGCGGGCTCTGCGTCGCCAAAACCAAGTGCACGCCCGCCGCGCGACCCTTTTGCGCCAGACGAATTATCAGCGCCTGGACGTCCTTGCCCGCCGCCATCATCAGGTCCGCCATTTCGTCAATCACAATCACGATATAGGGCATTTTGCGCTCGGCATCGGCGTCGTCGTCACTGGCGCGGCGCTTCGCCATCTGTTCATTATATTCCTGGATATTCGTAACGCCTTTTTCCGACAATTCCAGGTAACGCTCCTCCATCTTCTTCACCGCATATTGTAAAGCGCTGACCGTGGTCGCCGGATTCGTCGAACTGTCGGTGATAATCGGCGTGATCAGGTGCGGGATGTCCTTGTAGCGTCCCAGCTCGACCATTTTTGGATCAACCATGATGAGTTTCAGATCGCTGGGGCTGTTACGATACAGCAGCGAACACAGCAGCGAATTCACCATGACGGACTTGCCCGATTTGGTCTGACCGGCGATCAGCAGGTGCGGCATATCCGACAGATCCGACACCACGGCGTGGTTCGAAGTGTCGCGACCGACGGCAAAGGACAACTCACTTTTTGCCTTTTGCCATTCGTCGGATTGGAACATGCCGAATAGGCGAACATCGGCGGTTTCCTGGTTCGGGACCTCGACGCCGACCTCGCGTTTGCCGGGGATGGGCGCTTCGATACGAATCTTTTTTGCCTCCAACGCCGCGCGCAACTCGTCGTCCAACGCCGAAATCTTTTTCAGTTTCGTACCACTGTGCGGCAACATCGTATACTGCGTGATACGCGGTCCGACGTTGGCACCCATTTTGCCGTCGATGGCGATGTCGAATTGCGCCAAGGTATTGCGAATAATGTCAGCGTTGCCGTTGATGTCGCCCGGATTCGGCGGTTTGGCGTTTTTCTCCAACAGATTGAGGGACGGATATTTCCAATCGGCGTCGCTGTCCATGACCAGGCCTTTGGCTTTGGTAGGCGCCGCCTCGCTGTCGGTGTCCCGGGCGGATTTCTTGCCAGCTTTTGGCTGGTTGATGTCCACCGCCACCGTGGGATCGTTAATTTCGACGCCGCCGCTGGCGACTTCGGCGCCTTTGGCGGTGAGCTGGCGAGCGACTTTTTCGTTCTTTTTCGCCTCGCCGTCGTCCTCGCGACCAAAAAAGCTTTTAACGCCATTTAACACCGCGCTGACCGAGGTCGATAACGCAAACAACAGCAACACCAGGTCAATCACGATCAGGATCAGCGCCGCCACGGCTTTATCCAAATACTCCATCAACACCACATCAATCAGCCAGCCAATTGCCCCGCCGCCCTCGCCGCCCAGCGGCTGGTTTGTCATCGCCTGCGTCGCCGGATCGGTCATCAGCAGCTGGAACAGACCGGCGCCGAAACACAGAAATAATATCGTCAACACCCAAATCGCGTTGGAAATCCGATTGTCCTCGGCGCGAAAAATCTGAATCGCCTGCCAGGCGAAAATCAGCGGCACCACCCATGCTGCCCAACCGATTAGCCACTTGAAAACACCCGCCAAACCGACCGGAAATGTGCCGCCAGCGTCAAACAGCCCGACAGCCAAAATAATTGATAACACGATCAGGAAAACCGCGCCGACCTGGCGCCAAAAGCCATTCGCTACCGTGTGCTTGACTTTTTCCGGCGCCTTTTTCTTGGGCGGGCGACCGGGACCGCGTTTTTTCTTCTTTGCCATATCTATTATTGTAACACTTTTGCTTTTTTATACCTACACCACCATTATATCACATTTATCAAAATAATGCAATGATACGCGGCAGGAAAATTATTCCACCGGTGAACGCTGCCGTCACGGCAAATATCAGCACGGCGGCGGCAGAGATGTCCTTGACGGCGCGAATTTCGGCGTCCGATTTGCGCGTGACGCGGTCGCACAGCACTTCCAACGCCGTATTGAACAGTTCCGCCACAAAATTCAAACCGATAACGATAATCAACACCATCCATTCGGTCAACGAAATGCCCAGCGCCCAGCCCGCCGCAATGACTGCGACGGTTACGACGGCAAAGACGCGCACGTTGAACTCCCGCGCCAAAGCCGCTTGCACGCCGTTGCCGGCGTTGACAAAGCTCGCCAAAAAACGCTCCCGTTCGGACGTTTTTTGCGATTTACGCTTGCTGGCTGACATCTCTGCTCCGTTTACTTGCGAATGCCGAGTTTGCTAATCAGCGCTTTATAGCCGTCAAAATCCGTCTCAGACAGGCTTTTCAACAGTTTTTTGCGCCGCCCCACCATTTGCAGCAGCCCGCGCCGCGCCATATGGTCGTGTTTGTTGCTGCGCAAATGTTCGGTAATTTCGTTAATGCGCGCCGTCAAAATCGCCACCTGCGCCTGGGGTGAACCGACGTCATCCTTGTGGATTTGGGTCGACTTTATAGCCTTGGTCTTATTCTCTTTACTGATCATAGTTAGGTATTCTAGCAGATTTTCCCCCAGAGTGCAAGAGACAATTAAGACAAGCCTCTGGGACGTGGCAATAGGCACGATTCGATCGATCGTCCATAATAGATTTTGCCCAGATAAAAAACAATCGAGGGATTTCATAACATAAAGTTAGCCCCCGCCATCGGCAGGGGCGATCCCAAAGGAATTCGTGTGCTTATTGTAACAAATGTTTTATATCGGGCAAATACCTATTTAAAGAAGCCCCGAGGCAGGCGCATACTGTGCCGTTCGGGTCTTCAATGCTTCTATACTAGCAGACAGGTTATTTAATGTCAACAATCTTGCCGTGCCGATTAACGAATTTTACTTGAATAAATCAGCACTGGTCTCATTTTCACGCTCACTCTTACGGATAAATTCTACTGTATCACCAGCAGCCGCCAAAGCCTTGGCTGTTAATTCTTCGTGTCGCCATACGTTAACATCGCCAGGGATAATAACTTTACCGATTTTATGTTTAGGCTGTTTCATCTGATTTATTATATCATGGTAGTCATTTAAACGCCTATAACCATGTCCCGGAGGCTTGAAAGAAAACCTGCCTGTCATGAAATGTCACAAGGACGAAAGTTTCGCCCAAAGTACTAGCCGTAGGTAGACTACCTATTGTCTGCTCTCTCACGATATATGAAGAATATATAGACCATGTGTTGTCGGGGTTTTTTGTAGTATGGCGAATAAATGCGACTTCCCATCTGATTACATTTGATGCTAACGAACTATTTGCCGTATAGTGGTGATAAGCTCCAAGACTAGCCGTTAACGAGTTTGCATTAAAACCAGTCGGCAAGGTTACGAGATGAGCTGACTGGCAAAGATATTTAGCATGGATACCAGCGGTGGTGTTGCCAGGAGTTAGCACTTCACAACCATAAATTGGAATGTCCCACAACCCACTATACGACCCCCTCCAAGTCCCATCAGGATACTTATCTATATTCCAGCCACCTGAATCAACTTTCGTATATTTCGTATCATCATCCCCCGCACACCCCCAAGTATTAGTCCCAGTAGACTTCAATACTTGTCCTAGTGCACAATCCATCAACGCTAACCCACCAGTTGATCCGCTTAACGTCGTCAATCCCCCATTTTGCGAC
>JAITGI010000001.1 GCA_031280785.1 Candidatus Nomurabacteria bacterium
CCACAACCCCCAACGAGACCGACCCAGGTGATCAGACCACTATTAACTATGGCGCCAGGGTCAACCTTAATCAAACCGCTGGGACTTACCGCACTACTGTTGTTTATAGTGTGGTGGGGAATATATAAGCGATACGAATGTGCTAGAATATAGCATATGATAGCTCCCAAGCAGATTTTTTCGGTCAGTGATGCGGCGGCGGTGATAAACCAGACGTTGGAATACGCTTTTCCGCTGATTTCGGTGACGGGCGAGGTGGCGAATTTCAAAATCAGCGGGCAGAAATGGGTGTTTTTCGACCTGAAGGACGAGGCGATGAGTCTGAAATGTTTTATGCCGGCGTGGAATTTACGGACAGAGGTCGCCGATGGCATGACGGTGATCGTGGCAGCGCGGCCGCGGCTGGGGCGCTATGGTTTTTCGCTGAATATCGAGACATTGCGGCCGACGGGCGAGGGCAGTATTAAAAAGGCGTTCGAGCTGTTGCGGGCGAAATTGACGGTCGAGGGGCTGTTCGCGCCCGAACGCAAACGTTCGTTGCCCGATTTACCGGCGCATATTGGCGTGATCAGCTCGACTGGCGCGGCGGGTTATCGTGACTTTTTGAAAATTTTGGACGCGCGGTTCGGTAATATGCGGGTTAAGGTCGCTGACACAGCGGTGCAGGGCGACGGCGCGGCGGACCAGATGATTCGGGCGCTGGAATATTTCAATACCAGCTCGCATCCGCCGGAGGTGGTCGCGATTTTGCGCGGTGGCGGCTCGCGCGACGATTTGGCGGCGTTTGACGACGAGCGTCTGGTGCGGGCGATTGCCGGCTCGCGCCTGCCGACGATTGTTGGCGTCGGCCACGAAATCGACGAAACTTTGGCGGATTTGGCAGCCGATGTCCGCGCAAGCACGCCCAGCAACGCTGCTGAAATCCTGGTGCCGGATCGGCGGGAAATCGTGGCGACCTTGGTTGCGGAATTACGGCGGGTGGTCACAGCGACAGAGAACCAGCTGGACGAGGTCGGCGGGAATACCTCCGACAGCCTGGACGTCATATCGACGCGCCTCGACCAGACCGTTGAGCGCGCCGAGCAAAACCTCAAACGCCTGACCGGCATGCTGAAACAGCTCGATCCAAAGGTCGTCCTGGGCCGCGGCTACGCCATCGTGCGCGCCGAAAACGGTCAGGTTCTGCGACAATCGCCATCGCTGGGCGAGCGCCTATGTATCGAAACCAGTGTCGCCGAAATCGACGCCGAGGTTGTAGCAATGCGCAAAAAAGTGTAAACTGGGTTCATGAAAATGGAGGGAAAATGGCGAGAAAACGCGTTCGTAATCTGACTTTGGTCAACAAAGTCATGCCGCATCACATGCCGCGACGGGCTGATGCGGAGGTCTATTTCCAGGAGAAAATTGACGTCACGGAGCTGCTGAAATATCTGGAAAAGAAGAATAAAAGTCGTCCGCCGGGGCAACACCTGACGCTGCTGCACGCCATGATGATGGCGACGGCGAAAACGATTCATCACCGCCCATATATGAATCGCTATATCCAGGGGCGGCGAACTTTCCAGCGCGACGAAATCAGCTTGGCGTTTGTGGCGCGTCAGGAATTGCGTGAAAATACCGAGGAAATGCTCCTGTCGTTCGTGGCGCGCGATGACGACACGATTGATAGCCTGGGTCAGCGCGTGCGCGAAAAAGTCGCCGCCGCGCGCAAATCGGGCACGAACGAAATGGAAAAACTGCTCAGCGTGATAACTTCGGCGCCGATGCCGATTATGGCGTTCATCGTTTTCATTTTCCACAGCCTGGATTTTTGGGGTTTATTGCCGAAAAGCTTCACGGAAAATGAGCCCGAATACGCCACGGTTTTCCTGGCGAATCTGGGCAGCGTGGGCGGCGGCGCGATTTACCATCACCTGAATAATTTCGGCACGAATTCGATTTTTATCACTATGGGCAAAGTCCACCCCGAGGAAGTCATAATTGACGGCAAGCGCCAGACGCGCGATATCATGGAAATCGGCGTGACGCTGGACGAGCGAATCACCGATGGGCTAATGGCGTTTCGGGCGTTCGATGTGGTCAAGGAGGTTTTGGCGAACCCTAAAACCCTGGACTCGGAAGTGCAAAAACCGCTGAAATAATTGTCGCTGATGTAAAAAACAGTTTTTGCTATTGCTTTTTATCATAAAATGTGATACAATGGTGGTTAGACACATGCAAATGTGTCAAGTTCAAGGGAGACTAATGCCAAGAGAGGGGATCTGCTTGGCGTTTTTAATTTTCCGTTGCGTTCGCAACGGGGGAGGAGTTTTGAAAATGAGTGCTATGGAAATATTTTTTCGAACCAAGCGATTCGTCGCCGCCAAGGTTTGTATCGCCGTTGCCGCGGTAGTTTTGTTGGGCACGGTGGCATTTTTGATATTTTCGCCTGCCCAGGCGGCGGTCGAAAATACTCAAATCGAGGCGGTGTCGGCGGCTGAACAAATCGCTGAGCCCAAATCCGCACCGGCGGAAACCGCAGTTGAACCGGAAGTTGAATCCACGCCGTCCGTTCGCGCCGCCCAAGCGATATACACGCCGCCCGCGCCTGCGGTCGAACCGGGCGCGCCAACCTATGTCAATATCGGCGGAATCATTTCGTCGGCGGTGACACCGGTTGGATTGGACGCTGGCGGTGCCGTGGCTGTGCCCGGCAGCATCGTCGGCTGGTGGAACGGCAGCGCGCGCATCGGCGAACCAGGCGCGAGCTTCCTGGACGGGCATTCGGCGGGCGTATTTCGGAACTTGGCAAGCGTCGGGGTCGGCGCGTCGATTACGGTGACCATGGGCGACGGCGCGGCGGTGAATTACCGCGTGGTCGAACGGCGAATTTTTGACTATGATTACAACAATCCAACGGCGGCATCGAACTACGACATCATGCGCCAAGCCCTGGCGTCAGCCGACGGCGCGGACCGGCTGAACATAATGACCTGCGCCGGTCAGCCGGTGGGGAATACCTATTCGCAACGGTTGGTGGTTTTTGCGGTGCGGGTATAGCAGTTTTTGTTAACGAATGTGCAAAGGTGTTCGTTTTAATATTTTTTCCACAGATACGTGTCGACGAAATATACAGAGCCTGTTGACATCCGGGGGGGGGCTGTTATAATGGTTGTGCTGTGCGGGATAAACCGACAGGAAAATTATGAAAAAAGGGTTGATGAACGGAAAGAAAAGATATTTCACCATCGGGTTGTCGGTGGTGGTGTCGTTGATATTTACGTTCATGGCGGTAAACATGAGCCAGCCAGACCAGGTTGGCGCCGATCCCGATATTAATCCAAAAGTCAATTGCACCGACGACCAGGTTCGCGCCACGCAACGATGGTGGTATGCGTATACTACGGAGATAGATTTTGGTGCCAGCGGTAACGTTGCAAGTTTTTTTTATAACGGCACTGCTGCAGGTGATGTGAACTCCAAAAATCCGCTAGGCGGCAGTACCGGCACCATCCCGTCAAGCACTCTTAAGTATCAACAAACCGGTCTTGGGATGGAAGGTGTGACGGTCGTCAGTGATACGGCGGGAAATCTACTGTTTTGGTCAGGTGGAAATCAGGTTTTTAATCGTGATCAAGAAATCATGCCCTATGGTTCTAGCGACTGGGCAATTGGTCTGGGCGGGTCCTCTACTACCACGCAAACGGTCGCGGCTTTTCCGGCGGTCGGCGATCCGAATAAATTTTTTATTGTCACGAGCAGCGGTGTATTTAGGTCGGACCACTTAATTGACGAAACTATTGATGGAAAAACATACATATATGGACCCGGACATCTATATTATTCGGAAATCGATATGAGCTTAGATAATGGGAAGGGCGGTGTAGTCGCAGGTAAAAAAGCTATACCGCTGGGACCCGCATATTATTCGGGCGAGCAGTTGACCGCTGTGCCGAATAACACTGGCGATGGCTTTTGGGTGTTGACTGTTCAGCCAAATATCGATGGTTATGGAAATCCAATATTAAGCGAGAATGCAAAACTCTTGGCATATGAATTTGGCACCAATGGACCGGTCGGCGGCGCGCCGATCATGAATGATTTAGGATTCAAAAGCGATGCGACTCAGTATGGTGAAATTCGTTTTAATCGGGAGATGACCAAGGGAGTCCTAGCTATTAGTGGTCAACGTTCGAATTATTTATCAAGTAACCTAGTGTTTCATCACAGGAAGAGCACTAATCCAACTAATCCATATGGAACGACCGACGAAGGCACAGGAACAGTAAGCGATGCGGACAGTAATCGGATCGTTTTATTTGATTTCAACGCCGCTACTGGTCAAATATCGAATGAAATAAGCTGGTTAGCAATGCGACCGGGCGTAACGTATTCAGCAGAGTTTTCGCCCGATAGTAATTACCTTTATGTGTCAAATATTTATGCAGGCACGGATGCGACCAGTGGATCCCAGGAGACGGTTGCCTCGTCGGGTGTTTATAGATATAAACTAAAAACTAATGATGTTTTTGACAATGCTACAACAATTAAATTGACAGAGCAAAGTTTAATGCCACCATCCTACGCCCCGCCTTTTGGTGTGTCCGTGGTCGGTAGGGAAATAACATCTGCCATCAGGCTTGCACCAGACGGTAAAATGTATGTCGCACCAGGCGGCAGCGCAGATCCCGCTAGCAACGAGGACAGTTTAAACTACTTGCACGTGATAACTAATCCTGATACACCTGGGGCGAGCTTAACATTATATGGGGAGCAATTACCAAAGACGTCAAGCCCTCTAACCCGCGCACAGGTAGTCAGCGGCTTACCCCAAATGGTCACCGGTTGTCCAGTGGCGGAAAGCGAGATGGTGACGGTGACTTTTGACTTGAATTACACAGGCGCACCGACACAAGATGCTGATTCGGATTATCCGCCATGGAATTTGAATCGCGGCGCCCAGGTCGCCGAACCGAAAACCGAGCCTACGCTTGCGCATCACGATTTCCTCGGTTGGCATACGAGCGCAGACTGGAGCGTGGAATCGGTATATGATTTTGCGTTGCCGGTTAACGCGAACATCATATTATATGCACATTGGGATCCGGACGATTATACGGTGACATATGACGCCGACGGTGGTTTGCCCGAGCCAGACGACGAGACAGTTTCCTACGGCGGTACTGCCACCGAACCAGTCGACCCGACGAAAACCGGACATGATTTTGTGCGTTGGCATGATTGCACCGGCGGAGGCGGTAATTCCGGAACACCGTATAACTTCGCTACGCCAGTGGAATCCGATGTGGATTTGTGCGCCGTGTGGACCCCGAGTAATTATACAGTTCATTACGATGCTAACGGCGGGACCGGCACAATGGCGAATCAAACAGCAACGTATGATGTCGACCTCACCTTAACACCGAACAGATTCAGTCGCGCCAACTATACGTTCACCGGCTGGAATACAGCGGCTGACGGTAGCGGCACAGATTATTCCGATCAACATCCATTTACGCCATACGGTTTCGATGATGATTTAACCGTCTATGCTCAATGGGAGGAAAAAGCCAGATATCGTGTTACGTTTCATAATACGTGTGGCGGGGGAAAGATGACGATAGGAACGCCGCAATATGTTTATGGCGGGGAAGATGCCGTCGCGCCAATCGCGGAAACCGATTTCACTTGTTCAGGGTATCATTTTGACAGCTGGGATGAAAAATTCACAGAAATTACCAAGGACATCGATGTTCATACAGTATGGGAGATTAACAAATACACGGTTACGTTCGTTGATTGCGAGGGAAATGTGTTGGATACTCAGGTTAACGTTGAACACGGTAGTTCGGCAACGGCACCGTCCTATTTGGGTTACGAAGAGTATACCTTTTCAGTCTGGGATCCACTCCCGTCGCATGATAACATCTATGGGGACATAACGGGCGATTTGGAGGTCGTCGCGCAGTGCAATTTAAAGGAATATCTCGTATCGTTCGACACTAAATGCAAAGGTATGCTGGATGATAGCCAAACTATTGAGCACGGTTCGTTTGCTACCGAACCCGACGCCCAGGATATTCCCGACTGTCCAGGAAATGATTTTGAATATTGGTATGTTTGTGATGATCCCGCCCAGGCTGCCTATGATTTCATTAACACGCCAGTGACGAACCACACGAGATTATGCGCCAAATGGAAAAAGAAAAATTACCTGGTGCAATTCGTCGATGACAATGGCGTTTTGATCAAGGATGAACGGGTTGATCACGGCGGCGCCGCGACCGCGCCCATTCCGCCGGTGAAACCGGGCTATAAATTCGTCGGTTGGGACAAAGGTTTCAACTATATCACCGGTGATTTAGTGGTGACGGCGATTTATGAAAAAATTCCCGACGTCCCCGGAGCGCCGGATTCGGGCGATTTGATGGTCAAGGGCGTGATTAGCCTGGCATTGTTTATGGTCTGTGGTGCGGTAGCGTTGCGTTGCCTAAAACGAAACTAAATCCAGTGCACAAAACGCGGCGTCTGTGCTAAAATAGACACATGCACAATAATGCGAGATGTAAAACAAGGGGTCTGTTGTCGAGATGAAATACGTTTTTGCCAATCACAAGATGAATTTTGATGTCGCCGAGGTTGACGGATACATGACGGAACTGCTGAAAACCGCTGAATTCAAATCGTCGATCTACGACCGTGAGCCGAAACTCAAACCTGGTGAGAAAAAGGCTTATAAAAAATATCTCGAACAGGTCGAAAAGCGCGACAAAAAGCACGTCAAGCCGCTGTTTGACGACGTGGTCGACGCGGTGATTTTTCCGTCGGCGCTACACCTGCGCCAGGTCGGGCAGACGATTTTAAAAGCCAACAAACGCCTGGGTGTGGGCGCGCAAAACTGTTATTTTCTGGACGCGGGCGAAGTCAGCGGCGAGATTTCGGCGCGCCAACTGAGCGGTGTGGTGGATTATGTGCTGGTCGGGCACAGCGAGCGCCGTCAGATTTTTAACGAAACCGACGAGATGATCAACCTGAAAACCAAAGCGGTCATCGATAACGGCATGACAGCGGTGCTGTGCGTCGGCGAAACCCGTCAGCAATACGAGCGCGGCGAAACGAAGTCGGTCATCGCGGAGCAGCTGAAACACGGTCTGGACGGAATTGATGTAAAAAGAACCAACCAGGACTGGCTGATCCAGAGGCTGATCGTGGCTTATGAACCGGTCTGGGCAATCGGCAGCGGCACGGTGCCAGCGATCAAGGAAATTGCCCGGGTGCTGAAATTTATCAGCGGCAAGGTGGCGGCGCCGGTGCTCTATGGCGGCAGCGTCAACCCGGACAATGCGGCGGAATTGATGAAAATTCCCGAAAACTGTGGATTTCTGGTGGGTGGGGCTAGCCTTGACGTGCATAAGTTTGCTACAATAGTAGAAATAGCGAGAAATGGGGGGAGTAAATGAGCGACGATATTGATTTCACGAAGATAGATAAAATTATGGCGGAGATGGAGGACGACAAGAATTTTGTGCGCGCGGTGGCGGCTGATGTTGCCAAATCCGAGGCGGCGGTCGAAACCAAAGCGCCGACGAAAGCCAAGGCGAAAACCACTCGGAAATCTCCGACCAAAAAAACCGCGCCGAAAAAATCGCCCGCCCAGAAAAAGCCCAGGCCAGCCGCGCCCGAAACCGAGGACGGCGGCGCGCTGGTCAAGGTGAACATCCTGACCAAGTCGAAACCTGAAATTCCGGAGGTTAAGCCAAACCCGCGGACCGGCAAATATATGGATTTGGTCAACCCGTTGTCCGACATGTCAATCCAGGGCGACCGCCCTGGCAATCCATTGCCGGAAATAATCATTGTCGAGGACGAACCGGACGACGAGCCGGTCGAAATCACTACCAAAGTCATCGCCGTGGTCGAGGAAGTGGAAGTCGACGATCCCGACATGGGTCCGACGGTGGGCGAGCTGATGGACGAATACGAAGCCGGCGCCGATGAGGACGACGAGCCGGAAATCGAGCCCGAGCCGACACCTCAGCCCCAGCCGGACGAGGAGCCCGAGGGCGCCGATGACGATCCGAATGGCGATCGGCCCTTTGACGATATCATGGCAGAGCTGGGCGATGACGACGAGTTGTCGTTCTCGGATCTGGAAAAGCCGTTCTTGGAAAACGTGGCGGTCGAGCAGCGTCCGCTGGGCGGCGGCGATCCAGTGGTAAAAGAAATTAACCTCAACGAATTGTTGCAAGCCGAGGCAGAATTGGCGGTCGACGAGGCGGACGAGGAAAACGCCGACCAGGATTTTATCAGTAATAAAACCAGCGATAAATGGCTGGGTTTGACGGCGCTCAAAAGTCAACCGTCATCACCAGCCAAGCCCGAACAACCCGCGCCGCCGGTCAAAAAAACGTCATCGGCGCCGATTTCGACACCAGGCAAATCGCCGAAATCGTCGCGGCGAGGCGTGGGAGTTTTCCTGACGATTGCGTTGGTGATACTACTGGTGGTTTTGGGTGCGGCGGTCGGCGCACTGGTGTATTTTTCGACACAATATTAATTTTTTCAGGGGGAGGTTTTCGTGCAACTTGAATGGTATCAGATTATTATCGGTGTGCTGGTCGGCTTGGTTGGGCTGACGATTTTAGTGATTTTGCATGAGCTGGGGCACGCTTATTTGGCACGCCGCAATGGTGTCAAAGTCGAGGAATTTGGCGTTGGTTTTCCACCGCGCGCCAAGGTCCTGGGGCGCCAGCGCGGCACGCTGATCACGCTGAATTGGTTGCTGCCGTTGGGTGGTTTTTGCCGGCTGAAAGGCGAGAGCGACGCTGCCCGCGAAAAGGGCAGTTACGGCGCGGCGAGCTACGGCGCCAAAACCAAGATTTTACTGGCGGGCGTGACAGCGAATCTGCTGACCACGATCTTGATTTTCACGATTTTATCACTGTTTGGCATGCCAAAAGTTTTCGAAGGTCAGTTCACGATGCCGGGCGACGAACACATTTCGGGCGATCGAGTCACCGTCCAGACGGTCGTGGATGGCTTGCCGGCGCATGCCGCTGGGTTGCGCGCTGGCGACACGATTACCAGCGTCGACGGTCAGCCGACTGTTGATTCGGCGCAAATTCCCGCCCTCGCCATGGAGAAACGCGATCAAACTATCCGGATAAATTACCAGCGCTGCCAGGACCAGGCGTGCACGGACGCTGTTGCCGACGTTAAATTGCGCGGCGACAATAACGATGGGCGCGGTTATCTGGGGCTAAGTGCTGGACAGAATATTTATTTGCGTTCGACTTGGTCGGCGCCGATCGTGGGCACCGCCACGACCGGGCAATTTGTTTGGCTGACTTTACAGGGACTGGGTGAACTGTTGAGTAATTTTGCGGGCGGAATTATCGGGTCGTTGTCGCCCGATTCGGCGACGCGCGATCACGCGAGCGCCAGTTTGGCGGCAGCCGGTGACAGCGTCAGCGGTCCGGTCGGTATTTTGGGCGTGATTTTCCCGAACACGGTGTCGCGCGGGGCAACGCAGCTGGCGTTTTTGGTGGGGATTATTTCGCTGACTTTGGCGATTATGAATCTGTTGCCGATCCCCGGTTTGGATGGCGGACGTTGGCTGTTGACGACGATTTTCCGACTGATAAAAAAACCGTTGACCGAGGAGTTGGAGGGCAAAATTAACGGCATCGGCATGATGTGCCTGTTTGGGCTGATTATTTTAATAACAGTGGTCGATGTTTTGAAATTATGGTGAGTATGAAAAAGCTAGCGCAAATTGTCGTTTGGCTGGCGTGGGTAACGGCGGCGTTTTTCGCCGGACAGTTTTTGGCAGCAGCGATTTTTCATCTGTTGCCGTTCAGTTTTTCGTCCGATGATACACTGGCATTGGCGCTGGCTGAGGCGCTGGCGTATGGCTTGATGTTGGCGATCGGCGTGGGCGTTCCGGCGCTATTGCGACGCAAAATCAAATTGCCGGGTTTTCGCGAAATCGTGGCGCTGACGCGGCGAATCAAGTGGCGCGACCTCGGTCTGGCGCTGTGGCTGACACTCGGATATTATCTGATTTTAATCGTGGTGATGCTGGTGCTCATGGTGTTTTTGCCGGGAATTATGAGCGAGGAACAGGCGGTCGGATTCAGTAAAATCGGCAATGCTCCTTGGCAATTAGTCCTGATATTCCTGGCGGTAGCGGTGGTGGCGCCGCTGGCAGAGGAATTATTGATGCGCGGATTGTTATTCGGTCGATTGCGAGCGCGTTTGCCATTCCTGGCGGCGGCGCTGTTGGTAAGCCTGTTGTTCGCCCTGGCGCACGGTCAGCTGAACGTGGCGGTCGACACATTTATCCTGTCGATGATGATGTGCTACGCCCGCGAAAAAACCGGCGCGCTGTATGCGCCGATCATCATTCACGTCGCCAAAAACAGTGTGGCATTCTGCATCCTATTCCTGTCATAGCCCGGCGATTATTCGGATTTTTTATCACCGCCAGAGTTCAAAATCAGCGCCGCATTTTTGTTGGTTAGTTCCTCTTTGTCTTTGCGCAAAGATTCGTTTTCAGCCTTTAATTTTACGAGTTCATCAGAGGTTTTTTTAAGGCTGTCATTTTCCGATTTGAGTTTGGTTATTTGCTCGTTTTGCTCGCGGGCTTTGTCCTGGAGGTCCTGGAGTTGGTTAGTGGCTCGCTGTCCAGTTTCCGACCTTGAACGGTAATCTTCGAGTTGGATGTGAGCGTCACTTAGCGATGCAGAGGTTTGGGTGTATTCGACGAAAAACAAAACCGTCCCCGCCAGACCGATAACCGCAACAGCCACGGCTATAATAAATTTCCAGTTAGTCTTCTTCGGCGCGCCATATGGATTTCCGTTGATGTCGACCATAGTAGCATTGGGGTCATACCCATAGTTATCATACAGGTTCGGCACTTGATTTGGATAAGCCGGTGCCGGTGTGCCCGCCACCAGTGGATTCACGAAATTTCCATTCGCATCAACATTCATCTGAGGTGTCACGTATGGTTGCGGCTGTTGCTGGACGGTTTGCATAGGGATTGGCGCCGCTTCGTAACCCGGTATAGCCGGAACTTGGTCCATAGACATTCCGCCAGGAGTATCCGGTGTGCGAACCACGCTGTCGGCGGTTTCGGTGGGTTGTTCCTCTGGCGCGGGCATGGCAGCCGTTAAATCCTCGTTGCCATAATCCAAACTCACGCCGTCGATCGTGACTCGTGGTTTAGGCTTTACGGGGTTGGTGGCTAATTCCACAGGCTCGGGAACCGCCAGAGTCTCCTCGCCATCGGCTTGAACCTCCGTCGAATTTAATGTAACACCATCAACCGGCTGATCGACAGCCGCCAAGTTCTCCTCACTAATCGGCAATGTATTATCCTCGCGCATTTCCACCCTATATTATACTTATGTTTGCCCCGAGTATAGCACATATTTATATCACTTTACAAGCTAGTTTTTTTTTGCTAAGATAGCCAGTGGAAAAAATATTAATAACACAGTCTGCGCGGACTATAAACTCCTCGGGAATCAGGCGCGCGGACAGGGAAATAAGGAGTAAAATCATGTCAGTTAACGTTGACATCAAGGCTTTGTTCGAAGCCGGCGCGCATTTTGGCCACAAAACCAGCCGTTGGCACCCGAAAATGGCGCCCTATATTCACAGCAAGCGCCAGGACAGCCATATTATTAACTTGGACAAGACAGTCGAGGCGCTGGAAACGGCTCTGCCGGTTGTCACTAAAACCGTTCAGGACGGCAAGCAGATTCTGTTTGTCGGCACCAAAAAACAGATTCGCGACATCGTGCGTCTGGGCGCCGAGTCGGTCGAGCAACCCTATGTCAGCAACCGCTGGCTGGGCGGAATGCTCACGAACGCCAACACTATCAATTCCCAGATCAAAAATCTGAAATTGCTGGAAAAGCGCATGGCGAGCGGCGAGCTCGGCAATCGTTACAACAAACTCGAAGTGCAGCGTTTCCAGGAGCAAATCGACGCTGGCAACGAAAAATACGGCGGTATCAAGGAATTGCGTGGCAAGCCCGGGCTGATTTTCGTGACTGATTCAATCGTCGATCACAACGCCATTTTGGAGGCTGGCAAGCTCGGCATTCCAGTGGTGGCGATCGTGGACAGCAACGCTGATCCGGCCGGCATCGATTACGTCATTCCCGCCAACGACGACGCTATTAAATCGGTGGAAATCATCACCGATTACGTGGTGGCGGCGGTGCGCGAGGGACAGAGCATCAGCAAGGATAAAAATGACAAAGAAAAGGAGGCAAAATGAGCATTTCGATTGACGAAATTAAACGACTGAAAGAATTGACCGGCGTGGGTTTGACCGACGCCAAGGCAGCGCTGACTGAGGCGAACGGCGACTTTGACGCGGCGCTGAAAGCTATGCGCGAAAAAGGTCTGACCAAGGCGGAAAAGCGCAGCGAGCGCGAGGCGCGCGCCGGGCTGGTCGAGGCGTATGTGCACGACGGACGCATCGGCGTGTTGGTTGAGCTGAATTGCGAGACCGATTTTGTGGCGCGCACCGACGATTTCAAGGCGTTGGCGCACGACATCGCCATGCAGGTCGCGGCGATGAATCCGGCCTTTATCACGGCGGACGACGTTCCGGCGCAGGAAACCGAGCGCAAAACCGCCGAGCTGATCGAAGCCGCCAAAGCCAGCGGCAAGCCTGCCGAGATCGCCGAAAAAGCCGTGGCTGGACAGCTGAAAAAATATTTTGCGGAACTCACGCTATACGAACAAACTTTTTGGAAGGACGACAAATTGACGATCGCCGATCTAGTCAAAAACCACATCGCCAAATTGGGTGAAAATATCGTGGTGCGCCAGATGCGGCGCGTCGAACTCGGCGTCAGCGAATAAAATCTGAAATTAGGGCTTGCTTTTTGTTTTCGTTTCGTATAAACTGGTAAGCATAAGTTTTAATAACAGAGGAGCAACAATGGGTGGGGGAAGTCTTTCCGACGATCAACTAAAAGAGTTTGACGCGTATTTGAATAGCAACGATAATAGCGTTTCGGCGCCCGCGCCACAAGCGCCGCCGGTGTCCGATCCGGAGCCAGTGGCTGCGCCCGAACCGCCAGCCGCGCCGGCACCTGCGCCGCGTGTGAGCGATGATTATCTGGATCAGATCGTGTCGCTGCACGAGAAAAAGGCCGAGGCCATCATCGGACTCTTGGACAAAATCGACGCCAAGAGCCACAAGGACATCGTGGCAGACCTGGTCGACGAAATGCAGTATCAAAAAGGCGTCGTCAAGCGCGAGCGGGAACAGTCCGGTAATCTCAAAAAGCTGTTTTCACTGGCAAACGAAGCGTCGAAGAAGTAAGCGAACGCAAATTATCAGGGTCGTCCGTCCATGGCGACCCTGATTTTTGTTGATCGAAAAAATGTGATACAATGAGCGTATTATGTTTGACAGCAAACCATTTACAGAGCGGTTCGCGGCAGCGCTCGAACGGCTCGAAAGCGAATTCGCCAAGGTCCGCACTGGGCGCGCCCACCCCGATATGTTGTCGGGAATTTCCGTCGAAGTCTATGGCACCAGCATGCCGCTTGCCCAGGTCGCCAGCGTATCGGCGCCCGAGCCGCAGCAATTGTTGGTGACGCCGTTTGACCCCGCCAACGTCCAGGCCATAGCGGCGGCGATTCGGGCTGACCAGACTCTGGACTTTAATCCGTCCGACGACGGTCGCAACGTGCGCGTACCGATTCCACCCCTGACCGAGGAGCGCCGGCGCGAAATTGCCAAATCGTTGGGCAACAAGACGGAGGACGCCCGCATCCAGCTCCGCAATATTCGCGAGGAAGCCCGCAAAGCCATCAAATTACTGACCGCCGTGTCCGACGACGAAAAAAAGCGCCTGGAAAAGGGCATTGACGACGAAGTCGCCAAATTCAACTCGCGAATCGACGAGGCGATGAAAGCCAAAGAGACTGAGGTCATGACGATTTAGATCGCAAAATACTGTTGTAAATACCACAACACCGACGGAGAAAGACACGCTATAATAGCGTGTCTTATTCGTTGTAAAAACTATAACGGAGCGATTTTACGGCATCACAATAACAGCCACTTCTGAAAATTCTCAGCTTCCGCCGATTTTAGCATTATACCAACTTGAATAATTACTTGCGAATTATAATAAGTGGTGCGATAGAGTTTGCCGTCATCTGCCTTGTGTGTCAAAATGGAACTAACTTGCTTCTTATTCAGTCCGCCAACAGAGAAAATCCGCTTTAATTTCTTGGAAATAACTGGAATACCAACACCATAAATCTTTGCCATTTCCTTGCTCGTCATCAAAACATCATTGGCGATTTTTATAACGGCGATTTCCGAGCCACTACTATTTTTATAAGTGTCGCCTGATAATTCTGATACTAATCTGATTTCGTCGTTCATAGTTTTTACCATTCTCTATTAATATAAAAAATATCTTCGGGCTTGCTTTGCAATTGAATATCAAATTTCAAACTTGTCTCAACCTTTGAACTGGCGTTGTGAATTCGGAAAGAAATGGACCAGCCGTTGTTCATCGTTAAAATAACGGTCGTCTTTGAATTTTCTTTGAAAGTCATTTCAATAATTCTCGTCGGTAGTTCAATCTCTGGGATTATAATTATTGGCTGTGTAGCGTCGGTCGTCTGATTCAGCGTTCCAAACAAGTTAAACGGCATTATCGTGGCGGTGTGATTATTGTTGTGAATTAACTTGTAATAATCTTTGCCGTTACTGCCGAGCAGGTATTTCACTAAATCCGCTGTAATACTGCCGCTGCCGTTCAGACGGTTAAACTCGCTGACAAAGGCGTTCAATAGTGGAACATAAACGCTAGCTTCTTTATCCGGAAGATTTCGCCATAATTCGCCATTGTCTTTAAGCGTTTTTAACTTCGCAAAAATCGGTGCAATTTCGTTAAAGTATGTTTGCGAGCAAGGCACGCCAAACCAAACATTTCCAAAATCTAATCTGGCTGAAAGCCGTGAATGTTTCAAGGCAGCGTGATTATGTTTTACGGAAACACCGATTTCCCAAGATAACTCACGGCGTATTATCAAGACATCACGGATATCGCCTAATTTAGTGGCGACGCTGTCGGGTTGTAGCGAAATCGTCAGCCTGTCGTTGTCGTCCTCAATGATTTTCGGCTCCATTTCAATAATCGCTTGGATTCCGGATCTTGCAGACAAAAGCATATCGCTTTTGTCTTGCTCTGCGATGTCATTGTCATAGCGTGCTTTTGCTATTTCTAGACTTTCATTTTCTACGATTTCAATTTCGCGAATTGGCGAAACCAAATCTTGCAAAGCGAGAACGCAAGCGTATTCATACGCCTTACCTTTAATTGTTGAATTTGTTGTGTCCATAGTTTATGCTAATTCCTTTTTAATTTGATTCGCTATTGCGAATGCTAAGTTGACTGGCACAGCATTGCCAATCATTTTGTAGCCGTCCGCTATATCGTTATATTTGAAAATAAAGTCGTCGGGGAAAGTCTGAATTCTCGCGCACTCCCTGACAGATAAGCGGCGATATTCGTCTTCGTGTCCCGGTTCAAAAATTCGTTTATTCTGTGAGATGAATTTCATTTTTGGTGCTTTCGGGTGGATAGGAGCATGGCGACCGCCTGCTTGAATCGTGAAAGATGGTTCGTCCCACGAACGGACACGATTTCTTGACATATAAATAGTAGAAAAACCGCCGTTCATATACTCGTGGTTTGGAATATCCAAATCGCCGTTGGTTTTATTTTTGTCTTTCGCCGGCTTCGCCAGACGTAGATCGAAAATGGCATCTTTGAGCGTTGGCTTTTTCTTTTGCTGCTCTGGAAATTCAAATATCTTTTTTAGGTCTTTACGAAAGCCGACAATGATAACACGCAGTCGGTTTTCCGGAACATTATAGTCGTTAGCATCTACGAGTTTCCAGAATATTATATAGCCAGCATCCTCAAACGCTTTAAGGAAACCGTTAAATGACTTGGCATGTTTTGGATGCAAAATGCCCGATACATTTTCAACCAAGAAAAATTTTGGCTGTTTTACTTTAAGGATTCGTATGTAATCATAAAAGAGTTTCCCCCTTTTATCTTCAATCCCACGACCCGCACCCGCTTCGCTCCAACTTTGGCACGGCGGTCCGCCGATTATTCCGTCGCAGTCTGGAATTTCCTCGGGCGTTACTTCTGTTATACTTCGCCTGTCTAATTTTGCGTGGGGGAAGTTATGCTCAAAGGTTGCCCAAATATTTTTGTCAAACTCGTTAGCCCAAATCGTGCTAAATCCCGCTTTTTTGAATCCAAGGTCCAACCCGCCAGCCCCAGCAAACAGCGATACTATTTTCATAGGCATTGGTTTTATCCTTTCTTAAATTGTTATATCTAAATTATATCATACATTTTCAAAAATCATAAACACTATATTCGCAAGTTATTTCCACGGAATTCGAGAGTTTTTAATCTGTAATTAAAGATGCTCCGCCGTCAGTTATTTCCATTTTCAGCGAGCGAAGACCGCTTGTTCCTTCGTAAAAAAAATCGCTCAAAAGGGCGGTTCAATTTCGGAAATCTCCGATATGGTGGGCGAGATGGGACTTGAACCCATATGGATTGCTCCATTCGATTTTAAGTCGAACGCGTATACCAATTCCGCCACTCGCCCGTGGTGTTTGCGCCAATCCGGCACTGATTCACGGTTTTGGAGGCACCGACCGGATTCGAACCGGTGTAGACGGTTTTGCAGACCGCTGCGTAACCACTCCGCCACGGCGCCTCGCACCAAAATTATATATCAAAAAAGTGAAAAAAACTATTGCATTTTGTTGCGGGGGGGGGGTATAATGGGTTCATTATAAGAGGAAACGAAAGGAGACGAGGTCATGCGAGAATTAAATATTAAACGCGGAATGTGCGGTGTCGTCGGCACGTGTTTTGCGTCGGCTGCGGTGTTGGTCGCTGCACTGCTAGCAGGCATGTTTATAATTAAAAGCGCGTCAGCCACAGAGTACGACATGCTGTCGGGCAATACTGCCAGCACGCCAGCCTATATTAAAAACAACGACTGTATTTCGGTCGGCAGTATTGCGGGCGTGGTCAATCTTAAAGATAATTCCGGCGGTCACATAGGTACGGTGTACCACGATACCAAAACGAATGCTGTGCCAGGAAAAATCTGCTTGACAAATGGCACGCTGCCGAACGTCAATAGCGGCGGGCCAATCGCAGTCGCTGACGGTCAATATAGTCTTCGTTTTAACAATGGCGGGTCTACTGCCAGTTACTCTTTAGTGGTCGATACAACCGCCCCGACCATCACGATTAAGACCGGCACGGGCGTAAACGACGGTTCGTACGGCGAAAAACACAAAAACGGCAACGGTCCATATTACGGTCGGATCAGTTTCGAACTATACGACAACAAGGCGTTGAAAGAAGTTGTCCTGAACGGTAATGTTTACGCGCGTGGCGGAACTGGGAACGATTTGAACTGGCAGAACATCACGAAATCACATCTGCAACTCGGCAATAATACCATCACGGTGCGCGACATGGCGGGGAATGAAACGACGATTACTTTCATTTATGATGACGTTCCGCCGACGGCGATCGTCAAAAACAGTTCTGTCGGTATTATCGGTGACAATCTGTTCACCAAAGTCGATTTTTCACTGAAAGATAATTTCTGTGTGACCGGTGTGTTCGTAAACGGTAATTATGAAGATTTAGATAACAGTGGCGGCAGCGACTGGAATAACGTTAAAGTCGGCAAAGCTTACGGCGTTTACGGCAAAAACACTTTGCAGGTCAAAGATTGCGCCGGCAACCTTAGCCAAGAATATGTTTTCTACCTTGATGATCGTGGACCGGAAATCATGGTCAAAGGCAAAAACAATAACTATACGCCGGTGTCGCAAGGCTCGTTCGCGAACAATGTTTACCGGCAAGTTAGTTTCAAATTGTACGACGATTACAAAGTCGCCAGTTGGTCGGTTAACGGCGGCTGTGTGCACAACCCAACCCAAAACAAGTGGTCAGACGCAAATAACATCGTGGTTGGTAAGGTTTGCGGTGTTTATGGCGAGAATGTCATCACGGTGACCGACGTGTTGGGAAATGTTTCAACCTACAAGTTTTGGCTTGATAATGTTGGACCGACCGTGACTGTGACCGCGCCGAAAAACGGCGAAATCATGAAAGACAATTGCAGCGGCTGTGCGACGCAAGTCATCACCGGCACGGTGACCGACACGCTGGCGGGCGTTGATCGGGTTGAGGTTTATCTGCGTAAAGTCAAAGATGATAATGGTAAGTTAGGCGGGCGCGGCGCGAAACTTGATGCGACAGTTAACCCGGACGGCACGTGGTCGGTGGCAGTTGATGTGACGACATTGGCTGACGGCATATGGGGTTTTGATGTTGAGACCTATGACAAAGCCGGTAATGAATCAAAAACTCTTAACTGGGGTGGTGGTGGCGTTCTGCCAGGTAAAGGCTTTATCGTTGATAACACTGCGCCGACCATTAGCAATGTGGTGATTTTTGCCACGTCGCACATCAAGAATGAAATGATTAACTCCCAGCAAAAGATTTGCGTAACGTTCACGGCAAGCGAGGCGTTAGCCGGTAACCCGAGCGTGAAACTCGGCGGTTTGGTGGCGGATGTCGCCAATCTTGGCAGCAACAAATACCTGGCCTGCGTCTGGTTCAACGGCAACAATATTGCTGACGGCGAGGTCAGTGTCTTGATTGAAAACTATCAAGATTTGGCTTGTAACGATGGGTCGGCTATTAGCAGCACCAGCGACGGCAGTTCAGTGCATATTGACACAGTAGCGCCAACTGGCTCGGTTACTTACTCGCCGAACAGTGGCTGGACGAACATGGACGTTACGGCGTATTTGGAAACCAGCGAACCAATCGCCACGCCGGACGGCTGGACAAAGGTTGACGACACGCACTTTACCAAAGTTTTCACCGCTAATGCCACTGAAAACGTTGCACTGGTTGACGCGACCGGCAACAGTGGTAGCGCGACGGCAGGAGTTAGTTGGATCGACAAGGTTGCGCCGACCATCAACCCGATCGTGACGGTTTCGACTGACGGTAACACCTTGACTTTAATCGGCGGCATCAGTGATGATTTGTCCGGTATCGCACAGAAAAATTGCGCTCTGTATCCGGGCGCTGCGAAAGTGAATAAAATCCGCGACGTCAGTTGTGACGGTAATATTGACGTGTCAGATTTGGCGAATGGCACGTATTATTTGCACCTCTGGGCGAAGGATAACGCCGGTAACCAAATCGGCGATAACACCCTCCCATTTGCGGTTGATTTTGAAATCAAGCGGCTTGTCACGCCTGATCCAGAGGAAGGCGGCGGTATTCCAGACGGTCCATACACTCCGGGCGGTGGCGGCACGGCTCAAACACCTGGCGGCGGGGCAGTGGTCGGCGCGGTAGCGTCTGGCGCGCTGTCATATAACTATGCGAGCGCGGCAGCGGCAACAGCGGCAGAGGATGCGCCATCCCCAACTCCGCCGACGCAAAACAACTCCGCCAAACCAAACAACCAAATCGCCAGCACCAACCACGGCGAAGTCTTGGGCGCCAGCGACGCCAAAGATTGGTCGCTGGTCAACCTGCTGCTGACGGTGGCGGTCGCTGTGATGAGCCTGGTGATGATCGTCCGCAATTTCGTCGGGCGCGAGGACGATGACAAACGCACCAAACGCCACACGGCGCTGCGTTTCCTCAGTCTGATTCCGGTCGCCGGAGCGGTTATTGCCTTCCTATTGGTCGAGGATCTGTCGTTGCCGATGGGCTGGCTCAATCAATGGACGATTTTGTTGGCGGGTATCGCCATTGTCCAGGTCGTCATCGCGGCGGTTTCGCGGCGCGGCGAAGACTAGCAGCGCGGCGGGCTGTCCAAACTTAAACATTTTGTGGTAAAATCGACAGTAAATGGCACAAGCGAAAAAGGTAAATCGAAAACCAGTGCATCGCCGCGCGCTCCGCGGCGTGCATTTGGCGTTGGTGCCGCACCGTCACAACGACTATCATCCGCATCTGATTCGGCACTATGGTTTGGCGGTGATCCTGCTGTTGGTAGTGGCGTTGCAAGCTTTTCATTTTACTTTTGAAAATAATCAGATTTTGGGCGACCAGTCCGATATAACCACGACTCAGTTATTAAACCAGACGAACAGTCAGCGCGCCGACAATGCGCTGGCGGCGTTACGGCTGAACGATAAACTGTCGCTGGCGGCGCAGGAGAAGGCTCAGGATATGCTGGATCGCGGATATTGGTCGCACGACGCGCCGGACGGCACGCCGCCGTGGCGCTGGATTACGGATAATGATTACAAATATGTCGATGCCGGCGAGAATCTGGCGCGCGGCTTTAATACGACGGATGGGATTACTCGGGCGTGGATGGAATCGCCGACGCACCGCGCTAATATTTTGGATGCGAATTATACCG
>JAITGI010000023.1 GCA_031280785.1 Candidatus Nomurabacteria bacterium
GGCGCTGGCGAAATTTACGGCACGCGCCAGCACGGCGAACTGAATTTGCAAATCGCGAACTTGGCCGATACGAAACTTATCAAACGCGCGGCTGCTGCCGCCACAGACTTCGCGGCCCAAATTATGAAGAACCCGAAAATTCTGCTACAATATCAAGAGTTAGCACACCAAGTCAGCAAATATCAGAGGTTAACAACACTAAACTAAGTTATGTACGCAGGCACAACAATCACTCGGCGCGGTGGGCGCATTATGGGGACGCATCAGAAAATCGACCGCGTGGTGCGGCGCAAATTGCAGCCCCATATTCCGTCGTCGGTACATTTTCCGACCGCCAAGGAAATTCTTAAATTTGAGGGACTAAACGGGCCGGATGGCATCAAAAGAAAATCTCCCGTCAAAGACGAGCCGTGGCACCTCATAAACCCGACCAACGCGGAAGACAGACAGATTCTGCCGCTGATACAGGGACACGAAAACAACCTAATTCAGGCGCTGCGTGACAACAATCGTGAGCGTGCCGCGTTCGAGGCGGCGTGGCTGGCGCACGCGATTACCGACGGGCTGACTCCGGCGCACCACTATCCTTACAAGGAAATGCGCGACGCGTTGCTGGGCGAACACGCTGACACAGAGGCGACGGTGGCGAAAAAACTCTGGCGGTCGGGCGACACTCTGCGCGAGAAATCGAAAAACAATTTTGAATATTACAAGCCAAACGGCCTTGGTGTTGGTTCGGCGCATCTGTATTTTGAATTGGGCGTGGCCTCGTTGACGGCAGCGCTGCGGTTCAAGGAAGTCCGACTAACGCCCAAAGACCGCCTGAGAATTCAGCGTGCCGGCGGCATTGTACCTCTATACATGGACATTGTTTGGCAAGTTTACGACCTGCACCTCTATGACAAATTTCTAAAAAGCAGTTGGACTCCGCGTCTGGCGCGCGCGGTCAAAAACGACCTGATGCCGACGATAATTCACACGGTTTTGCTGTCGTGGTATTACTGCGTGTGGCGGGCGGCACAGGAATAATTTGCTTTTATTTTCTTAACCTGCTAAACTGATAATAAGCAATTTTTGCTCGTCTTTTTTGTGGCGACAAAAACGCGGGGAGCGAATAACTTATAATTTTAATAAAGGAATAAAGGAAAAAAATGGCACAAATTCCACTAGCAAAGTTCAGAAATATCGGCATTATTGCGCATATTGACGCTGGAAAAACCACCACAACAGAGGCGATTTTGTATCGCACCGGCCTCAGCCACAAAATCGGCGAGGTTCACGAGGGCGACACCACCACCGACTGGATGGAGCAGGAGCGCGAGCGCGGCATCACCATCACCTCTGCCGCCGTGACTTGCTATTGGAAAGACCACAAAATCAACATCATTGACACGCCGGGGCATATTGACTTTACGGCGGAAGTGGAACGCAGTTTGCGCGTGTTGGACGGCGCGGTGACAGTTTTTGACGGCAAAATGGGCGTGGAGGCGCAGTCTGAGACCGTCTGGCGACAGGCCAACAAATACGGCGTGCCGCGTATCTGTTTCATCAACAAAATCAACCAAATCGGCGGCGATTTTTATAAATCTTTGGAAAGCATTCACGGCCGGCTCAGCAAAAACGCTCTGCCGATTCACCTGCCAATCGGTTTTGAAAAAGACATCCGCGGCGTGGTCGATCTGATCGATATGAAGGCGTACACCTACACCGAATATCACGACAAAGAGTTGAAAGTCGAAGAAATTCCGGCCGATATGGCGGAAAAAGCCAAGAACGCCCGCACGCTGCTGGTGGAAAAGGCGGTCGAATACGACGACGCGCTGTTTGAGCGTTACCTCGACAAGGGCGAGGAGTCAATTACCGAGGACGAACTGCGCGGCGCATTGCGCAAAGCCGTGCTGTCCGGCGAGTTTTATCTGGTCACCGGCGGCGATGGTCGCGGCGTGATTGTCGAGAAGGTGTTAGATCTGATGGTGGGCTACCTGCCGGCGCCGACCGATGTTGACGCTATCTGGGGCACGAATCCCAAAACCGGCGACGAAATCGACCGCAAACCCGACGTCAACGAGCCGCTCAGCGCTCTGGCGTTCAAAATCGCCACTGATCCGTTTGTCGGTAAATTGATTTTTATTCGCGTTTACTCTGGAAAATTGACCGCAGGCAGTTATATTCTGAACACCACAACCGGCGACAAGGAGCGCATCGGGCGCATCGTGCGAATGTTCGCCGACAAGCGCGAGGACATTTCCGAGGTCGAAGCCGGCGATATCGCGGCGGTGGTGGGGCTAAAAAACACCACGACCGGCACCACGCTGTGCGATCCGGCACACCCGATCCAGCTCGAGAGCATCACTTTCGTCGATCCGCCGGTCAGCATCGCCATCGAGCCGAAAACCAAAGCCGATCAGGAAAAAATGGGCATCGCTCTGCAAAAACTGGCCGAGGAAGACCCGACTTTCCGCGTTCACACTGACGAAGAAACCGGCCAAACCATCATCAGCGGTATGGGCGAGTTGCACCTGGAAATTATCGTTGACAGAATGAAACGCGAATTCAGCGTCGAGGCAAACGTCGGCGAGCCGCAAGTGGCGTTCCGCGAGACTATCCGCGGCACGACGGAGGTGCAGGGCAAATACATCAAACAGTCCGGCGGTCGCGGTCAATACGGCGACGTTTATCTGCGGCTGGAGCCGAACGAGCCGGGCAAAGGTTTTGAGTTCTTTGACGAGATCAAGGGCGGCGTCGTGCCGCAGGAATATCGCCCCGCCGTGCGCAAAGGCATCGAGGAAACTCTGGACGGCGGCGTCATCGCCGGCTATCCGGTGGTCGATGTCAAAGCCACGCTGTATGACGGC
>JAITGI010000021.1 GCA_031280785.1 Candidatus Nomurabacteria bacterium
AGCGAAATTCCTTGTCAGGTAAGTTCTGACCCGCACGAATGGAGTAATCATGTGGGCACTGTCTCAGCAAAGGACTCGGTGAAAGTGCATTGGCGGTAAAGATGCCGTCTGTCCGCACCAGGACGAAAAGACCCCGTGGAGCTTTACTACAGCTTCGCATTGACACGATTTTTGACCCGTGTAGTATAGGAGGGAGACTTTGAAGCAGATACGCTAGTATTTGTGGAGTCGCCAGTGAAATACCTCCCTTGTTAAGAGTTTTGTCTAACTTATACCGTTATCCGGTATGAGGACCGTGCGTGGTGGGTAGTTTAACTGGGGCGGTTGCCTTAACTATCAGTTACAATCTCCGCAAGATTACTGATTATGGGGCGTATTTGGCTATATGCTGGAACATCTGGGAATACTGCGATACTCGTTCGCGTTCGTGCGAGCAGTGAAAATTCGTCAGTTGCAGACAATCAGCAGGGAAGGCCTTAATTTTACGGTTGATTATGTTTTAGAGTATTTAATGATACAATGTTTGATATGAGTATAGGAATCGAAAATAACGTTACGGGGGGGGGCAGTTCTAGCCAAGATGGCTACGAAAGAAAAAGTCAGCCGCTTGAAGTTGAAATTAGGCCACTCGCCAGTGACGAAATCGAACAAGTTATTCCACTTTTGATGGCAAATCTCAAGGATCAATTCACCGGTGAGCCAATTACGGACGAAATTGAAGAAGTAATTGGTTTTATAAGTGGTCAAAAAGATGGGCACGGCAGAGCTCGAGAGTTTTTGGCAGCTCATGACGTAGGCGGGAAAATTGTAGGCATATCAGCGTATTCTACGCTTGAACCTAATATGTTGCAACACTTTTTTAACATCATCCCAGACGAAGCCGTTGAGATACTGAATGGTTTTACTGACCCGGCAACCCAACGTGGTGGCGGTGTTGGCAAGGCGTTGTTTGACGCAGTGGTTGAAACGGCCAAGGCGCAGGGCAAAAAGTATCTTGTTGCCAACTCTGGTCCGCGATATTCTGCGAATTGGGGCTTTCATGATAGAATGTTTGATAAAAGAACGGGCTTCCTGAAGAACCAATACGGACCTGGGCGCGATGCAATGACTTGGATAAAATATCTTTCTTAAATATTTCTAAAACATAATCAACGAAAAAATTGAGGAACCCTCAGAGACTACACGCCAAACGCTCGCTTGAAAGAGCGAGTGAAGATATAGTCCGATCTCTATGGCGACATAGAGGTGTGCGAAAGGTGAAAGTTCGCACACGCTTGATGAGAATCAGGTTAACAAAATGCCTAAAGAGTAGCGGAGGCGTTCAAAGGTTGGCTAACTACGGATGGAAATCGTAGTGATAGTGTATACGCAAAAGCCAGCTTGACTGTGAGGAGTACATTCCGATCAGACACGAAAGTGGGAGTAAGTGATCCGCTGTAAGAATTTTATATTCAATGAATGTGGGATCGACAGCGCAAACGGATAAAAGTTACCCCGGGGATAACAGGCTTATAGCGCCCAATAGTTCACATAGACGGCGCTGTTTGGCACCTCGATGTCGGCTCATCACATCCTGGGGCTGGAGCAGGTCCCAAGGGTTCGGCTGTTCGCCGATTAAAGTGGTACGCGAGCTGGGTTCAGAACGTCGTGAGACAGTTCGGTTTATATCCGGTGTGGACGTCAGGAAACTTGCGAGGATTTGCCCCTAGTAAGCAAATTGCTACTTCACGCAGAAATGCGTGATGACAATATGGCTAATAACGGTGAAGGCTTCAGGAAGTTTTATAGTTTCTTTCGATTGATTATGTTTTAGAGTATTTAATGTGATACAATATCAGTTATGAGTAAGCACTATTTGCGAAAACTTGACGACAAAATGGGTGAAGCCGAATACAAAATGTATCGCGCTATTCCAGCCGAAGAAATCGGTATGGAAAACCCTTGTCATCATATGTCTTATGACGAGTGGCGGAAATGGTTGGAAGGCGAAATCTCTCAAGAAGAATACGTAACTTACGTAATGTATTTGAAAGATTTCCCAATCGGGCATATCACAGTCGCTTTCAATATTAAAACTGACGGTGGCAATTTGAGTTATGCAATACGACCGATTTCGCGTGCTATGGGTTTGGGCGTAGTAATGCTTAAACTAGTGATAGGAGAAGCGAAACTGCTTGGTATCAAGAGATTAGTTGGCTCTGCCCGCAAAACTAATGTTGCGTCGTGGCGGATGATGGAAGAATGTGGTTTTACTTTCTTGAAAGAAACGGAATGGAGCTCGAAAGAATACGAACTTAAACTTTCATAATTATTGAATACTTGCTAAAACATAATCAACGAAAGATAAGATTTGAACCAAGATTTAGTCCATCTTGAAAAATCGAATACTATGAAACCGAAAAAGTTAATACCGTGGGAAGTCGACACAATGGCGCGAGCCGTGTTTGACCCCGTATCGACTTGAGTAATAGAGTAAAATCTATCTACCGGAACGAATCACAAATGGCGAAAGTCGTGATTTGTTAATACGCCATCCCTTAACTCGAAAACGAGAAAGGTGAAGATATAGTCAGTGCTAACAGAAATGTTGGAATAAACGACGAGAGGACCGGGGTGAACGCACCTCTGGTGTATCGGTTGTGGCCACCTGCCGCATTGCCGAGTAGCTATGTGCGGAGCAGATAAGCGCTGAAAGCATATTAAGCGCGAAACTGACCTCAAGATTAGGTTTCCCTATGAGGACCCAGATAGACGATCTGGTTGATAGGCTTTAACTGGAAGTGCGGTAACGTATGGAGGTGAGAAGTACTAATAGTCCCATTGCCTTTTTATGCTCTGAAATTTGGTTGCATAGCGCAGCCCAGATTTCAGATTGGCTGAATTGGTAGTTGAGTGGTTAACACTCTAAAAAACGTCAAACCTTGGAAATGCATTGATTGAACATAATTTGTTGAGTTGCAAAAGCACTTTAATAGTTTATGGTTATCGAGAGATTTTACCCCAACATTTCGACTGTATAATTGCGTTATGTGGGTGAAATCTCTCGGTGCCCATAGCGCTGGGGAAACACCTGTTCTCATTCCGAACACAGCAGTTAAGCCCAGCAGCGGCGATTATACTGCCACAAGCGGGAAACTAGCACGGTGCCGAATTATATAAAAGCCTTCGTTAACGCGAGGGCTTTTATCTTTATATATCTGTCGGTCGCCCGCTAATATGGTTCTTTGCGTCGTGACCAGGCACCATGATCAGCAAGATTCTCATATTCCCCTTATATGTCATTTCAACACCATTTGACACTTCGACCAAGTCTCCGGCGACGACGTCAACGATTTTTCCATCAATCGAAAATTTACCGCTACCAGAGATAATATAATAGTAATTATCACAACCGTCTGTCGAATACCTATCGTGACCAACCGGCGAGTCGACATAGTAAATCTCGACTCCGTCGCCGACGGTTGGGAATTGATATCCAGTTAGTCCTTTTTGCGTGAAAGTGGGAGTGTCTGGCAATTTGTGTTTCATGCTGCTAGCATAGCAGATTTTTATCAATATGTAAAATCAACAACAAAAAATGAGAGGCTCGACTCGCGTTATGCACACCAGTCGGCCTCTGCATACTCTGATTATATCAAATCTGGTCAGCTGTGTCAATAGTCTTGTTTTGCTTGGTGATGATAATCAGACGCTGGCATTTTAGGTCGCCAGCGAGTTTCAGGAGTAATTTTTCCATATTTTCGACGCTACCCTTAACCTTTCGTAGATCAAAAATAACGCATTTTGACTGCCCCATCGCCTCCTGGAAGCGCTTAATAGTGGTGCGCGGTCGGTTGCTGGTAGGCGTTTTAATTTCGAAAACCACGCCGTTAATTTTGGCGTCGGGGTTCTTCGCACCTGGCTTGTTGACTGGTTTTAGCAGGATCACTTTGAAACCGTGTTTCGCCAAGTAGCTTGCTGCCTGTAACTCTTTCGGCTTTGGGTTCGCACCCGGCTCGACTTCGAAATTATGTCTCATTGTCTTTGATTTTATCACAAAAACTCTGGGGAAACACCTGTTCTCATTCCAAACACAGCAGTTAAGCTTGAACTGTCGGAAGATAATTCAAGGAGGTGAGCGAAAAGAAAACTCGTTTTTCTTTTCCGAACCGACGCCGTATAATGTCGTGGAACGACATTATACGGCCACAAGCGGGAAACTAGTCCCTCACCACTTTACGAAAAGTGGTGAGGGATGCCGAATTATATAAAAGCCTTCGTTAGCGCGAGGGCTTTTATCTTTGTGATATAATGTTTATATGACAGAACAGAACAGAACAGAACAGAACAGAACAGAACAGAACAGAACAGAACAGAACAGAACAGAACAGAACAGAACAGGTATCGAGCCCCGAGCGCGATCTATCAGACACGCTTATTGAGAGCGAACGCTTGATACTGAAACCGATATCCCCGGAATACGCCGAGGATATTTTTCGTGAGTTTGACGACAACGTGACAAAATATATGTCGCGTGGACCGAACGAGAGTCTGGAAAGCACTAATGAATTTGTCGAAAAATCGCTCGCGGGAACCAAGCGCGGCGAAAAGGCGCAGTTGGTCGTAACTGACAGGGACGGCGATTTTCTGGGCCTGACCAGTGTTGAAAGGGCGAACACAAAAACTCCGGAGTTGGGCTTGTGGCTGAAAGAATCGGCGCAAGGTCAGGGTTTCGGTCCGGAATTGATTTTTGCGTTGTATAAATGGGCAACGGAAAACCTTGACGTCGACTATTTTGTTTATCGTGCCGACAAGGAAAACGTGGGTAGTTGGAAAATTGCCGAAAAACTTATCGCAGAATACGGCGGCGAATACATCGGCGAAATACCGGAGATACTTCGCGGTCGCGAGAGGCTAATAAAGACGTATCACCTTTCACCGAAAACTTAGGACAAACTTTTCCACAGGTAAATATACAAAACGTCCGATAGTGCTTTACAATGCATATATAAATGAGATAAAATGACGTGGCAAACATGCAAAAATAAAAAATAATCACCACAACAACTATGCGAATCAGAGAGAGTAAACGCCTGTCGAAATACTGGATATTTCTGCCTGGAATAATATTTATCAGTGTTGCTAGCTTTGTTTTGTTTGGAAAAATTTTCGCCTTTTTCTCCGACTCAATTCGGGGCGAGGTAAAATCGACGACCTGGGTCAGTTCGTCAATCAACGCCGATTTCAATTGTATACAAAATGTCCAAGAGTGGACGGCACCATATACCGGAAAATATAAATTGGAAGTTTGGGGAGCGGCAGGCGGCAACAACCTCACGGCAGACACCGGCGGCAAAGGTGGTTACGCGACCGGTGAAATCCAGTTGACGGTAGGCGCAAAATTATGGATCAACGTCGGTTGCCGCGGTCAAACTGCAACCGGCTCAAACTATTCGGACGGCGGCTGGAACGGCGGCGGACAAGGGGGAAAATACAATAGCACCGCCAACCCAACGGGCGGCGGCGGAGGTGCGACCGACATTCGGGTCGCCAACATCACCGATGGTCTGCCGAGCCTGAAAACACGCATCATCGTGGCGGGCGGCGGCGGAGGGTCTGGTGCAAATCACGGCGGCTCAACAACCCAGGACAGGGGCGGTTCCGGCGGCGGCGCAAACGGAGTCAACGGCTATGTGTCGTCGGCATATTTCGGATATGGCGGCACGCAAACAGCGGGCGGCGATACTGGCTCGGACAGCCGACGTGATTCGGTAAACGCCCCCGGAACGTTTGGTCAAGGCGGCAGCATGTTGGCGGGCAAACAAAGCGGCAAAACCACTGGCGGCGGCGGTGGCGGCGGCTGGTATGGTGGCGGCGCTGGTGTTTGGGAAGGGGGCGGCGGTGGATCGGGCTATGTCTGGACAGCAGCTACGTCCGGGAACTACCCGTCCGGTGGACTATACGACACATTGTATAATTCGTATTATCTCTCGAACACACAGCAACTAGCTGGCAATAATTCAATGCCAGATCCGACCGGCGGAACGATGACGGGTCGGGGCGGCGACGGATTCGCGCGCATCACGATGCGGGCGCAACCGCCGACAATTACCCTGAACGGGAGTGATCCGCTGACAATTGCCGAAGGCACGGCTTTCACTGATCCGGGTGCAACCGCCGACGATATTTTTGACGGTGATTTGACTGGTAATATTGTTGTGACGACCGGCGGCTTGGACGTAAGTGTCCCGGGCACATATACTGTGACATATTCAATTACGAACAGTGCTGGGTTGACGGCGACGGTGACGCGGACGGTGGTTGTGACTCCGAATGCGGCTGTTGGATTTGTTTGCACGCAGGCGGTGCAGCAGTGGACGGTGCCGACGAGTGGACTTTACGAGATTGAAACATGGGGCGCTCAGGGCGGTTCGGGCGGCTGGTTTTCGAGTGCCGGCAATTACAGCACCGGCGGTAAAGGTGGCTACGCGACCGGCAAGGTGATGCTGGCGGCGGGCACGCAATTATACATTCATGTCGGTTGCCAGGGCGAGGGTTGGAATCCGCGCGATCAATATATCAGCAACAGCGCGCTCAAACGAGGCGGTTTTGGCGGCGGCGGCAACGCAATCAATAATTCATACTCCACGACTGGCGGCGGCGGTGCGTCCGACGTGCGTATAGGCGCCGACAGTCTGTTTCATCGCGTAATTGTCGCTGGTGGTGGCGGTGGTGGCGGAAATGCTGGCAGTATAAATCAATTGAGCGACGGTGGTCCGGGCGGCGGTGAAATCGCGACGACACTGAACGTATCGACGCAATTTTCGGGTCGCGTGCCGGGCGGCGGTGCTAACCAAAACGCGGGCGGTGCAAGCGGTGGCGGCGTGGTCGGAACCTTCGGTCAGGGCGCCGACCAGACGCAGAACTTGGCTGGCGCTGGCGGAGGTGGTTGGTATGGGGGTGGCTCGGGTAATAACTCGACTGGCGGCGGGGGTGGCTCAGGATACGCATTGACTAATTCATCGTATAAACCGTCGGGTTACGCCCTGGGTGGAAACCATAATATGACCGACGCCACGTTGGTGGGTGGCGACACTCTGATGCCAGCGCCGACCGGCGGCACGCAAATTGGTCAGACTGGCGATGGTCGAGTGCGTATCAAGCACCTCGCCAGTGTTGTGGCGCCGACTCTCACGCTGAGTGGCGACAATCCATATAGCGTCGTCCAGGGCACGTCATATACTGACCCAGGTGTCACGGCTGATGATACTGTTGACGGTGATATTTCAGCGAATGTTATCGTGTCGACCGTCGGTCTCGACATGAATACGATGGGCGATTATACCGTGACGTATACGGTGACGAATAGCCTCGGCGCGACCACTACGGCGACGCGCACGGTTCGCGTGGTTCCGGCGCAGGACCATCAATTCACCTGTGTGAACGCTGTGCAATCGTGGACAGTGCCGACGGGCGGAGTGTATAAGATCGAAACGTGGGGCGCCAGCGGCGGTGCCGTCAGCAACACGACGTTTAATAGTAAAGGTGGCTATGCCGGCGGCGAAGTTCAGCTGACCGCTGGCACAGTTTTATATGTTCATGTCGGCTGCAAAGGCGAGGAGTCCTTTGGCGCGAGCTATATCAATGCCGGCGGGTTTAACGGCGGCGGCTCAGCTAAAAATGCTGGTAATTCCACCGTTCTCTCTGTGCGCACCGGCGGCGGCGGCGCGTCCGACGTGCGCGTGCTGGCTGATAGTTTATATAATCGCATCATTGTCGCCGGCGGCGGCGGAGGATCGTCGGGTCACACCGCGAACACTCGGGCGGGCGACGGCGGCGGCAACGTTGGCGGCAACGGAATCGGCGCCGGCGGAACGCAAACAGCCGGCGGTTCCAGCCAGATAACACTAGCGTCATCTGTTTCCTCTGGTTTCGGCGTCGGTAGCTCGGCGACCAGTTCAACGGTGGGCGGCGGGGGAGGCGGCTGGTATGGTGGAGGCAATGGCAACGGTGCCGGCGGCGGCTCGGGCTATGTCCTGACCAACGGTTCAATTAAACCCAGCGGCTATTTTAGCCAAAATGCCGACTACCATTTCGGCAGTCCAGTCACCGCTGCGCCGTCCGATGTCGGCTATGTGGTCAACCCAGTTCTCGATGGGCATGGCTATGCCAGGATTATTCTGGTCCGGGTTATATAAGTTGAGAACCCCGACCAAGCGATATAAAATTTCATCAAAATGAAAATGACCCGAGTGTGGCGCGGGTCATTTTCTGTTTCTGTCTCCGCCACTGTTCATGGCGGTCGTCAAATCTCAACAGAGGAGATTTGCTGGTTTGAGCTCTCTCGCGCGTGAGCTCACAACCAGAATATATCATCCGAAACATAATTGCAATAGTTTTTATTACTTTTTTTACCATGAAAAAGCATAAAAAAAAATATTGACAAAGTGCATATGGTGTGCTACAATGCTGTGCATACACATATCATGTGTGAGATATTAAACGAGGGCACCTCTGTTGAATGAGGCGTCCTTTTAACATCCGAATGGTGGGAATCGGGCAAGACCCGCTCGTCTTTTACAGGTTTTTTTGGAAATTTGTAAAAGGCGAGGGGCTGAAAGGAACGAAATGGCAGGAACGAAAGCGGGTGCGAAAAAGGCTGCTATTACAAACAAAATGCGACACGGCAAGAATTTCTATGCTGAAATCGGTCGTCGTGGCGGTATGGCGGGCGTGACTGGCGGTTTTGCCAGCGATATCGTCGGTGCGGACGGTCTGACCGGGCGCCAACGTGCGATCTTGGCTGGTCGCGTCGGTGGTCGGCGCAGTCGGCGCGGTCCGGCGAAAAAAGTCGCCTAATCTGAGCATCAGAACAAAAATAACCACTGTGTAATGGGGTTATTTTTGTTTGTAACGCCGCAGAGCACACTGTCGCGCGTCGTTGGCGTCCCAGGCGGCGTCGCAGTTGAGACAGCGGTAGCGGCCGCCTATGCGTCCCTGGACGCCGTTTTGCCCGCACTTGGGGCATTTTGAACGTTCGTGCAGCCAGTCGCGGTAGCCGTCCAGGGCGTTTTCGATCTGTTCGTCGCTGATTTCAATGCCATATTTCGCGCCGATTTCGCGGGCCTTTTCCCAGGCATCACGCTCGATACGCAGTAGTTCCACGTCCTGAACAAAACCCCTATGCCCGCACAGCGCGTGCCCCAACTCGTGCAAAAGCTGCGCCTCGTCCTCGGCAAAATAAATCGTGTTTTCCTCTGGCAACCAGCGACAGATATCGTTTGGGGCGAATGAAAACCGCCCAAAATCTGCCCGCAAACGCTCGATAAGTTTCATATATTTATTGTATCAGTTATAATCAGCATATGAAACTAATTGATTTTGATCCGTGGGCGACCGTAGTTTCGGGAAAAATAAAAAAATATGATAAAAGTATTGACTTTTTAAAATACGTGTGATACAATGGGAACATGAGGTCAGTGTTAAGGTGTAGATAAAACACTGCGTTCCAATGGGCTTGTCCCAATGGGATTGTCGCGAAAGCGAGCCTCACGAGGACCCACGATTATCTGAAATCGTGCTCTACATGACACATAGTCAGGTTGCCGCTGTAATATCGAAAGGTAGAAAATATTACAGTGCTGATTATGCGAGGTCCTATGACGCCGAGCAACAGGCAAAACCTGATGCCTCTCGGAAGCATCAGATACGACGCCGCTCAAAGACTCTACGGAGACAGGAATAACCCCTATATTTCCAGTTTTTAAAAAAAGTCTTTACTCCTCAGATGGAGAAGAGTGGTAGGGAAAGTGCGATTCTGCTTACGCAAATATAATATTAAGCAGACGTTTATCGAGAACTATTTTGGACAAAAGTCCACCAGAATAGTCGTAAGTTTACTAACTTATAGATAAATGAATAAAACGGACACAGTCCCGATGGTTGCTCAACCATTCGGGACTTTTCTCTTTTATTTTACTTTTTTTATCATATCTGATACAATCATCTCAGTTTGTGTGTGGAGCGTTTGACATACAAATATAAATTAAGATAGAAATTCGCATCAGCTCCGTGCGAGTTTGGGATTTTTATGGTAAAAAAAGTAACATTTGACGATTTGTTAAACGGCTCGACGCAGGCACAATTGGCGGTCGGCGAGGTGGTGGACGGCAAAGTTTTGACCGTGCGTAAAAACGAGGTTTTGATCGATCTCGGGCCGTTGGGCGTGGGTTTTGTGCCGCGCCGCGAGATTGGTTTTGGCAAGAAACTGGAAGTCGGCGAAGAAGTCAACGCCAGCATCGTCGAGTCGGAATTGGACAGCGGTATGGTGCTGCTGAGTCTGCGCAAGGCTGCCAAAGACAAGGGTTGGGACGAAGTACAAAAAGTCGTCGAGGAAGGCAAAAATATCGAGGTCACGCCGTTTGACGCCAACCGCGGTGGGTTGCTGATTGAATATGAAGGCGTGCGCGGTTTTATGCCGGTCAGCCAACTGTCCGCTGAACACTACCCGCGCGTTACCGACAAGGACGAAATTCTGGCGCGGCTGAACGCCCTGGTCGGCAAGCCGATGATGGTGCAAGTTTTGGACGTTGATAAAAAAGCCAACAAACTGATTTTCAGCGAAAAAGAGGCGATTCGCGACGGCCTCAGCCAGCGCTTCGCCAGCCTCAAAGTCGGCGATGTGGTCAAGGGTCGCATTACCGGCGTGCTGGATTTTGGCGCGTTCGTCAATGTCGACGGTATCGAGGGGCTGATCCATATCAGCGAGATCAGCTGGGAGCGCGTCAACAACCCGACTGATTATCTGAAAAACGGCGACGAAGTTGATGCCAAAATTATCGCCATCGACAAGGATCGCCTCAGTCTCAGCCTGAAACAGCTCCAGGAAGATCCGTGGATGACAGAGGTCGAGAAGTTCAAAGTCGGCGACGAAATCGAAGGCACGGTTACGCGGATTACGCCGTTTGGCGCTTTTGTCCAGATCAGTCCGGCGGTCGAAGCTCTGGTTCATATCAGCGAACTGGGCGGCGGCGACGTCAATCCGGAAAAAGTTTTCAAGCTGAACGAGCGCAAGGATTTCAAAGTATTAGAAGTTGACAAAGAAAATCGCAAAATTAGTCTGAGTCTGAAAAAATAACGAAAGGAGGTCAGTATGGCGGAGCAAAAAACGCTGGAATTACCAGAGATGGTAACGGTGGGCGAACTGGCTGAAAAATTGGGTTTGCCGGTGACGACGCTGATTGGCGAGCTGTTCAAAAACGGCATCGCGGCGACGGTTAATCAACGCATTGACTTCGAGACGGCGCAAATTATTATCGAGGAGCTGGGGCTGGAAATCGAGCTGTCGCGCAAAGTTACCGGCGATACTTTGGAGCATAATATTCACGTTTCGGACGACGCTCAGGCTCGCCCGCCGATTGTGGCGGTGATGGGGCACGTCGATCACGGCAAGACGACGCTGCTGGACAATATTCTCGGTATGAGCAAGGCTGATCACGAAGCCGGCGGTATCACTCAGCATATTTCGGCGTATCAGGTCGAGCGGGCAGGGCGCAAAATCACTTTCCTGGACACGCCGGGGCACGAAACTTTTGCGGCGCTGCGTCAACACGGCGCGGTGTTGACCGATGTGGTAATTATCGTGGTGGCGGCGGACGACGGCGTCAAGCCGCAGACTGTCGAGTCGATCAAATTCGCGCGCTCGGCCAACGCCAAAATCGTCATCGCTATCAACAAAATCGACCGCGAGGGCGCCAATCCGCAGCTGGTCAAAACCCAGCTCGCCACCGAACACGGCTTGAACCCAGAGGAATGGGGCGGCGACACCGTGATGGTTGAAGTCAGCGCCAAGACCGGCGCGGGCGTCGACAAATTGCTGGATATGGTGCTGCTGGTGGCGGATATGGAGGATTTGCGGGCGGACTATGACCGACCGGCGGAGGGGCTGATAATCGAGTCGAAAATCAGTCACGGGCGCGGCGCGCTGGGGCGAGTTTTGATCCTAAACGGCACATTGAAAGTCGGCGAATATTTCGTGGCAGGTTCGACGTATGGGCGGGTGCGGACGATGCAGGACTGGGCGAAAAAACCCATCACTAGCGCCGGCCCGTCGACGCCGATTAGCGTCACGGGTTTCAAGGAAGTGCCGCAATTTGGCGACAAAGTAACAGAGGTCAAAAACGAACGCGAAGCGCGCGCGCTGGCCGCCAAACATTACGAGGAGCAAGTGCGCTCGACCGCCAACGCCAATATCACCGGCTCGGATTTGCTGCGAATGATGAACCGCCGCGCCGAAGCCGTCGAGGCGATTTTTGTGGTCAAAGCTGACGTGCAGGGCTCGCTGACATCGATCGTCGACAGTTTGAAATTATTGGAAAGCGACGAAGTGGCGGTCAAAATCGTCGCCAGCGGTGTCGGCGATATCACGGACGGCGACATCCGCCAGGCGGAGAGTTCCGGCGCGATTATTTACGGTTTTAACGTGGCTTTGGGCGCGCAGGTCAAGCGCCTGGCGACTGCCAACGAAGTCGCGGTGCGGCTGTTCAACGTGATTTATGAGCTGCTGGATGATGCCAAACACGAAATCGAGGATAAACTAGAACCGGAAATCATCGAAACGGAAATCGGCGGGCTGGAAATCAAAGGCGTTTTTCGCACCACACGCGACGAAATTATCTGCGGCGGTCTGGTCACGAGCGGCAAAGTCGTGCCGAATATCCTGGCGCGCGTCAAACGCAAAAAAGACCAGCTCGGCGAAGTTGAAGTCACATCCGTGCAGCGCGACAAAAACGAAGTCAAGGAAGTTTTTGAGGGCGATATGTGCGGGCTGAACCTCGCCACCAAACAAAAACTCACGCTGGAAATCGGCGACAAGTTGGAGTTTTTCGCGCGCGAAGCACGAAAACGAGAATTGTGATATAATTGTAATAAAAGGAGGGAACAATGTTCAAACTAGACGACAAATTTTTAGAGGAGCTGGGGCTGGGGGATTTGCCAGCGGATCAGAAAAAGGCGTTTTTGCAGCACGTTTATAGCGAGCTGGAGATTCGCGTCGGCGAGAAATTAACAGAGGGGATGAGCGACGAGATGCTGGACGAGTTTGGCTATTTCGTCGACAAAAATCTGGATCGTATGCGCGAGTGGTTTGCTGCCAAAATGCCGGATTATGCGGCGCAACCTGACTTCCAGCAGTTGCAGGCGAAAGCCGCGAACGCCGACGAAGCCACCTTGCTGTCCGAATACGGCGCTATGAAATGGTTGCAGCTCAACCGTCCGGATTATCCGAAAGTTGTCGCCGCGACATTGGAAGAATTGAAAAAGGAAATCGCCGCCAACAAGGAAAAAATCCTTGGCACAAATCCGTCGACGCCGGATCTACCGCAAGCCGCGTAAATAATCCGCAATTGGCATAGTTTTACCGCTGGTCGGCGCGACGAGTTCGTCGACAACCAGCCATTTGCAGTCGACGCACAGCACGCCGTATGGGTGCTGACTGATGGTCTCGACGTGGGCTTTGGTGACGATGACTTCGCGCCCCATGAAGACTAGGCGCGTGCGTGGAAAGCCGGCAAAAGCGCGGATTTTTCGTTCGCATTCGCTCGCGGTCATCGTTGTCTGGTCGAGTGTGCCGTCGGCTTTCGTCAGCAGTCGGGAATATGTCGCGGCACTTTCGTCCTGCGGCGTCGGCGTCAGTTGTCCGGCGATAATTTCGTCCAAGTTTTTGACTAACATCTGCGCGCCGCAGGCGGCTAGCTTTTCGTATAATTCTTGCTTGCTTTCATCGCCGGTCAAAGCGATTTTCTCCTGCGTGTAAACCGCGCCGGCGTCCATTCGCTCGCCGAGCGCCATCAGCGACACGCCGGTTTCGCGCGCGCCCTCCGCGATGGCGGTTTCGATCGGGCTAGACCCGCGATATTTTGGCAACAAACTGGGGTGAATATTGACGATTCCGCGCGGGAACAGATCGATAGTCGATTTTTTGACAATCATTCCAAACGACGCCAAAACGCCGATTTCCGCGCCGAACTGGCGCAAGGTTTTGTCCAAATCCCGCTCTTCGTCGGCGTAAATTATCGGCACGCTGAGCCGCTCGGCGGCGTCGATGACAGCCAACTTTTTTGCGCGACGCGAACGCGGCTCGGCGCGCCGTGGCAAAACCAAAGCGGCGATTTCGCACCCGCTCGCCACCAAAGCATCAAAAATCGGCGTGGCAGGCTTTTCCAAACCCTGCGCCAGCTGTTCGTTGCCGAAAAAGATGATTTTTACTAATTTGCTACTTGACATATGTTTCCTCCTTTGCTATACTGGATTCAAGTTCCTCGCGTGGTTTATACACCACCCTTGCGAGGACTTTTATTTATCTTTGGAAAATATCGACATCAGATATTTTGCTCCTGTCCGCTTGTTTTCCTTGACCTGAACCCAAAAAACTTGCCCGCCCATCGTCTGACCGGTGAAACGGTGAACTAATTCGTTGCTGCCGTTCGGATTATCGCGCGTTTCGGGTTCGATAGTAGAATGCCGCAATAGTTCAACACCACAGTCAAAATATTTCAATCGACGTTTGCGTTCACTGCGGTATTTTTGGTTAAGATGCGTCCAAAAAAGGCTCAGAAAAACTTTATCTTTGCGCCAATAGGTGCTGCGAACATACGGCGTGCGCTTGGTGCGGCGCGCGATATTTTGGTATGAATTGCGCGCTTTGCGTTCAATGTCAAGGTAAGTCGAGCCGGTAATTTTGGCAGATTTAACAACGAAAACGTTTTTCATAACAAATATTGTATCACAATACATTTTATGTTGTAAGAACCACAATATTAAAATAACAAAATTACCTTATCTAAGATTTGACCAAAAAAGCTGAAAAATGATAATATAGTGGTATTATGACGTCAACAGCAATTCAGAAATACATTAGCCAGGCGACTCTGCCGGAGTTGACGGTGTTGGAAAAACTAATCAACAAGCGGCGCGAGCTGGACGAGGTCAAAGCGGCGGCAAAACGCGCGCGCAGTGATTTGACGAACGGCAAAACACATTCACTTACGAAGGTGAAAGCGGAACTAAGTCTGTAATGGCAAAATATCGGGTGGAGTTTTCCGATGACGCACTCGATGATTTGATGAAAATCCGAGAATACCTGATTGATAATAGTTTTGATTTAGATATTTTGCGCGCGATAATCGACAAGATTTCCGAGCTGGAAATCGCGCCACAAAACAACCAGATTTATCACGAAAAGATTTACAAACTCCAAATTATGCGCAAAAACGTGGTTTATTACGAAATTGTCGACGACGTTGTTTTGGTATCGCGTGTTCGGGCGGGACGAATGAATAATTTGCCAAAAACGTAGCCGACCAAGCTAATCATCTTTCAATATCCCCATACCAACAACCTTTTCATACTTGATCGGCACCAGGTCGCCGTCGCCCGTCAGGATCGAAAAAGCCGTGTGGTCGTGCGTGATGTGGTCGATAAAACACTTGCCGTTACAGTGGTCGATTTCGTGTTGCAGGATACGCGCCACGAACGGATTGGGCGATTTGATGAGGACTTCGCGCCCGTTGATATCGATGGCGCGAACACGCACTTTTTCGTGGCGCGGTACCAGCCCATAGACGTCCTTGACGCTCAGACAGCCTTCCTGCTCGGTGACGATTTTGCCTTCCTTTTTGACAATTTCTGGGTTGATCAGGACGGTGAAGTTCTGGTTCGATTTGTCGTTAAAATCCTCGCGAATAATAACCACGCGCTCCATCGCGCCGATTTGCACGGCCGCCAATGCCACCGCAATTTCGTGCGGTCGCGAGTTTTCCCAATCCAGCGTCGCCGCCAACATATTGTCGATCAACCGCAAGGTCTCGTCGGTGATGACGTGAACCCTGGCAGACTTTTCGCGCAGCCGTTTGTCGGGCAACGTGATGATATTTTTGCGCGTGTATTTGGATTTCATAATATCTATTTTAGCACAATTATATCTTGCGAATCTGACCCATATTCACTTTTTCTGTCATCGCGAGCATAGCGTGGCGATCCAGAACTATTAAATAAGAGTGCTCACTGGATTGCTTCGCTTCGCTCGCAATGACAATCTTTTGGGAGTAGATTACGAATACGTGCTATTGCGATTATCATTTCTATTTCTCGATACGGGTCTTGTCGCGCAATTAGGCATCTACGTCATCCCTTACCAGTGGTCATTGCGAGCGAAGCGAAGCAATCCAGTGTGACGGTTAACAGGGATAGAGCTGTAATTATGCAACAACGTCCTCGATACAGCAAAATTGTTGACATAAGCAAGCTATTTTGATATTATTATGACTAATGAAGCGCGCCTCAGTGCAGTATGCACAGAGAGCGCGTTTCGCTTTTCGACACGAAATATGACATACTATTGGCGGATTTTGGACGAAATAACAGAGAAAATCGACACAAAATGTTGACTAATCCGTCGAAGTGTGATACAATTATAGTATAGGCTGTGAAAACCTAAGCTCTTTATCAATACAACGAGAAAAAGTTGATGACGAGCTCCAAGGTTTTCATTTTTTTGATTCTGCTCCTGGTGACGGGGGCGGGAAAGGAGAAAGAAAATGAGTAAATACAAGCATTTTACGAAGCTGCCACAGAGAAGCCCGAAAGCAAGCGTTTCATTCGCTGCTCCTTGGAAGAACCTAGAGGAACGTAATGAAACGGCAAGTCGCAGCCTGGCTGCCCCGCCGCGCTTTTCGAGAAGTTCAGGCTGGGCACGGTGTCTGGCGCCCAGGGCTTCAAAGAGGACATCGACGCGATTGTGCGCGATTTACCTTGCAAGGTAATCCCGCATCACAACTTCGCGATGTTCTCGATCCGTGAGCTGCTCGGTTTTTACAAGCAGATTTTGCGGGATAAGCTCAGCGATGATTTTAAAGCCATCCATCCCAACTGGGATTGGTGGGTTGATGATTTTAAAGCCATCTATCCCAACTGGGATTGGTGGGTTGACGAAATCGTCGACGCGTGCGAGGAGGGCGAGGACAATGACGCTGCTTATGGCGCTATTGAATTCGCTGTTGTCGGCACCGACGGCAGCACCTGTTTCGGACTTGATAAAAAGTTCGAGAAGCAGCAGGAGCTGGCAAAGCAATACGCCGCCGAATGGGCGGACATTATCACCGACTACACGATTGGCGCTAGATCGATTCGTTCGGTCATCATTCTCGCGCTGATGGATCTAATCGACGCCTTTGACGAGGAGTCGGATCGCAGAATACCAAAGTATTATTGGTATTACGATCTGACGCTTGAACGGCGTCATGATCGGCATGGCAGGGTCGGTTACTTCGGGGTCGGCGACGTCTTGAGTGTGCGCCTGTGCGCGGACGACGGCGACGGCCGCTCGCTCGGCGCGTTTCCTCTAGGCGGGGGAAGAAAATCTCAAGCTTTGCGCCTTTGATTTCCTTTATTTTTTCTCTTAATGTATAATAGGCACGTTCTGATAGCTCAAAGCTTGATGATCGTGCCTGTTTTACGTTTCCTTACGTATCGGCACTGGATAAATCATAGCGAGTTATCGAACAGATAAATAATTATCACCCCGCGTGCGTCTGTGGTCATAGTCAAAAGCTCCAGCATCTCCAAAGTTTTGTCCTCGACGCGCCGACCGATGGTTTGGCGCGGCAGCCCGGGCAATTTCTCGGTGACCTTGCTGATCGCGAGATACAACTCGTGCGTGCGGATGATGACGGGAAGTTCACTGGGCATAGGAAAAGTATAGCAGGTTTTGGGTTAAATCAGCGAGTTAGGGTCGAGCTCGATTTGCCATTTGGCGGGCGGGATCTGGGCGGCGATTTGTTGCAAGTCGGCGCGGTTTTCGGCGCGGACGACGATTTGCCAGCGGTAGTTGTCGCGTTGGCGCTCGTAAAAGGCTGGGGTTGGACCTAGGATTTTGGGGGGCGTGGATTGCTTCGCTTCGCTCGCAATGACGTTATCCACCGCGTCATTGCGAGGAGCCGAAGGGCGACGAAGCAATCCAGGCGATGACGGGGTGTCTTTGGCGGCACTGGATTGCTTCGCTGCGCTCGCAATGACGGAGGTATCGCTCGTGACGACGGGGGTAATATCGCTCGCAATGACACCGCAAAGTTTCTGCGCGGCGGTGATGGCGGCTTTTTCGGTCTTGTAGGAATTGGTTAGTTTCAACAGATGCGTGAACGGCGGAAAATGCCCGCGCGCGCGATTTGCTAGCTCAAACTCGTAAAAAGCCGCGTAGTTTTGCGCCGCGCCGTGGACGACGGCAGGGTGATCGGGCTGGAAAGTCTGGACGATAACCTCGGTCGGATTTTTGCCGCGGCCGACTCGCCCGCAAGCTTGGGCGATCAGCTGGAAGGTACGCTCGCTGGCGCTGAAATCCGGCAGCATCAATCCGGCGTCGGCCTGAACAATCCCCACCAGCGCCAAGTTCGGCAAATCCAGCCCCTTGGCGATAGTTTGCGTGCCAATGATGATATCGACTTCGCCCCCGCGCAGCTCGTCGAACAGATCGTGCACGCCCTCGCCCTTGCGATTGTCGCCGTCAAAACGCCGCACGCGCGCCTCGGGGAAAAGCCGGCGCACTTCGTCCTCGATGCGTTTCGTGCCGATACCACGGTGCGCGATGTTGGCGTCGCCACAGGACGGACAGCTGGTCGGCGGCGGCTGGCGGTGCGCGCAAATATGACAAGTCAGCGCGTGCTGGTCGGCGTGTAGCGTCAGAGGCACAAAACAGCGCGGACACATCAGAGTATGCCCGCAATTTTCGCACAGCGTGACCGGCGCCGTGCCGCGGCGATTGTGAAACAGCAAGATCTGTTTTTTGGCGTCGAGAGTTTTTGTCATTGCGTCCAGCAGCGGGCGGCTGAAAATCGGATTTTTGCTGCGCGCCGCGCGCTTGGTCAGGTCGACAACGGTGGTTTTGGGCTTGATAGCGCCCGGGCGAGCCAGTTTGGTCATTTTGACAATCGGGCGGTCGAGTTTCACGGCGGTAAAATAATCAGCGATCGACGGCGTGGCAGAGCCCAGCACCAGCCGCGCGCCGGATTTGTTGGCAAGGACACTGGCGGCGCGCAGAGCGTTGTAGCGCGGCGCTTTCTCCTGTTTGTAACTCGGTTCGTGGCATTCGTCGACCACGATCAGTCCGATGTCGGGCAGCGGCATAAACAGGGCAGAGCGCGCGCCGATGACCACTGTCGGTTCGTCGGCGTGCAGGGCGCTCAGCCAGCCGCGCGCCCGCTCGGCTTCGGTTTGCCCAGAGTGGGCGACGATAACATTCGCGAAATCGCGCTGGAACTCGCCGACCAATTGCGCCGTCAGTGAAATCTCCGGCACCAGGACAATCGAGGACTTGCCGCGGGTGGCGGCTTCCATCGCCAGGGCTTTGTAGACCTCGGTTTTGCCGCTGCCGGTGCGTCCGTGCAAAATCGCTGTGCCACGACTCATTTTGAGGATTTTTTGGATAGCTTCACTCTGTTCGGGAGTGAACAAATAATTTGTTCGTTCAGGCGTATTGAGCGGTGAAAATAGCGATTTTTTGACAGCGCGCCGGTTTTTGTTCAGCCCCGCTGGCAGCATAGTTTGCCACACTGTGCTCGGGTGCGTGGAATAAAATTCGCCGAGCCAGGCGTGCAGCGCCAGCAGCGGCGCGGGCAGCGGACGCTCGACCAACACACGCAAAATCTGCTTGCACTCAAACTCCGGCTGGGCAACCGCCCGCAGCGCCACGCCGACGAATTTCCGCCGCCCAACCGGTATTTCCACCACCGCACCAACCGACAGCGAGCCATCAAAAGCATAAGTCAACACCCGAAAATCCTTGCCGACCACCCCATATGGCGAAACCTCATAAAATTTCATAGCTTTAGTTTAACACAAATTGGGCTTGCATTTACCTGCTGGGGGGGGGTATAATGGTAATGTTAATGGAGAAAAAAGTATGAAAATCAGCAAAAAGTTCCTAGCAATCAAAAACGGGCTTGTCTTCGCGACGGTTTTGGCGGTGTCCGCGCTTGCCGTCCTGTCGCTCATAAATATCAACCAGAACCCGGCGCGCGCTGCCGGTAGTTGCGCCGTGGCGCAGACGAGCGATTTTGCGACCTGTTGGTCGAATAACGTCGCCGAAACCGACATTGATATCACTATTACCGCTGATTTTAATATTACCAGTCAAGTCACGATTCCGGTGGGCAAAACCGTCAACCTCCACAGCGACGCCACCCAGCGGACATTGACGCGCGACGCGTCTATGGTCGGCACGAACGATCGTCCATTTGAGGTCGCTGGCACGCTGAATCTGTCGAATATCACGCTGGACGGTGATTACCCGACGGTGTCGGCGTTATCGCCGCTGGTGTATGTCCTAAATGGTGGCAAAATCAACATCAACAGCGGCGCGATTTTGCAAAACAACTTTAATAATTCGGTTACCGCCGAGAGTAACGGCGACCCGTCCGGTGGGGCGGTTTTTGTTGACGTGGGCGGCGACGGCAGTATCAACAGCGACGCTCTGGTCGCAAATAACCGCGCCAGAATGGGCGCCGGCATAATGGTCAAGGGTCATTTCAACATCAACGGCGGCGAGATTTCCGACAACTACGCCGAGCGCTGGGCGAGCGGCACCGGCTGGGGCGGCGGCGTGTATATCTGGGGCGGCAGCGCCGAGGTGGAAATGACGGGCGGGAAAATTACGCGCAACACCGCCAACGGCGGCGGCGGGCTGGAAATGAAAGACAGCGCGATTTTCCGGCTGTCGGGCGGCGAGATTAGCTACAACAAAGTCACCGACACCCGGACGGGCGGTGCTCCTACCACTGGGCAATGGGGCTGGGCGATCGCAATGACTAACGCGACTCTGTATATGACCGGCGGCAAGATAAACAACAACACAGTCGACGACGGAAATTTCGGAACAGTCTCCGCACAGACCGGCTCAACTCTGCATATTACGGGCGGCGAGATCAGCCACAACCAACCCACTATCAGCACCCAAGGATACGGCGGCGGCTTGACGATCAACGGTTCTACACTGAATCTGGGCGGAGATGCGCGAATCATCAACAACCAAGCGCATTATAGCGGCGGGGTTTTTATGTGGAACGCCGCGACCCTCAATATCAGCGGCAATGCCGAGATCTCGGGCAACACCGGCAACCAAGCCGGCGGTATTCGGGTGTATGACGCTGCCAGCAACGCAACGATTACCGGGAACGTCAAAATCACCAATAACACCGGCGGCACGACGGGCGGCGGCATTCATAATACCGGCACGCTGAGCGTGGACGGCGCCACCATCAGCGACAACGAAGCCGGTCTGGACGGCGGCGGTATTTTCAACGCCGGCGATTTGACGGTGGAAAACACCACGATACAGGGCAACACCGCACTGGCGTCGAGCGTCAGTGAAGGTGGCGGTATCGCACACCTCAAGGGGTCTTTGACGGTTAAGGGCAGCCAGATTTTGGACAACGAGAGTGGCCACGCCGCCGGCGGTATGTATGTGGCGACCAAAAAAGACGGTGTGACCGGGGTTTTAATTGAGGACACCCTGATCAAAAACAACCAGTCGTTAACTTATGGCGGCGGTGTGCGGGTTGACGCAGCGGCGACGCTGAACAGAGTGATAATCGAGAATAATTCAAGTCGTTACGGCGGTGGTTTTATGACAGCGGACGGCAATTTCAACACCGACCCCGCCGACCAAAAACCGCCGATTAACTTTGACAGTGTAGTGTTTCGTGGCAATAGCGCGACGTTTGGCGGCGGTATTTTCACAGAGGACGCGACCATAACTATACGCAACTCGGAAATTACCGGTAATCACGCCACAACATCTGCCGGTGGCGGCGGCACTTTTAATGCTAATACGGTGCTCGATTTTGCCGACAGTAGCGTGACTAATAACGACGCGGCGATAAGCGGCGGCGGCGTGAGGATTGGCGCAAACGCGGTTGTGTCGAACTTTGACAACATCACGATCGCCGGCAACCGCGCTGGCACGACGGGCGGCGGTATGTATGTCGCGACCCCGAATCCGACGGTGTCGATCACGGGCGGTTCGATCGTCGGCAATACCGCTGGCACGAACGGCGGCGGGGTATACATGGCTGATTATAATTCCTTGGCGGTGGCGGCTAATGTGGAGTTTCGGGACAATTTGGCACAATACGGCACGATTTTCGATCTGCCGACGGACAGCGTCAACTGGGCGATTTACCAGAGCAATATTTTGCGACCGAACGATACTTGGTCGTATGGTTTGCGATACGGCTATAATAATTTTGACATCAATTACGCCCAGGGCGACCAAGTCTTCGCGGTGCAGTTCGACAGCCGCGGCGGCTCGTCCGTGCCCGGCGAACTGGTGGCGGCGGACGGCACGGCTCTGGCGACCGAACCCGCCAACCCGACGCGCGGCGGCTATCGGTTCACCGGCTGGTTCGCCGATTCCGCGCTGAGCGCGCCGTATGATTTCTCCGATCCAGTCGCTGGCAATTTGGTTTTGTTTGCCGGTTGGGAGCAGTTGTTCGTCCCTGTTACGCCGGTTGTGCCGGGGGTGCCGAATACGGGGGTTGGACGATAATACTTAATTTGTAAACAGTTGTAAATATTACAACAATTAGCACTCTTGACAGCCGAGTGCCAACTTTGATACAATGGTAATAGTTGGCAATCAAACCCCATGACTGCCAAACATAAACTTAATCATAAGGAGAAGAATATGGGTTACATTATCGGTATCGACCTCGGCACGACCAACAGTGCGGTGGCGTATATGGTCGCCGGCAAGCCGGAAATTATCACGAACAAAGAGGGCGATCGGACGACGCCGTCGGTGGTGGCTATCACGAAGAACGGCGAGCGGCTGGTCGGCAAGACCGCTCAGCGTCAGCGCGTCACCAACGCCAGCAAGACGGTTTACGGCATCAAGCGCCTGATCGGGCGCAAGTTTAGCGACAAAGAGGTCCAAAACGA